>DAHUZY010000041.1 GCA_027314885.1 Candidatus Saccharimonadota bacterium | reverse complement strand
TGAAAGGTTACAACAATAAACGCTTTGGCTGCTGACGCAAACCAGTTACAACCTTCAGGGATAAAAGAAGCCGACTCTATACTTGCTTCCTTTGGTGGAATTACGCCTGAACCGCCTATACCGAACAACGTTCATGAAATGCTGACCGGCATACATTACGCTCGCGGGATGGAGGCAATCGAGCGCCGCCAACGTTATAAGGACGGAAGGCGACAAACAGATGCCGAACACAGTTGGCGACTTGGATTTATGAGTGTGTATTATGCGGGAACGCAGCGAGATGATCTTGATGTTTGGGCAGTGCAGGCCATGTGCCATGCCCACGATCTCAAGGAAATTTATAGTGGTGATACGCCCATTAATGATCCCATATTGCTGGAATCTAAGAAGGCCCGGGAAGTAGCGGGCCTTTTTAAACTGCTTGGTGAACTAGGAAACAATCCATTTATGCATAATGTCATTCTGCAATATGAAGAAGCAGAAACACCAGAGGCACGCTTTGTGCATGCCATGGATAAGTATGAACCGATACTCTTTGACCTAGAGAACGAAGGTACGACATATCGATATCACCGAGATGTATTCCCGGAACTCGTACGAATGCAACTACCAAAAACCATTACCGATTCCCATGTCTTTCATCGTATGGTCCGCGCTTTTATTGACATAGGCGAACGCTGGCATGATTGGGAATGTGTGCCGTTTAGTGGTGAGCCAGAAGAAATTGTCAATGGGGTAAGGGATATGCTGATTAAGCAAAAGCCCGATCTGCGTGTGCCTGTACAGCACATATAAGATTGAGGGCGACTAAAATACGAACGATTCAAATATATTGACGATTGGAGTCTGAAAGGCTGTATTATTCCAGCTGCTCGCTGCAATCATAAGCGGATTGAGGTTGGACGAACAGGAGCTGTTGCCGCACTGGATAAAGGTAATGGTGATGAGCGGGTTTATGCTGGCAATATTACTGCCAGGAATCGCTTGGTCCTTCTGGTAACCATAATTACCGGTGACGTATATGCCGTTTAGACTACCCTTAATGGTGGCCGAAGAGTACTGCACGAAACTTATATAGGTCTGCGCACTCTGTGACGGTGTCGGTTTGGTATATTTGATGATCTGTGAGTTTAAGACCGCGAGGTCTGTGCCGGCTTTGAAGCCGGCAGGCAGTTGGCCTTGAGGTTGTACGGTCATAATAATTTGTCCTGTTACTTTATTGCCACTTGCAGCCGTCAGTCGCATAGGTGGGGATGTAACAGTCATAGGCCCGTTGCCATTATCGAAGACAGTCCAGTTACTCGGGTAGCTGAAGGTTAAGCCGTAGCTTGATGCCGTATAGGTTTGCGTAGCGGTCTGTATCGTTTGGCTGACTGCGGGTGATCGGTGTATGACTTTATGGGAGCTGCCCACAGTATGCTTCTGCGTTACACTTGAAAAAACGTCAATAAGGACAATACAAAGTATGACCACTAGCACAAACAAAATAATGGCTAAAAGCACACGTTTGCGGAAGAACGAGCGCTCCTTTGGTCCCCGGGGAGGCATAACCGAATTTACGAAAGGGTTAATTGGCGGTTTCGTATTCTGAGGTATATTATTGCCGGCTCTTGGTGTGATGTCGTCCATGATTATGTCTATCTAATTGCTATTATATTCTAATAGACTTGAGAATTGGCTGACTGAGAGTTATATCACAAAATCTATTGTTTGAGAGCAGCTGGTTGGTGACAAAAAAACTTTGCTTTATGAACAAAAGGATGGTATATCAGTATTTATGAGCAATATTTCGGGAGAGACGCCTGGCTACGGTCATCAGCCGCTAGCCACCGAACAAGCAAGACTTGAGATTATGCACACCCAAGGCCCCAGCAAATTAGTTGCAGAGTCTGGCGTGCAGAGTATATCTGCCGGGCCTGTGCTTGGCCAGCTGGCTGTGGCTAATGGTTTTGGAGGAATCCAAGCACCAACAGAACAAGGTCGGCACGAACCTATGCCCGAACTCGATCACAAGCAAATGAAGAAAGCTCTAGAAAGCGTTGAGAATGCAATCAGCTTGTATGCTGAGTTTAGCGACGGTCATGATCCCGCAATCGATGCGCTACTTGGCATGATCCCAAATAACTGGCGGCGAGTTCGCAAGGACACTAATGGCCAGACTTTCTGGCTGATAGGACGTCGTGTTTCAGAAGCCCAGCGCGCTTATGTGGCTACTGGCTCTGACGGGCGTCAGGTCATCGGGCTGTACAAGAAAGCTGTAGTCATCTGCGTGAAAGATGTTCAACCAACGGATCTGCTAAAGGCCGTAGCAATCGAGCGGCACTTACAAAGAGAAACAGTTAGAGAAAGCTATTTAGAGAGTGTGAATCAAAAAGAGGAAGCTTTCAAGGAACTCTCTGAGAAGGAACTGCAAGTTGTCCAAAAACTATTTCAGGAGACTCGCAATATTGCTGCTGAAATGGACCTGTCTGAATCTGGTGTGTCTGCGCATCTACATAACATATATAAGAAAGTTGGTGTAAAAGATATGTATGAATTGGTTATGGACGCAGTTCGGGTTGGCATCTTGTCGCTTGACAACGTACCAGCAGGCCGTACCCATCAACTTAAAAAAGGTGAGCGTAAGCTATTGGAAAATTATTATGGCTCAAGTCAGAAAGATGCTGCTCGCGGGCTCGGAGTCTCTGCTACAACTATTCACAGCATGAGGAAAAGCATTTACGGTAAACTCGAATCCAAGACTCCCCGACAAGCCATGATAATGGGTATTAAAGACGGCCTTATACCTCTGTATCCGGGGCAAGTTTAAGGAACAGGCAGGCAGTTCTTCTTAACTTTATTGGCGAGGTAATGGCTGAATTAGGCCGACAGTATTTCCTTCAGTATCTTTAATATAGATAGTATCGCCAATACCTGGCACACTGTGTCTCTCACCTGCGGTTTTGCCCCCCGCAGCCTGAACCTTATCGATCATTTCGTCGAGATTATCCACACTTATCCAAATAATCGTGGGTTCGCTTCGGAACTCGCGTGTCATGATAGCGCCGTCAGTACCAGATTCTCCTTCACCAGTTTTTGCCACAAGGTATCTCATCGTACCTAACCCCTGCATATTTGCATCGTTAATCTTCCACCCGAAGATTTCATAGAACTTCTTGGCTCTTGCAACGTCGTCGGCTGTAATTTCAAAGTGCATAACTTTACCCATACTCTTTACCTCCTTATTTTCACCTTAGCCCCATTGTATAACAGCCTCAGAGGTGTAATTGTTGAAAAATAGGTAATGTCTGTTTAAGGTAACTCCAATTCTTCCTTATAGCAGCCTTTCTGGCCCACGTGGTAAAAACCCTGGGATACTGAGCCTCCATACATAACCTGGTTTTCTATTTCTCAATTATTACCTTGTGTTATCAATAAGTTTAAGCTTTATAATAGGTACTATGCCTCAAGAGCCTATACCAAAAGTAGAAATTAAGTCCTTTGCAATACAGTTTGGTAGCAAGGAGGTAATTAAAGACTTATCTTTCACCGTGAATAAGGGTGAAGTCTTTGGCTTTCTCGGTGCAAATGGTGCCGGCAAAACTACTACTATACGAACTTTACTTGGGTTGTTTGAACCTACCCATGGCAGCCTGAGTATAGATGGGCTGCGATATAGTCCGAAGATGTCTTCAGAGGTTGGTTATTTGCCCGAGGAACGAGGTCTCTATCGAAACGAACCGGTATTAGAGACTATGGTTTACTTTGCGATGCTGCACGGTATCGGTAAAACTGAAGCAATAAAGAGGTCATTAACGTATTTGAGGCGAGTCGGTCTGGCGGATAAGGCCCGCGAACGGCTTACGAAATTATCCGGTGGACAGCAACAAAAAGTCCAGCTTGGTGTGACAATTTTGCATGAGCCCAGTCTAATGATACTTGATGAACCAACTGAAGCGCTTGATCCCGTCAATCGATCTTTACTCATGGATATTATTAGTGAAAGACGTCAAAAAGGGGCGACTGTTATGCTTGTCACTCATCGCATGGAAGAGGTAGAGCAACTTTGTGACCGTATCTTAATGTTGAAAGATGGCACATCAGCTTTGTATGGAAGCATAGAGGAGGTCAAAGACAGCTTTGGCGGGCATGTCATTGCTCTTAATTTTACCGGGGAATTGCCTACAAACACCAAACTTTACACCATCCACACTAAGCGCCCCCATTACGCCGAGCTCGTCTGGGCAGAAAAGGTAACAACTGACGATATATTCAAGTATTTAGCCTCACAATCGGATTTGCACGTGACTGTCTTTGAAGTTCGTCGCCCAAGCCTCAATGATATATTCATTCAGTTATATGAAGGGGGCGGACATGACTAAGATGGGAAGGGTTATTAGTTTTGAGGTAGTACGGTCGCTTAAGAAGAGAAGTTTCTGGTTTGCAACGATCGTTATTCCCCTGATCGTCATCGTGATAGGTTTAATTGATTACGCCTCCGCACATAATGCTAATACTACTGTTCAGTCACAAAATCAGTCATATTTTCAGACCGCTAAAATCGGCATCTACGACCAGGCCGGATTGATTAATGCCGAGATCATCAAGAAACAAAATATTGTGAGTGAGCCAAACGTACAAGCAGGTGTGGCGGCTGTAAAGGCCAATAAGCTCACAGCTTTCTTTTACTATCCTCAGAATGTTGCTAAAGAGGGTATCTCTGTCTATGCCCAGGATCAAGGTGTTAAATTTAGCCCGCCATATAACAGTGCAGCCGAAACGCTTTTGAGGGAAAGTGTCGACTTGCACGTGAGTCTGCTAACCCGCAACCACCAAATTGCTCAAATCCTCGAAAAATCTCCTCCTATTACAGACGCGACATACAAAAACGGTCAACCAACTAAAGGCCTTGCTGCCATTATTGCCCCCGGCATCATTTGGATAACCTTCTTGGTCTTAGTTGTTATGTTGGCATATTTTGCCGTAGTTGCGACTACTGAAGAAAAAGAGAACAGAGCTGCTGAAATATTGCTCACTTCAATTAAGTCTCGAAGCCTCATACTCGGTAAAGTGCTCTCAATCTTCATTTTAGCTTTAGTGCAGGTGGTCATTATTGTTATTCCACTACTCATAGCCTATGTTATCTTCAAAAATCACATTACCCTACCCGGAGGAGTAGCATTAAACCATATACCCATCAGTGCATCAGTCGTGGTCACCGGTTTCGCCTTTTTGCTATTCGGTTTGATGCTGTATATAAGTCTCCTAATGGGGTTTGGCTCATTATTCCCGAGTGCTCAAGAAGCCAGTCGGTACTTATTCATAATAATCATATGGTCATTAATACCCATATACGCCTTGGCATATATTGTCAGTTCACCGCATTCATTGATTGTGCAGGTATTCACCTATTTTCCACTGACTGCGCCATCGACAGTGCTGCTTCGTAACGCGGTAGGTACAATATCGACGACTGATGTGCTTATTTCCTTTGCCATTCTGTTTGTATCTGTAGTGACAGCAATTGCATTTGTAGTGAGAGCGTTTCAATACGGTGCGATGCAGTATGGCCGTAGAATTAGCATCAAAGAGCTCTTTTAAACTCCGTATATTCCAAGCTCGACCAGCACTTTATACTGTGCTCCTGAGCCTTCTATATCTACACGGCGCCAGCAACTTTATCGCCTAGCTGTTTCGCTGCAGGGACCTCACCATTCCAATATGAGCTAGGAGGGATGACGCTCTTGTCGGCACGATGAGCATATTTTCTCGCAACTTGTATGACCTCTTCCAGAAGACCGTCTGCTAAAGTGGTGGGCTCGAGCCCGAAACCCTCTAAGTGTTCATGCCTTACGACTAAATCGTTCTCAGCCGCTTCTGCTCTCGGATTTGGGAGGTACTCGATCGCCACACCGGTGAGTCCTGATATGAGCTCTGCAAGCTCACTGACTCGGTAGGTCTCCGTAACTTGGTTGTGAATTGCAACACGGTCACCTTCTTCTGGCGGATTCTTGATAGCTAGCTCAATGCAGCGAACGGTATCCTGGATATTTATAAATGCGCGGGTCTGACCACCCGTACCGTACACAGTGAGCGGGTGCTTAATGGCGGCCTGCATCAGGAAACGGTTGAGGACAGTGCCATAGTCGCCATCATAGTCAAAGCGATTAATAAGACGCTGATCCATCTTGGTTTGGTCGGTTTGAGTCCCCCATACAATTCCTTGATGGAGATCTGTAATGCGTAGTCCATAGAACTTGGCGTAAGCGGCAAACTTAGCTTGATCAACTACTTTGGTCATATGATATATTGAACCCGGATCGGCCGGGTAGAGGATCTCAGACTGTTTCGGGCCTTCGTCTGTAGGTACGGTCACTTCTTGATAGCCCTCAGGAATCGGCGTCTTGCCAAGATGACCGTATCCGTATACGCCCATAGTACCCAGATGGACTAAGTGTGGTTTACTCTCGCTGTTGGCGATAGCCGTCAAAACACGAGTGGTACCAGCTTCATTGTTGTCAGATGTATATATAGCAGTTTCGGGGTTTTTCATGGAATACGGAGCGGAACGCTGTTCTGCAAAATGTACAATAGCATCCGGACCATGCCTATTAATAAGATCGAGGATCCCATAGTAGTCATTGGCTATATCGATCTCAGCGAAGCCTATTGCACGTTCTTTCCCAGCAATTTCTTCCCAAGCCTCAAGACGTGTCTGCATTGTGCTGATGGGCGTGAGCGATTCCGCGCCTAACTCATCGTCAATCCGGCGCCGGCTTAAATTATCTACAATTGTGACGCGGTTGTCTTCATGCGCAGCCAAATGTAATGCTGTTGGCCAGCCGCAAAAACCATCTCCGCCAAGCACTAGTATTTCTGACATATGCTTCCTTATTTTACGAATAACAATTATTATATACAAGCTCTTATTCTGTATCGACGATCTGAAATTGGTCTGAAAACTATTATGACAAAGGAATTGCTAGCTTTTTCGTTGGCTGTAGGGCTACGATTCTTGTCAGGGCTACACTTAATGTTATGTTCAGCCGTTACCAAAGTAGGAAATACGGCTGGTCATAGCAGGCTGAGCAAGGTGCAAAGCAGTGGTTTATCTCACGAGGCACTTATTATTCCTGGGCTATCGGGGAAACACGGATAGTTTGAGAATGTTTCACCTTCATAATATTGAGCCGCCACTTCACGTGTTTGTATAACTACACTATAGTACAATAAGCAAAAAAATTATATAGTAATATAATTTTTGTTGCTGACCTGCTAAGATTGTGCTATAGTTGGGGCATTGTTTATGATGGATCCTGAGTAAGTTGTGCTCAATAGACTCGACGTTCATTGCAAGCAGTCGATTTACTACTTACTTAAATAAAGGATTCATTTTTTATGTCTCAAAAATTAACATATCGTCCGAGCCGAAACAGCCAAACGAGAAAGTCACACACCAGGTACCATCAGAGTAAAGGTCGGC
>DAHUZY010000040.1 GCA_027314885.1 Candidatus Saccharimonadota bacterium | reverse complement strand
CAGGATATTTATCCATATTTAAGGTGTTTTACCCCATAGCGCTTGTGCTATACTGGGAACTATCATGAAAGGTGCAAAAACACCTGGCGGCTACACTATCGTTGAAGTTATGATTGTGTTGGCTGTCTCCGCACTCATGTTTTTAATTGCAGCCAGCTTCATCAGCGGTAAAGAAGAAAATACCAGCTTTCGGCAAGGAGTTAATCAGCTGGCGTCAAGCATTCAGAGCACCATAGAGCAAGTCAGTGATGGCCAATATAGCGACGTAAACCTAAGTTGTAATTCGACGGGTAGCATGCTTAAGGCTTTTCTTATAAACCATAAAAGTGATCAAGGGACTCAGTCCCAGTGCATCTTTCTGGGGAAAATAGATCAATTCTTTTATCCGGTATCCGGAGGACGGTTTTACGATACATATACTGTCGCTGGCCTTAGATTAAACAGTCAGGGTTTGCCAGTCAGCCCTGATAGCGCTCACCCGTCAACTCCACTGGATAATGATGAGCCGTCTATTATTAATTATGCATATGGCTCCAACCAGACGGCCACCAGAAAGGCAGTGCCTCAGAATTTACAGGTGATTAAGATGGGCGTCAGTTCATCCTCCGGGTCTAGTTTTACTACCAGCTATGCTTTAGGTGTGATGCAAAATCTGGGCACGTATGGTCAAAGCGGCACGCAGAGCACTGTTAATCCAGTGCAGCTTTACTATGTGAGCGGTGTCAGTGGAGCAAGCATCAATGGGTGCGGCAGCAGCCCGTCTTCTACGCTGTCTCATGCATACAAGAACGGGTCGCTAGGGTGTGCCTTGACGTTAGTACAATCAAACCAGCAAGTTCTTATGTGCGTTACCGATGGCACACAGTATGCAGATATAGGGATTGGTACTAAAAGTAATCAGTTAACCGTCAACGTAGACATGCTAGGCAGCAACAAGTGTTAAGTAGGATGATAATGAAAAAGATAATCAACCTTGGCAGCAGGGGAGACACCATCATAGAAGTCATGATCGTACTCGCTGTACTTGGCTTTGCCCTCTCTATATCATACGCGTCTGCCTCACGGAGCCTATATGATGCGCAACAGGCAGAACAAAACTCGTATGCGACAACACTAGCCCAGAAACAAATAGAGGAAATACGGGCTACAACAATACAAAGTTATACAAATGCTGCAGGCATAGCTGCATTTGACTTGTCTGAACTGCGTCAATCTGGTTCTACGGATTGCTCTCTGTATGCCGGAGCACCTGTAACAGATTGTTATGAATTTTATATGAGTTCAGGGCAGGCATATCCGATGTATACCGAAACAGCTACGCACGACTATGGGGTTTACTACCATATTACCGACTATTACTACGTTCAGTCATCTGGAGGTCCTCACCCTGTTAATTACGACAATTTTGTAGTTAAAGTTGACTGGTCAGTTACTGGCAGCACGAGTACGGTCAATACGGGTGGGACGGATACGGTAAGGCTATTCTACAGGGTATATTCGGGGGAATAGGTATGAGTAAGCGTCTTCACCGGTCTCAATCAGGCTTCACCATCTTAGAGCTTATGATCGCAACTACTATCGTTTCGACTATACTGCTGATTGCTACGGGGGTCATGATAGGCATTCAAGACGTATATACGAAAGGCTTAACTCAAGAGGGAGTTCAGAATGATGTGCAAAACCTTGTTAGTCAGATTAGTCAAGAAATACAAGACAACTCAGGGGTAATACAGAATGTCACGCTTCCATTTTCAATAGGCTTATCGGTTGAAAAGGGAGCTCCCGCGCATATATACACTGAGCAGGCGCTTTGCATAGGGAGCGTGCGCTACCTATATGTACAGGGCCTCAGGGTTGGAACAGGCCCAACAGACACCTACCAGGCACTGGTCCGTGGGACTACTCCTACTGAAGGCTGTGGCTATGTGAATAGTGCCGGTCCTCCGCCACACGGTCCTGGTCATGGTCGTGGTCCCGGATTCGGCCCAGGCCCGGGCCCATGGGGGAGTTATGGTTGCAGCGGTACTTACGATCCTGCAAATATTCTATGCCCCCCTCCGCCCTCAGCCGCAGGTACTCAGCCGACAGGGACCGCTTACGTTGCCTCAGGAGCAATACTAACTGATTTCCAAGTCAATCAGCTGCTACCCGGTAGGCATGGAGGAGGCGCGAATCAAGATGGCAATTGGTCGATTTCGGTCGGGATGTCTATCGGCAACTATGATCTATTCGATACTACCGCGAAAGCCCAGGATGGTACTTATGGCAATGGTACCTTTATTAATAACCCCGACATTCTCTGCAAAGGCAGTACGGGCTTCCAATTTTGTGCTACATCAAGCTTAACCACAGAGGTGGGCCAGCGTGTACAGTAAAATGTATAGTAAAATATGGGTGGTTATGAAAAAACCAAGACCTGTTATAGAGCAAGAAAATGGCTTCGCTTCTTTAGTAGTAGCCTTTATATTTATTATTGTCATGGCGCTCGTTACCGTTGGGTTCTCCCAGGTGGCTCGGCGTGAGCAGCGCATTGCCTTGAATAACCAGCTGACGACCCAAGCATACTACGCGGCAGAAAGCGGGGTAAACGATATTAGAAATAACCTTCCTGCTATTATTGCCGAAGCAGGCAAGAACGCAGCAACCAACCAATATTTTAATGGCCAACAATGCTTAAATAATGGACCATACAGCAACCTTATTCCGTCTGGATCACTAAATAGCGCAGACGGTGTAAGTTATAGTTGCGCAACGGTCAACTTGACGCCACCGAATGAGATTATATCGAGCGCTAATTCTACTGGTGCAGCTAATTTTCTCTTTAGTGTCCAGTCATCGTCGGCTGGCGGAGCGCCATCGCTCAAAAATCTCTATTTTTACTGGGGCAGTAATGCGACTACTACACAACCCAATCAAGAAAATACTCCCGTTCCATCCAGTCAATATTGTGGCGGGAGCCAGGGGAGTTGCTTCCCCAGTCTTTCTACGTGGGAAAATAAACATTACGCACCGGTTGTACAGTTAAGTCTGACACCAATTTATGATGGTCAAGTGACTCGAAATAATCTTACTAACGATACTTTCACTGTCATGCTTTACCCTACAGCCAATAGTGCTGTCAATGATCCGGGAAACCCTAATCCTGCAACGACATATTCTTGCGCTTCTCTCTTTCCTTTGCCTGGGGCTACCTGGGGGAATGGATGGGGAGCAGTTAATTACCAGAGCGAAGACGCGAACACAACCAACGCAGGCTATCCAAGTACTAATCCTTGCAATGACATAATTGTCGGGGCTGCGTATACAAAAGGGGCAGCCGGTACTCCTCAGGGTGAGTATCCTTTCTCAGTAAAAATTACCAACATACCTCCCACACCCCCTAACATTGGAACTCCAAGTCAGTGGCTTGTTCACTATAACTGGGCGTATGGTGCAATCAATGCTTGTCTCGCTGCAAACAGCGGCGATGGCTGCATGAGTTCGTCAAGTGCTACGACAGACTTTTATGGATCGCAAGTAGAGATTGATGTTACGGGGAAGGATAAGGACGTAGTAAAGCGTATAGACGAAATGGTGCCTTTTACTACCACCAACTCTGGTACGGCAACTACGCAAAACGGTGTACAGACACTGCCTTCTTACGCCATTCAGTCGAATGGAACGTGCAAGGAGTTTTGGACTAACCCTGCGACCCCAGGAGCTAATAATACACCAGCAAATACTTCATTTTCCCCACTGAATAATTCTTGTAACCTTGAGAATTAAGCTTCCTTAGGTATTATCTGTTTGGTGATGGAACTTTTCGTAGATGGCCTTTAAGTGAGGATCGGTTACGTGAGTATATATCTGTGTGGTAGCTATATTGCTGTGGCCAAGGAGTGCTTGCACTGCTCTCACGTCTGCACCATTCATCAGTAAGTCGGTCGCATATGAATGACGAAGCGAGTGAGGGCTGACATGTTTGGTGATACCGGCGAGGAGCGCGTAACGAGCGACAAGGCGCTGGATGCTACGTGCAGTTAAGCGGTGGAAATTGCCGCTGAGATCGACTTGCTTGCTCCCGCCGTAACGAATAAAGAGTGGTTTTGCGGTATCACTGCGTTTATTAAGATACTGTTCTACCCACTGGCTGGCTTCTTGGCTTATAAAGATAGGACGATCTTTCTGACCCTTTCCTCGTACCATGAATTCCCGTCGTTTTAAATTTATCTGATCTTTGTTAAGGCCGACTAGCTCACTTACTCTCATGCCTGAACTAAATAGTAGCTCTAAAATAGCTCGGTCACGCAAACCGATCAAGGTAGTTATGTCAGGTTGTGCAAATAATCGTTCCAACTCATCTTCGTTGAGGAAGGTAACTTGCCGTCTTCTGGTTCGAGCGAGCTCAATCTTTTCCGGAACCAATGCAGGGATATCCCTCCGCGCACAATATTTAAGAAAACTCCTGAGTGCAATAAGATGATAGTTCTGTGTAGTTTTACTTAGTTCATCACTGGTATTGGTGCCAAGACGATTGAGCCAGAGGCGCCATTTACGAATGAGCTCGGCATCAATATCCTTGATAGATATGTCACCGGCGAAGTCAACAAGACGCGTGAGATAGTGATCATAGTTTTGGATAGTTTTTTGAGAGCGGTTTTGCTCTATTTCCATATATTCAAGAAAATCTGTTTTTGCTTTTGCAAATAGCATAACCTTATTGTAGAGCAAATTTACCTAATGGTATAGACCGCACCCATCTGTTAGAATGGAACTAACTAAACAAGGACCCATATGGAACAAACGCTACTTATTCTTAAGCCCGATGCAGTCATGCGCGGCATCATTGGTGAAATAGTCACTCGCTTTGAAAAAGTGGGTTTCAAAATTGTTGCAATGAAGATGATTGAGCCGGATTATGAGCACTACGCTCAGCATTACGAAGGTATCGGTACGCTCAAGACTAGAAAAGGTGATGAGATCTTTGAGAGCACGCTCGCAAGTATGCAGGAGGGGCCGGTGATTGCTATCGTGCTAGAAGGTGTTGAGGCAGTTGAGGTAGTCAGGAAAATGGTCGGAGACACCCAGCCAAAGACTGCCCTGCCGGGAACTATTCGCGGGGATTATGCACATGTGACATATGGCCAAGCTTCGCAGGTCGGCAGAGGAGTGGCTAACGTCGTGCATGCCTCAGCAGACAAAGATGAGGCTAAGAAAGAAATAGCCCATTGGTTCAAACCAGAAGAAATATACGACTACAGGGTCGTGCACGAGCAGTTTACCCAGCCCCGCAAGCAATAGAAGCAGTGATGGCTTTTCTTGTACAATAGGTCCACAGAGACATCTGTCCCCGTAGTTCAATGGATAGAATAACTCCGTCCTAAGGAGCAGATCTGCGTTCGAGTCGCGGCGGGGATACCAAGCATAAGGTTTGTTGGTACAATACTTATATGGCCGAAGAAGACAATCAGACAGCGCCGGTAAAGTACTTCGAAGATCAGTTCGACAATGAAGAGGTCTTGTATGTCTTCCATAAGCACCCTATTGTCATGCGTAAAGGGCTGGTCTTTGGCATGCTTGGGCCGTTGATTGGCATCTTACCTACAGCAGTTAACCCTAATTTAGGCTTCGGGGTATTTTTCGGCGGTCTGGCTCTTGGTTGTGTGCTCGGATTGTTGGTGTTCGCGCCAAGCTGGATTGGCTGGCACTTTAGTACCTTCATCGTAACTGACCAACGCTTTATACAGATTACCCAAAAAGGACTGTTTCATCGGGCGGTGGCTGATATAAGTCTGGCGCAGATCCAGTCTATTAATTATGAGGTGTCTGGTATTGAAGAAACATTGCTTGGATTTGGTACAATAAAACTACAGACATACGTAGGGAGTTTAGAAATACACGACGTGCATCATCCGGCACGGGTTCAAAAAAAACTTCTCACTATTCTGCGTGATGAGGGGATCAAAGCAACTCAATATCCAGCTGATAACGACCAGCTGCTAAGTGTAACGAATGAAGAAGCCGAAGCGACGCAAGAAAATTAGATTACCGAAGTTGTCGATTCGGTCTTTTAAGTTCTGGCGTAAACAGACTATAGAAGAGCGCTTCAGTGACGCGCTCAGTAACGTGCCGCGCATTACCAACGAGACGGTAGAAGATCATAGGGAAGTGGTACTTGCTCGGGCCCGCAAGTATATTTACCCGCTCAAACAATCAAAGCACCATATTGTAAGAACTTCAGTAAGTATATTTATTGGGATAGTGGTCGCCTTCTTAGTGGTTTGCGGGCTTTTACTATATGTGTTCCAAAATACCTCTACGTTTATATATGATATTACAGAGGTGGTACCATTCCCGGTAGCAAAAGTGGGCAATGATTGGGTTAGTTACAGTTTCTATCTCTTTGAGCTTCGTCACGATGTTCACTTCTATAAGACTCAAGAGCATGTTGACTTCTCATCCCCCAGTGGCCGGACACAGCTTGCTCACTTAAAGCAACAGGCAATGGCAACAGTTATTCAGGACACTGAGGTCAAACAACTGGCAGCTAAACACGATGTGTCTGTGAGTAATCATGAGGTAAACCAGCAGATAGCACTCGTGCGGGCCGAAAACCGTCTGGGTAGCAGCCAAGATGTATTTAACGCCGTTTTAAGTGAAGTTTATGGATGGAACGAAAATGACTTTAGGCAAGAGCTTAAAAGGCAACTATTGCAGCAGGAAGTTGTTACGAGACTTGATACCGCAGCGGTGGCGAAAGCCCAAACTGCATTAGCTGAAATTAATAAGGGAACGAGTTTTGCCACTGTCGCCTCCCAGGTGTCTGATGACACAAGTACAAAGGGCAACGGCGGCCAATATCCCGGGCCCATAACGCTCAATGACAGCAACCTATCTCCTATAATTACGGCAGAGCTCTTTAAGCTCAAACCAGGTCAGGTATCGGGTATTGTTAATACCGGGTATACCTTAGAAATCCTTAAGTCTATCAGTAGCGGACCAGGCGGGGTGATCGGGGCACATATTCAAATTAATCTTCAGAATATTGACACCTACCTTAAGCCACTTCAAGCCAACGAGAGGGTTGAGAAGTATATTAAAGTGTAGATATACAAGAAACGATTGCATTTTGTAAGCCCTATTGTTATTATTACCCCTGTTACTTACATAAACTATTGGGGTAACAATCGCGGGCTCGTAGTGAAGAGGCCTATCACGCCTCCCTGTCACGGAGGAGATCGCCGGTTCAAATCCGGTCGGGCCCGCCAGACCGGATATAGTCTAAATATTTCCGTTAATCACCTCTGTTAATTGGGGTGATTTTTCATTTCGAACTTATTACACCAAACCGGACGCTACCTCTGTTCAAAATTTATTACATAATCCTATAACCATGGCAATAGTTTAAAACTGAGTTATAGGCAAAAACGTGTTGGTTTTTGAGCCGTATTCTCTCTGTTAATTGCTCTTAATTAATGTCGTGAGACA
>DAHUZY010000003.1:31281-40382 GCA_027314885.1 Candidatus Saccharimonadota bacterium | reverse complement strand
CATTTTTAAGTTCAAATAGTAAGTAATCCGTAATCTCATTTAAATCCTCATAGAAAAGAGGAGAATAACGAATTTCAAATTTAGCCATTTAGTTTTGCTTTAATTTTAGAGAACACATCTTCATGTGTTAGGTTCTCTGAATGATTTTCTGAATAAGTATCGGCCTCATCAAGTGCACGCTCAACATAATCCAAGTGTGCCATTTTACTGTACTTGTCAAAACTCAGAACAGCCATGGAAGCCTTGCCGTTTACCGTAAAGATAGTAGTTTTACCACCAGAATTCACCTCCTTATCCACTTCTGTAAAACGATTCCTTAAGTCGGATATGGGCCTAATGTTTAGCATGGACTATCCTTTCATATTATTTATCATAATTATGATAACACACTCGGAAACTTTGCGCTAAATTGAGCGGTAAGATTTCCCATTCAATAACCAACTCTACCTGCTAAGTTCAACTATAATAACCTTATAAACCGAATGGTCTAGGGTCACCAAGAGAGAATTACGAGATGAGAAATGGTTATCAAAAATAATTTATATAATGTCGATGAAATTCCTATCTTAAATAGTTCGATTCTCCTTGGCCTGGTTGATATACTTCCATTATGAGAAAACGATATTTGATAGTTAATGCCGATGACTTTGGGTATAGCTATGGTATTAACAAGGGAATTATCGAAGCTCACACAAAGGGCATAGTAACTAGCACTTCGGTAATGGTTGATTCAATTGCTGCTCATGAGGCTGTCAATTTGATTATCCTGAATTGTCTATAGGTCTTCATTTTGTACCCAGCGGTTCATTGGGCATCGAGAAAGAGCTAAAACGCCAAGTTGATAAATTTATTGAAATTCTTGATGCGAAGCCTGACCACATAGATGACCGCATTCCATATAGTTGATCCACATCACTGCGCCTTTGTTGCATAGGTGAGATGATGGAACTATTAAGAAGGGGTTTCGTATGTATTACTACGGGCCAATGAACGGATACAACGAAGGCTGGGGTATATTGATGGCTGTTATCTGGCTATTGCTTTTCGTGGCAGTGGCTTATGTAGTCATACGACTATTAAGGCACCGTGAGACAACTACGAAAGATCGCCTGGCTGATCCGCTTGATATTATTAAGGAGCGTTACGCCAAGGGCGAAATAACCAAAGAACAATTCGAGCAGTTTAAGAAAGACCTAAAGTAGAAGCAGTCTTGTCAATATATAACCCTCCGTATCTGAATAGTCGCTTGCGTTTGGTATCAGTGCAGTAAAAATGGCTGGTGGAGGCTAACGTCGTTCAATCAACCCGCCTCTATAGTGTGGGACAATTCCGAGATACTTAGTACTCGTTCAGCTGCCTCATCGCAACAATGATCAAACAGTTTCCCTCTGCGCCATCTACCTTGCGACTATGTAGACATTTGCCATCGCATACACAGCAGCTCATCTGCACTGAGTGTTTTAAGAAGATAGTTTCTTGATGCAACGATCATACAACATGAAAAGTAATTTCTCGCATTACATTAGTCTTTCTTCCAAGTGCTCCTAAAGAAGCAATGTTGATCATTGTGTATTGGCTTTTATATTGCTTCATGGCTTCTCTTTTGCGTACTTGGTCTTTGTCGTCCAGCTCAGATATTTTCGCCGAAAGGTTAATGCCCACAAGCTGACTAGCCCTTTGACTTATTCTTCGTACATAATCCTGGTTCGGGTGAGCGGGCATGAGCGTATAGGGTATATCGGCGTAAAAGGAGACCTTCTTGCCTTGACTGAGCAAAAACACTCCTAGCTCCCGGATAGTTATATGATCAGAATGACGCCGTAGTCTACCAGAGGCTAAAGGGGCATAGAAGACCGTATTTTCATGAGCATGAGCAAGTATAGAACGGGCGATATCCTCTATGTCTCGCGCAACAGACGGGTACTGGCTGTCCAGGTATGAGAGGTTGTAATGAGCGGCGCCAATCTTCTTGAAGACACTCTCATTTTCATGTATTCGTTTGTGCATCATTGCAACGCTATTCGGCTCACCACACAGTCTGTCCCATAGTGTTGTCGTTCCCCTGGCAGGTATACCTGCAAAAACGGTTATCACCTTGCTCCCGGGCTTTATTAGTAAATGCCAACAGCTGAACACAGCATCATCAATATGGGGCGATAGAATAACGACAGAATTCATTATTAATATAATGATAACAGGCAAAGCAACAATGAACAGATAAGCATGAGAGGTATTAATTTTTTATCTCATGTGTAATAATTATTACAAGATGGAAAAGACAAAACCTCGTTTTAGTATAGTTATTCCTTGCTATAACGAAGCCCGGTTTTTGGAGCGAACGCTTGCTTCTCTACAGAAGCAGCAATTTTCAGGGGACTTTGAAATCATAGTTGTCGACAATAACTGCACAGATGAAACGGTTACAATTGCCCGCTCATACGGTGTGACGGTGGTGGAAGAAGCTCGTCCAGGTGTGTGCTGGGCGCGCCAGACAGGTACGGAGGCCGCGCAAGGCGAAATTGTTATATCTACAGATGCCGATACGGTACATCCACGGAATTGGCTACAGACCATTGATGATGCATTCAGACGCTACGATACATGCGTAGCGGTGGCGGGACCATGCGCCTATGAAGACGGCCCTTGGTGGGGAAAGCAGTATCCGAAGATATTGTTTGGCACAGTAGCCACAGTGTATAAACTAACCGGGAGACCCTTTTATGTGACGGCAACGAATATTGCCTTCAGAAAATCTGCTTGGACAAAATACCATACCTCTCTCACGCAGGGCGGTGATGAATTGGCGTTGCTACACGACCTCAGGCGCAAAGGGAAAGTTGTCTTTCAAAACGCAAATACGGTATACACATCGGGACGCCGTTTAGTAAGAGGATTAATTTATAATCTATTTGTCACCTTCCTTACATACTACTTAATAGGATATTACATCAATAAAATTACCGGCAGAACCATAATAGGTATGGCACCGGCGTACCGCACCATTAAGCCATCACGCAACCGGTTGTTATTGCTATATAAAGCTACCTTTTTGGTATTCGTAATTGCCGTAATTCATTTACCGGGCCATGACACTTTGCTCCAGCAATCGTATGAGACATTTGCGACCATCGTGCACCATTTACTTGCCTAACGGCCTGACTTTAAAGCAGTTGCAATACTAATCTGCCAAATAAAAAGATTAATCCCACCCCTATTCCCCCGACAATAACCCCTGCCGCACTTAAGAGGATATCCTCAAAAATAACGCCGAGTGAGAGCAGCACTACTCCTAAAGCCGGCAAAGTATCCAGACCAGAAAAAGGTGGAGCGAGAAACGCAAAGACTGTAAAGAGCAACACTATTACTCCCATGATTCTTGCAAAGAAGCTGTTGTTTTGAACTTGCCTTAGTCTTGGACGTGAGTATCTTTCAACCCACCGTACAATTTTTATAAATCTCGGAAGTGCAGATGTCTGCAGTCCTTTCGGAAGGGTTTTGTCTAGCCAGCGTTTTGGGAGCCACACCGTCTTCCTGCCGATAATAAGCTCCAGGGCAAGTAGCATAGCTATAATTTCAAAGATATGAGTTACTCCGCCTGTCGGAAGAGGTAGGGCTGGCAAAATAAGTAGCAGTAAGAATAGTATGCCGAAGCTTTTTTCTTCAAAGTTATTAATCAAAGATAGCAGAGTTTTTGGCTGCGTGCCCGCGAGTAATTTTTGCAATCGTTGGCTGAACATTGTAGCCATAGAATAAAGTATAGCTGTCTTTCCTGATGTAAATAATGCTGTACCTTATCTTGTTCTTGAAAAGGTATGTAAATTCTAAACTTGCTCAGCAAAAACAATGACTCTCTCATTGAATAAACTTGTGCCCGGAATAACATGCCCTGTACAGGTTATGGGGTTTAGACCTGGCTTGTTGGCAATGGCCGAGATAGTAGTGCCTCGGCGCCATTGATGTTGTTCATATAGTTCTGGGTTTTGCCCGGCGCATATGTAACTGACTGCATAAAAAGACCGGAAGCGGCACCAATAATATCCCCAACCTGCTTACGGGCTCCGGCGTTAACATTATTACTCGATACAAGCGTTAAGATCTTTTCCAATCCACTGACCTCTTCTCCCCAACGAGTTGGGGTAGTTGTGACAGTTTCTGCCAGCTGCTCACACTCATCTGACAGTATGCGCCATCCATTTTGTAAATCTTGTGGGAGCTGTGATAGGTCTATGTCTTGTAGATAAGTAGTCGGATTTCTCAATACCATCTCAGCCCTATTATCAAGCGGCAAGGAGGGATCCGCGTATATGCGAGCCCACTCTTTGCCGACTGTAAATTGACGATTGCCGACCGTAACTTCATCTGTATCTTCCGGGGTCACGGAATGTGGTGTTAGACTTTCTGGCATAATTTTGTATTCTATATAAGCTTTATTACTATAATTAATATTAGCAAGTGTACTATAAACCGCCAATATTTCGTAAACCCGTAGGTGACTACTTGGTAAGTCTCTTACGATAGATAATCCGATAAGATATATAGCCCACGATTATTGCAAGTACTGCCGCGGTCAGGTACAGCTCATATCGTAAAAATGTCTCAATATGTTCACCGCTATAGTATCCGATAGCTGACCAGATACTGACCCAGATGGTGGCCCCGATACAGTTAAATAACAGAAACTTGCGCCACCTCATCTCACTTATACCCGCGATAATGCCGTTGAGTTGTCTGAGGCCTTCAATAAACCGGGCGACTATAACCACTCTGCCACCGTAACGATTAAAGAACTGCTCAGCTTGGTTGATGCGTTCAGGGGTCAGCCAGACATACTTACCGAATCGTTCCGCAAGTGGGTGGCCGCCAAATTTGCCAATTGCGAAACCGATATTATCACCAATTACCGCGCCTAAAATTGCAATGAGTACGACTAAAAAGATATTAAGTTGCCCGAGGCCGGCGAAGAAGGCAGCGGCGATGAGGGTAGTTTCCCCCGGCACCGGTATGCCAAAGTCCTCCAATAGCACCAGACCCCCTACAGCCCAATAGCCGTAGCTATGTATGACGGGTTCAAGCGCCTGGATAAGACTGGGGATGTGTTGTGCTTCTGAATGCATAATACCTATGACTTTATAGTAGCGGAAGGGCATGAACTATCACAAAATAATCAGGGTTAGAAATATGCGTACGTTTTGGCTTATATTCGGACGAACCTGGTTATTTTTCAGGACAGTGAATGCAATTCTAAATTGCCTAAATGTAAAAATTAGTATATTATCTCTATAAGACGTGAATGGGAGATTTGTTATGAAGCTCAGCCGTAAGCAAGCACTTATCTACGGTCTTTACTGTATTATCATAGCTGTCTTTGTGGTGGTGATTGTACTTATATTTCAGCCCCATAAGACTAATACCGGCACATCAACACACCCGACCACCAAGACACAGCAGGCAGCAGGCAGCGAAACCGCCCGTGCCGGCAATGCCCAGATAACGAACAAGGGGGCTGCAGCAGCCAAAGATGGGAGCCAAACTACTCCCAAAACACTGAATAATACCGGTCCAGGTAACGTGATCGGGCTATTTGCGGCGGCTAGCCTTATCGGTGCTTGGTTCTGGCGCCGTCGCCTGCTGCATGGCCGTCTGTGATAAGATAAGAATACGAACACATTACTTATAATTCACGAGACGCGAGGTGGGTATGTCGGTGCAGTCTGTGATCAAACGAGAATCCGTAGACACTAAACGGACCAAGATAATTGCGACAATCGGTCCGTCAGTCAATAGCTATGAGGCGATCGAGAAGCTAATTGCTGCCGGCGTAAATGGCTTGCGCTTCAATTTCAGCCATGGGGACAATAAGGAGAGAACCCAGCAAATTGCCTGGATCAGGAAGGCTGCCCAATTGGCAAACAAGCCGGTTGCCATTATTCAAGACTTGCAGGGTCCGAAGATCCGTCTCGGTGACTTTGCGGGTATGATCACCATAAATAAGGGTCAGTCGTTGAGCTTTGCCTACGAAGCAGACTATGAGAATACAGGCCACATCCCGACGCAGTATGATTTAAGTAAAAAGATAAGGCGCGGTGAATCTCTCTACCTTTACGATGGTAAATTACGGACAACAGTGACAAGCGTACGTGAAGGGGTGGTCTTTGTAACTGCTGAAAACGACGGCGTTCTACTGCGGCGTAAAGGTATTAATTTGCCGGACACGGATTTTGGCGGTGACATTATTACTGCAAAAGACCGGGCCGATCTGGTGTATGGTTCCAGCCAGGATATAGACTATGTAGCCTTAAGTTTCGTACAGAAAGCAGAGGATATTCAGCTCCTCCGCCGCCTCCTAAAAAGTCTGAATTACGATGTCAAAGTAATTGCAAAAATAGAAACGAAAGCCGCCGTAAATAATCTTGAGACAATTGTCAGGGAAGCCGATGGTGTCATGATCGCACGTGGCGACTTGGCAGTAGAAACTCCGGCTGAGAGCGTACCGATTGTGCAAAGGGAAATTATCGGGCTCGGGCGCCGCTATAGTGTTCCCACAATCGTTGCAACCCAGATGCTTGCGAGCATGACGAATGAACCGGAGCCGACACGGGCTGAAGTATCGGATGTTGCAACCGCCGTTATTATCGGAGCAGACTGCGTTATGTTGAGCGAAGAAACTGCTGCCGGCCAATATCCCATTGAGGCAGTTACCACCATGCAGCGGATCATTACCTACACTGAGGAGCACATGCCGCTCAGTGTCAGCTTTCCAGTTGAGAACCCCGATCACTCACGCCAGGCGGCTATTAGTCAGGCGGTCATCAAACTCGCTGAGGAGGTCCAAGCAACGGCTATTGTAGCTGAGACCAAATCCGGAGCAACAGCCCTGCAAATTGCCTCGCATCGGACTACCATACCACTCATTTCGGTAGCCAGCGATACCCGGGTAGCACAGCAGCTGGCAGTCGTGTATGGAAATAGCAGTTATGTCCGTCCACCCGATCCACTTGCAGCAATTAAGCTCACTGATTGGATGCGTCAAAAGCGGCTGCTCCATAAAGGAGACATTATTGTCAGTGCCTCCGGTCGTTACCCAGGCGTCGTTGGCACCACTGATACGATTAAAGTGCGCGTGTTAGAATAGAGGTAGAGTAGTCACTCATGTTCACCAAACAAACAATCCGTAACATTCCTATCCAAGGCAAAACGGTCCTTTTAAGGGCCGAACTTGATGCACCCCTCAGTGCAGACGGGCAGAGGGTTATGAGTGATTTTCGTCTGCTCAGTAACTTGCCAACCATAAGAGCGCTCATTAAGGCTGATTGCAGAATCATTATTATTGGCAAGTTGGGTCGGCCTGATGGCAAGCCGGTGCCGACCATGAGCTTAAAGCCAGTCGCAGCACGTCTTGCTAAGCTCGTTGGACATGACATCTCCTTTGTGCCTGATTGTATTGGCGCCCCTGTTGAAAAAGCAGTACATAGCTTAAAGCCAAAACAGCTTATTATGCTTGAGAATGTCCGTTTTTATCCCGGGGAGGATAATAATGATGAGGAATTTGCCAAAGCCATTGTGAAGGCTACTAAACCCGATCTATTTGTGCAGGATTGCTTCGCCTCAGCTCATCACGTGGGTGCGAGCATGAATGCAATCACCCATTTACTCCCGAGTGTTGCCGGCCTATCACTGGAAAAAGAAGTTGATACTATCACGTCAGCCATGCAAGAACCAAAGCGGCCGCTCATGGCTATCATCGGCGGTGCTAAAGTAGCGGATAAAATTGAGATAATTGAACGTTTCATTAAAATGGCCGACTTTGTGGCGATTGGCGGTGCGCTCGCTAATCCGTTTTTGTTGGCAGGGAATATCTCTATCGGCGACAGTATGTATGACGAATCTGAACTGCCGGTTGCTCGCTCATTGCTCAAGAAAGCAGCCCAAGAAGCGAAAAAACGGCCCTTTGTGTTTGCACTGCCGCATGACGTGGTTGTTGCTAAGTGGATAGATAAAACTGCCCCGACACGCTTGGTAGATATAAGTACTCACAGTCTTGCCGATGTTATGCATTACCCGAAGCGGGTGTCGACGAACTCGACTAGGGTCTTGCCTAAAGAGAGAATTCTAGATATCGGGCCGTTCAGCGCTGCCTTCATTGCCGGGGGCATACAGCTGGCTCGTACAGTGGTATGGAACGGCACTATGGGGGTAACTGAAACCGATAGCTTGCAGGGACCGATTGGTCCAACAGCACATGGTACTGAGACTGTTATTGAAGCGCTGCTCGGCGACTTCGGACATAAACCGTTTGTAGTCATAGGCGGCGGTGATACAGTGGGGTATATCGAGAGTCGCGGCCTGATTGACGCCTTTGGTCATGTCTCAACTGGTGGCGGCGCCAGTCTGGAGCTCATGTCCGGACATGCTTTGCCGGGAATTGAAGCATTACTGAGTAAGCATTAGGAGTACAATAAGAGACATACATATCATGAAACGTATTCTTATCATCGGTAATTGGAAGATGAACCTCAATATCCACGAGTCGAGTCTGCTCGTGAAACGGCTCAATGATCACATCTCGCTGCATCGAGACATAGAGGTAGTACTCGCGCCGAGCTTGCTAGCGTTGCAGCCGTTATCCCGAGAGATCGATCGTCGTAAGTTTCGCCTTGCTGCTCAGAATGCCTATTGCAAGGATGAGGGAGCCTTTACTGGGGAGGTAAGCTTCACGATGTTGAGGGGTATTGCTGACTACGCTTTAATTGGTCACAGCGAGCGTCGTATCTACTTTAATGAAAGCCTTGATCTTATATGTAATAAAGTCCAGGCTGCGATCCGCAACGGTATTACCCCTGTGCTCTGCGTGGGAGAAACCAAACAGGAACGGGAAAACGGTGAGACCAAGCGCGTCGTTCACGATCAGCTCACCACTGCGCTGGCCAATTTAACATCCGATGAGGTTGAAAGGGTGGTAGTAGCCTATGAACCAGTCTGGGCTATTAGCACGTTTGGTGGCGGAACGCCGGCAACGCCTGACGATATCTCTCTAGCCGTGTCATGGATTCGTTCTATCATAGCTGAGCTTTATGGGCGGCAAACATCTAAAGATATGCGCG
>DAHUZY010000003.1:0-31271 GCA_027314885.1 Candidatus Saccharimonadota bacterium | reverse complement strand
ATGGGGTCGACGGCTTGCTGCCAGGTGCAGCCAGTTTGAACTACACAAAGTTTGCCGGTATTGTGTCGGCAGCCTACCACATGCTGCATGATGCCAAGAGATCGAGTTAAAAGTAGCCCAGACGCTACCCTATCAGCTAGAATATTATAGTGGACCAAGATCGTTTATTGCAGGGACTTAATCCGGAACAGCGCCGAGCCGTCACGACCACTGAAGGGCCGCTCCTTATTCAGGCTGGTGCGGGCTCAGGCAAGACTCGGGCATTAACACACCGCATCGCCTACCTTATAGCAGTGAAACAGGTCTCTCCATTCCACATTCTCGCCGTAACGTTCACTAATAAGGCAGCTGGTGAGATGCGCCAAAGGGTTGCTGCCCTGCTAGGGGCTGACGAAGATAGTCGCGGCTTTATGCCATATATGGGGACCTTTCATAGCATTTGTGTCCGTTTGCTCCGGGCTGACGGTGATGTAATTGGTGTGCCAAGTCGTTTTGTCATCTTTGACGAGTCTGACCGGCAAGCTGCTATTCGGCAAGTGATGCGTGAGCTGAAGGTTGACGAAAAGAGCTTTCCTCCTCGTCAGGTCATTGCCACTATTAGCAGTGCTAAGAATGAGCTCCTCACGCCCGAAGAATATAGAGAAGCAGCCTACACGCCAACCCAGAAAACAGCAGCAGATATTTACCCGGTATATGAACGGACGCTGCGTAATGCACTGGCACTGGACTTCGATGACCTTATTATGAAGACCGTCCAATTGCTCCAAAAACACAAGGCAGTACGAGAGAAATGGCAGACACAGTTTCGCTACATCATGATTGACGAATACCAAGATACTAATGCTGCGCAGTACGAGCTGGTCAAGTTGCTCACCGGCAAGGACCAGAACGTTGCTGTTGTGGGTGACGACTGGCAGAGTATTTTCAGCTGGCGGGCTGCAGATTACCGCAATATTTTACGTTTTGAGAACGATTACGCCAACTGCAGCGTCATTAAGCTTGAGCAAAATTATCGCAGCACACAAAACATCTTGCAGGCTGCCCAGTCTGTCATTATGAAGAATGCTCAGCGCTCAGAGAAAAATCTCTGGACAGAAGCTGAGACGGGCTTGCCGGTGCAAATAATGCCCTCAGGCAATGAGCGTAGCGAAGCTGAAGCCGTAATTCGCCAGATGCGTCTCGGTCTTGATAGCGGTCACCATAGGCTTAAGGACTATGCGGTTCTCTATAGAACAAATGCCCAGAGCCGCTCACTCGAAGAAGCTTTCGTTCGCTACGGGGTGCCGTATAGAGTGGTTGGCGGTGTGCGCTTCTATGACCGTAAGGAAATAAAGGACATACTTGCATACTTACGCGTACTATTTCAGCCAGAAGATAAAGTCAGTTTTGAGCGCATTATCAATGTGCCGACCAGGGGTATTGGCGTCAAAAGTGTACTGACATTTTTTTCATGGCAGACGAGCAACGGCTTGTCGCTTTCCACTGCGCTCGAGACCGTCAATGACTGTACTGAACTGACGCCTGCTGCCCGCCGCGGGCTTAATGAGCTCGGGGGCATGCTTCTTGACTTGCGCCAGACTGCACAATCACTCAGCGTGAGCGAGCTAATTGATGTACTTCTGCGCCGACTAGACTATATCCAATACTTGAGCGATGGCACTATTCAGGGCGAGGCTCGTCAGGAAAACGTCAAAGAACTGTTGAGCGTTGCTGCTGAGTACGAGGAAAGCGGTTTAGAAGGCTTCTTGGAAGAGGTAGCTCTCATGAGTGATTTGGACAACGCTCACTTCGGTGGGGATAACGTGACCATGATGACTTTACATGCCTCCAAGGGCCTGGAATTCCCCGTCGTCTTTATAACCGGTATGGAGGAAACTATTTTCCCTCATTCTCGCGCACTTTATGATCAACAGGACATGGAAGAGGAACGCCGGCTCTGCTACGTCGGCATGACACGGGCGCGAGAGGAGCTCTATCTTTGCTACGCGACCAGCAGATTACTCTATGGCGGCGTGCAACATAATCCGCCCAGCCGTTTTCTATCCGAAGCTGATGGTCAGCTGATGCAGGCAGTCAATCCGGCGAGTACGCCTACATTTCAACCGCATCCTACCGGCGAGCCATATGTGATTCCCGAACTTATTGAGGGTGATAGCGTGCAACACCAAGTATTCGGTAAGGGCACCGTACTTGAAGTAGATGGCGAAATGGCAGTCGTATATTTTAAAGGCAAAGGAGCCCGAAAGCTCGATATGGCTTTCGCCGGGTTGAAGAAATTATAAGCACCCTTGTGAAGCTGTCAGAAGTATAAGGATTTTGTTACAATAGTGTATCTGTTTATGTGGCAGAGACTACAAAAAACCCAAGTTCGTTTTATGCGCTACCGACGTTTGCGTTGGCCCAAAACGGTGCGTAAAATGAAACGCGCCAGCCGTCACCCGTACGCAACCGCGGGAGGTACTTTCTTCGTACTGCTCATTGTTGCCATTGTGGCTTTTCTCGTTGTCAACAAAATAGACCACCCGGCGAATAACGCTTACATTGTGCTCGTCCGCCATGACGGCGTATTGCAGACGGTGCCGAGCAATGAGCCGACCGTGGGTGCGCTTCTTAATAGGCTACACATCATGCTTCATGAAGGTGACGTAGTGCAGCCAAGCGAGGTGACCAGGATCAATAGTAATGACTTTCGTATTAACATCCTTCGGGCAACGCCGGTAGAGATTGTAGAAGGAAGTTCTCGGACATATAGCTTCAGTGCTGCGGCTACGCCGAGAGCTATAGCTCAACAAGCAGGTTTTACGCTTTACCCTGAAGATAAAGTTACGGACAGTCCGAGCCCGAGTTATATAGGCGGGGGCGCCATCGGCAAAGTTATTACGATTGAACAATCGGTACCCGTCAGCCTAGTTCTCTACGGCACACCCATTGCTACGCGAGCATTGCCTAAAACAGTGGGCGATATGCTGAAAGCAAAACACATAGTGCTGCGGCCGGGTGATACCGTCCAGCCATCGCTGAATACCCCAATCACTCCGAACACGCAAATCCTTGTACTGCATAAGGGTGAACAAGTGGTCACCGCTACCCAGCCAATTCCTGAGCCTGTTCAGACTGAGAACGACCCTAATCTATCGGTGGGGACAAGCGCGGTCCAACAGCAAGGTTCTCCGGGTACGTTGCTTACCACCTATGTAATAAATGCCAAAACAGGTGCACGGACTAAATTACAGTCAGTTGAAGTGGAGCCTCCAGTTCCGGAGATTGAACTCATTGGTACCGCCCCTGTGAGCGGTAATCTCGCAACCTGGCTCTACACGCTCAGAGAGTGTGAATCGGGCGGTAACTACCAGGATAATACCGGCAATGGTTTCTACGGCGCATACCAATTTTCTACAACAACTTGGAATAACACCGCAAGCCTGACGGGACATAGTAACTTAGTTGGCATACTGCCAAGCCAGGCAACTCCTGCTGAGCAAGACCTCATGATTGTGTTAAACACTAATATATCTAGAGCTGGCCTGGCCAGCCAAAATCCTGGTTGTTATCTTAAAACAGGCATATCTGCGTTCCCGCCGTGACGCAAAGAGAGGTTAAATGAGCTCTGTATCAGAACCACCGCCGAATAAGTCGCTCGGCCAACATTGGCTCAGTGATGAGGCGAGTCTTCAGGCAATCTGTGATGCAGCCCGCTTGAGTGCTGATGATACAGTCCTTGAAATTGGTCCTGGCCTAGGTTCTTTGACTGTTCAGCTTGTTGCTCGTGCCAGGCAGGTCATTGCTGTTGAGCTTGATAAAACACTTGCAAAAGAGCTGCCGCAACGTGTGCCGGCAGAGAACCTTATAGTGGAACAGGCAGACATCCTGCGCTTTGATCTTGGGAAGTTACCACCGGGGTATAAGGTGGTTGCCAATCTGCCGTATTACATCACAAACCATTTACTCAAATTGCTGAGCGAAACCGCTAATCCACCGATTCTCGCAGTGGTGCTTGTGCAGGAGGAAGTTGCACAGCGGGTGAGCGCAAAACCGGGGCAGATGAGCTTGCTCAGTACGACTACTCAGTTTTTCTGGCAGGTTAGCGAAGGGATACGCCTACCGGCCGAGCTGTTTACACCACCTCCAAAAGTTAATTCCCAGCTGCTTATACTTAATCGCCGGCCTGAAGTGATATTCCCTGACGTTGATCAAGCAGCCTTTTTTCGGGTATTGAAAGCCGGTTTCAGCCAGCGCCGCAAGACCCTTAAAAATAGTCTCAGTGCAGGTCTGCGCATTCAGAAGGAAGGCGTAGAGGATGCGTGCCAAAAAAGTGGTATTAGTGCAAATCTACGTGCACAATCCCTCAGCCTGGAAGAATGGCATAAGCTTTTCAAGGCGCTCTATACATAAAGCTTGACTAGTTAAGTATATAGACTTAAACTAGAAATAGATGGGGCCAACAACTAATCTCAATTATCTATTGCAGCACCTGTCCGAAGTGCTCGGTAAGCAGTATGACGAAGCACTGCAGACACACCTTGGTATTGGTCTAAGTCAGTACAAACTGCTGATGGTGTTAGAGTGGAATCCGCGAGTCCAGCAACGGACTATTGCCTCGTCACTCGGTCAGACCGAAGCGAGTATAAGCCGTCAGATTAAGCTACTTAAAGACAAGGGCTTACTCGTGACAAGGCTTGATCCAACCAATCGTCGCAGGCATATCACCGCTCCAACCACGCAGGGGATGCAAGTGACAGAGGCCGCTACGGCGCTCATACGGCGCTCATTCGGACCGGAATTTGGCCGACTCGGTGAAGACCAACTCCTCCAGCTTGTTTCTACACTCCAGCAGCTTCATCAAATTGTCTGTCGTCCCGGAAAAACCGGTGCTTGTGATCACCAGCTCGGAGTATAAAACAGCTACACGAGCACTAGCACTTTAACCGTGAATGGTGTATAATACATAAATAGTCATTTTGATGAGATGACTAAATTGACGCGGGGCTGAATGTTAAGCTCGACGTTGGACTTTATCGGTTAAATCAGCAGGTCGCTTGTCAGCGTTATAGGCAAAATCTTTTAGATGCAACGTCTAAAATCCGCAACGCTGTAGCATACTTGCGTAACGCATTTGTGCCTCAGTTTGCACCAGCTTTAGTTTAATCTAAAGCCATGCCGAGCATGACGCCAGATAATGCGAAAGCGTGTCATATCTTCTGGACGCACAAGCAGAAGTGTCTAAACTGCTTGCTAAGATGAGGACTGCTGCAACGGAATGTTTGTTCGTTTCGATATCCGCTTGCCTAAGATCCTAAAACGAACTATGCCTGTAGAAGACTAACCAAGATAAACCGACGGACCCGGATGCAATCTCCGGCAGCTCCACCAAGCATAAGCGTAATGCCCTCTGTTTTTAGAGGTCATTTTAGTTTGCTTATGCTTGCAAGAAAATTGTTTGTTAGTAAAATAACCCCAATGAGCTAAAGTGATAAGGACGTAAACAATGCCGAGACTTAATGATGAATTTATAGATGCCCTGACTGGTGCAGACGGCGCATTAAAGGTTAGACCCAATGGCTATGTAATTGCTGAACACGAGCAAGATGGCATATCAGTTGAAGTGGGCCTTACTCCCTGGCAGGAACCATTTATTGGTGTACGCGGCACAATGCGAGCGGTAGTAATGAAAGGTAACTTGGTTTTGAGAGACATGGGACAATCTTTTGAGCCTGGCGGTATAGGTGAAGATGGTCTTCATGTAGCACAAGAAGGTGAACGGGGTGAAGAAGCAGACAAGCGATATTTAATCGTTGATAGCGATGAAGAAGAAGTACTAATTTCACTTTGGGACCCAAATGCGAATATTCCCGACCCCCAAGATGGTACACCTGGCGGCGCATACGGTGATTATTCACCAGCGCCCCAAGAAGATGTCGAGTCGGTTAAAAAAATAGCTAAAGATGTAATAGATGCCGGCAGAATCACCATCGACTCCCAGTCGGCATCCTTATAACTCTAATCGTAGAGTTATAACTAAGGGCGCTAACCGCTAGGGAACTCCCACTCTCTTACGTCTTTTCTCCTCAGCTTTGTAGTCTAGCCAATCCTCCCAGAGTAAATCCCTCCATCTAGCTATCTCTTCTACTATGAGGGGTGAACTTTTTTCGAAGTGCTCCACCATAATCACTTTGACTTCTGTTTTGAGGTCTTTTTTATTACTCTATTACCAAACCAAAGTCCCCACACATACGTATATTAGGTAATGCCATGGTATGGTATTGGACCTAGGGTATTGCTCGCAAAAGAGCAGTAGAGCTTTAAAGAGAAAATTTCTGCCCCTGATAAACAGTTGACAGTATTGAGGTGTGCCTGATACACTGCCACCACTAGAATGCTGCTAATATCTAGAGAAAATAATTTAAGAACGTGTGCAAGAGGCGCAGCTAACTGGTTTGCCAGATTACCTCAGGTTATACACGACAGAAAGTAAGGATATGGCAAACAAGTTATTTATTGGATCACTGGCATGGGCAACGACAGATGATAGTCTGCGGGAATTCTTCTCCTCAGCCGGCACAGTTGTATCTGCGAACGTTATTACGGATCGTGAAACAAATCGTAGCAAAGGCTTCGGCTTTGTAGAAATGTCAACTGACGAAGAAGCCAAGGCAGCCATTGATAAGCTCAATGGCAAAGAGCTTGACGGTCGGCCGATTGTGGTCAACGAAGCTCGACCACGAGAGAACAACGGCAATCGTTCTAGAGACTTTTAAGGCATCCCCGCTCACCGCTGAGCCTGAATACAGGCGGGTATATGCATAAACTCCTTGACGAGGGGGTTCTGTGGCCGTAGGCTGTGGGTATGTTATCGATCCACCCAAAAGACAATTTAAAAAAATTGGTCCCCCATAACATCTTCGCGCTGCGGGCGAACAAAGATCTGACCGCTGAAGACGTGCGGGAAGCGCGGGAATATATTGCAGCCTATTGGAAAAAGGTTGAACGCTACCATCCCAAAGATGACGAAAGTTTGCTGGGCTTGCCGCACCCATATCTTGTACCCTCGTACCGCGTCAAGACAGGCTTCGACTATAACGAGCTGTACTATTGGGACAGCTATTTCATGGTGCAAGGCATGCTTGACCAGGCCCATAAAGAACTTGTTGTCGGCATCTTAGAAGACCTGATTTTTCTGTTTAACCGTTTTAAGATCATCCCTAACGCTTCGCGGACCTACCTAACCGGCCGCTCGCAGCCGCCTTTTCTCACTTCATTCATATTCGATGTCTATAACACATATAAGATGGGAGATAAGTGGCTCAAGAGTGCGATCGAGGTAGCGGAAGAGGAATATAGGACGGTCTGGATCGGTGTTAAAAAACCCAATGAACGACTCGCCTACAGAGGCCTTAGCCGTTATTACGATATAAATTATCTGCATGACCTGGCCGAGAGCGAAAGTGGCTGGGATATGACGCCGCGTTTTGACCGGCACGCTCTTAACTTTCTGCCGGTTGACTTAAACGCCTTGCTCTATAAATATGAGACTGACTTTGCGCGAGCAGCTCGTATTTTTAATGATGAGCGCACAGCGGCGTATTGGGATGACGTTGCTAGCCAGCGCAAAATCCATATGGACAAGTTAATGTGGGACCGTTTACGTGGTCTTTATTATGACTATAACTATGTTAAGCAAAAACGCGGGCCGACCTCCAGTCTCGCTACTTACTACCCGATGTGGGCCGGTATGGTCGATGAGAAACAAGCGGCCTCATTAGTAAAGGGCCTGCATCGTTTTGAGCACAAGGGTGGTCTGAGCACTACCGATGCCTTACCGCTGGGCCAATTCGTGCTCGGCAGCATGCCTACTCAATGGGCATATCCAAACGGCTGGGCGCCACTGCACTTTATTGTTGTTGGTGGCTTGGAACGTTACGGATATAACAAGGAAGCCCGGGAGATTGCCATGAAGTGGCTTAAGACAAATTGTCACTGGTTTCACGCGCAGCATCTCTTCCTGGAGAAATATAACGTGGTTTCCCCCGAGAAGCCACCGCTTAAGGGGGTCTATCCAAGTCAAACTGGCTTTGGTTGGACGAATGCGGTATTTGAATACTTTTGCCAGAAGTACATAGACCAGTCGCCTTTGTCGTAAGATTGCCTTATGTGTCGCTCATAGCTTATGCTTAAACCAGCATGAAACGCCACCCCAGTGCGCGCTATAAAAGACGCGCAGAAGAACAGAACAGCCAGAGCGGCTTCAGCATATTTGAGGTATTGATGTTCATAGTTATCATCTTGCTGATTGTTATGGCAGGGGGGCTTCTCTACGTGCACTTTCGCAAATCGCCGGCTAAAGCACAGGGCTCAAAAGTCGTGTCATCGGCTCAAAATAAAGTGGCACCTGGCCCCAACCCTGCTCAATATGCGGGGTGGCAGTCCTTTTGCTCAAGTTATGGTGGTCTCTGCCTCAAGTATCCATCGACTTGGAGGCTCACCCAAGCAAGTTATACTCCTGGTCAAAATAGCAGCGGGCAGGAAGTCGATACCATCACCAGTCCTTCGGGCAAGGTCAAGGTAGTCTATATGCCGAGTGCGCAGGTGACCGGAGTGCGCAGGACAGAGAGTATCTCAGTTGCTAATGTGCTGCCGGCAGAAGAAGCTGCCCTGGAAGCGGTACAGCTGATTGATCACCTCAATACCTCCCCTGCACAGTACGCAGTTGAAGATTTTGTGACGTTGGTTTCGGCTGCGCATGCCCTTAATAGCACAAATACCCCGTTCATGGCTGGAAGTACGATCGTATCTGCTGCGGAACCGCCGTATCACCAGTTCACTAATCCCGAGCGCCCGGGGGATATCGGGCAACAATTACTCGCTGTTACAGAAAGTGGCGGGTTACCGGATGGCAACCTGTTTGCGAGTGTGCCTGCAGCGCAGAACTGGCTTAGTGGTGCCGAAGTGAAGACAGCCAATCAGATTCTAACGAGTGTTACCTATAGCCAGTAGTAAGAGCTACAGTATTATAGATTTCCTCCTCCTGATACAATAAGGAGCACGTATATGAAGAGATATTATGTTACCACCTCTATTCCCTATGTGAATGCCGATCCTCACATCGGTTTTACGTTAGAGTTGCTTTACGGAGATGTCCTGGCTCGTTATGCACGTCTACAAGGTGCCGAAGTTATTTTCAGCACTGGCACCGATGAGCATGGCGGCAAGATCGCAGAAAAGGCTGCTAGTCTCCAGCTTCATCCAAAAGCCTATACCGACCAGGTATCTCAGCGGTTTGCTGACCTCAAAACACTTTTGAACATTAGTAATAACCGTTTTATTCGTACCACTGACCGTAGTCATGAACAGCGCGCACAAATTATCTGGCAGAAACTAAAAAGAGATATATATAAAGGTAGCTACAAAGGTTGGTATTGCACCGGTGATGAGGCCTTTTTCACCGATAGTGAGGTAAAGGCAAATAACGGCGTCTGCCCGGCTCATAAACAACCTTATGAACGGGTGGAAGAAGACAACTATTTCTTTAAGCTTAGTAGTTATACCGATGAGGTTATTAAGGCTATTGAGAGCAACGCCTACAGGATTATACCGGCCTCCCGGCGCAACGAAATTCTATCGCTGCTTAAAGGCGGCCTTGACGATATTAGTATTTCCCGGCCCAAAGACAAAATCTCCTGGGGCATAAGTGTGCCCGGCGATAACACCCAAGTTATGTATGTTTGGTTTGAGGCCCTGATGAACTACATTACTGTTCTTGGGTATCCAGAGCATAATGATTTCACACATTACTGGCCGGCTGACGTTCATGTCATTGGTAAAGATATCCTGCGTTTTCATGCTGCCATCTGGCCGGCCATGCTGCTCAGCCTCGATATCCCTTTGCCGAAAGCGCTATTCGTGCATAGCTTTATTACGGTAGAGGGGCAGAAAATAAGTAAGTCAATAGGAAACGTAGTGCATCCGCGCGAAGTGGTGCAAAAATACGGTGTTGACGGCTACCGCTATTTCTTCTTAAGGCACATTCCGCCGTATGAAGATGGAGATTTCAGCTGGCAAAGACTCAATGCTGCCTATAACAATGAACTTGCCAATGAACTTGGTAATGCGGTCCAGCGTACGGTCGCGATGGTAGACAGGTATCTCGGTGGTGATATCAGGGAGGCCAAACCGGCGGAACACGACAGCGCAGATTATGAGCAAGCCTTCGCTAATTGCCGCTTTGATCGGGCCTTTGATGCTGTCTGGGAACAGGTGCGCGGACTCAACCAATATATTGACGAAGAGAAGCCATGGGTGATTGCGCAAGATGGTGACGAGGAACATCTTAAGGAAGTACTTATGTATCAGGTCGGTTCCCTTATTACTATCGCCCGTCTGCTAGCACCACTATTGCCCGATACTGCTGAAAAGATTCAGGCAATCTTTACCGGGCCGAAGGTAAAAGTATCTCGTGAGGTGCTGTTCCCCAAGCAGGAAGAGTCGCACTCTCAGACGATAGTGAAATAGAAAGGGCAGTCATGATTGAGTTGACAGATACGCACTGCCACATCCAGTCCATAGCCCAATCCGATTTGGGAGAAACGATGACCGAGCGCTTGTGGGCTCAACTTGCGGGCGCCCAACCGGAAACGGTACTAGCGGCAGCTCACAGTGCCGGGGTCAACAGATTAGTAGTGGTAGGCTGTGATGTCGGTGATAGCCAACTTGCTGCTCGCTTTGTACTGACGCAGCCGAGTTGCTATGCGGCGGTAGGCATCCATCCGCATGAAGCCGAGCGCTACCAAGTCCAGACGAATTGGCAGCCTCAACTCAGTCAACTGGTGACGCAGCCGAAAGTAGTAGCTGTCGGTGAGTGCGGACTTGACTACTACTACCTACATTCTCCTAAAGCAGCCCAACAGCAGCTGCTGCGGGCACAGATCGAGCTTGCGCTTTCAGCTGATCTGCCAATGATTTTCCATGTCCGTGAAGCCTTCAATGACTTCTGGAAGATATTTGATGAATACCGTGGTATTCGGGGGGTGCTGCATAGTTTTACCGACACTCAAACGAATCTAGATAAAGCGCTCAGTTACGGCCTCATGATAGGCGTGAACGGCATTGCGACTTTCACAAAAGAGGCATCCCAAAAAGAGCTCTATAGGACCATGCCGATTAATAGTATGCTGCTCGAGACCGATGCACCGTTTCTGACTCCGATGCCTTTCAGGGGACAGGTCAATGAGCCGAAGCACATACGGACGGTTGCAGAATTCCTGGCCGATTTGCGCACAGAGCAAGTAGAAACAATAGCGAGGCAAACAACCGAGAATGCCCGTAAGCTATTCGGAGTATAGCCATGACGATGAAGCGAACACCAATCTACCTGGATCATGCTGCTGCGACGCCCCTCGACGAGCGCGTGGCTGAAGCTATGCAGCCGTTTTACACCAAACAGTTCTATAACCCCTCTGCAACATATTTGTCTGCCCGGGAGGTGCGTCGTGCACTATACGATATGAGGACTCGTATTGCGTATTGGCTTGGGGCGCAGAGCGGAGAGGTAATCTTTACGGCTGGAGGCAGTGAGGCCAACAACCTGGCTATCCACGGAGTGATGCGACAATTTCCTGACGGCAATATAGTCGTGAGCTCTATTGAGCATGCTTCTGTATTGGCTCCGGCCAGGCGATACGACTGCAGGGAAGTCAGCGTACATCCTGATGGTCGGATTGACCTCAATGATCTTAAAAAGAAGATAGATAGCAGCACTGTTCTTGTCAGCATTATGTATGCCAATAATGAAATTGGGACAATCCAGCCAATAAGGGAAGCTGCAAAAATAGTTGCTGAGATACGGGCGGGGCGAGACACAAAAACTCCGATATATTTTCACAGCGATGCTTGTCAGGCGTCTAACTACCTTGATCTCCATGTTGCCAGACTCGGTGTCGACCTGTTAAGTATCAATGGCTCTAAGATATATGGTCCGAAGCAAACCGGTGTCTTGTATGTGCGTGGCAGCCTCAGCCTAGAACCGCTTATAGATGGCGGCGGCCAAGAAAGGGGCTTCAGAGCCGGTACAGAAAATATATCAGGTATCATTGGACTGGCAACGGCGCTTAATTTTGTGCAGAGCGATCGCCATCAAGAGGCCAGACGGCTCTTAAAGCTGCAACATCAGTTTCTTCACGACCTTAATAAAGCCGTCCCCGAGGCACAGGTCAACGGCTCGCGCGATTATCGGTTACCCAACAACCTGCACTTCACCCTACCGGATACAGATAACGAGCGAGTCCTTATGATGCTTGACGAAGCGGGTATCCAGGCAGCGGCAGGCTCGGCCTGCACGGCCAGCGAAGAAGAACCATCACACGTGCTCAAAGCGATTGGACTGAGCGATGAGGATGCTCGTTCATCACTGCGCCTTACGATGGGTCGGCAAACTACCGCCAGCCAGCTGGATTACCTGGTGCAGCAACTAAGTAGGTTGACTGCCTAGACGCCTGTAGCTATACCAGGTTTTGATCAAGAAAGCTGAGCGTCTTGCTCCAAGCGTCACTCGCTGCTTCCTCGTTATATGTAAATTCGTTGGTGTCATTGAAGAAGGCGTGTCCGCAGTTCGGATATACTTGAGCAGTGAAGTCAACGTCGGCTTCTTTCATTTTGTCTTTCAGCTCCGGCAAACCTTCAATAAGCCGTTCGTCGTTCTCACCATAAAATGCGAGAATGGGGCAGCGGATCTGTCTTAGCTCGCTGGCGCTGTAGTCAGCATGTCCGTAAAACGGCACAGCAGCTTTTAGTGCAGGTTGATGGACTGCGAGGCTGTAGCTATACGTGCCGCCAAAGCAGAAGCCAGTGATGCCGATGCGATCACCGACTTGGTTTTGCCCAGAGAGATATTGGTAGCAGGCTTGCACCCGAGCGAGTGTTTTGTCGCTGAAACCCGGTGCTTGCATCGGTGCCATCAATGCTCGCAGTTTAGGTTGTGCCTGGCTACGGCGTTCAGGATCAAATAGCTCTTTTTGTAAACTGCCGGCCAGCTCATCGGTAATGCCAGTATCAGCCAAAAGGTTCGGCGCGACGACGACGTATCCCTCGCCTGCAAAACGGTCAGCGACTGCCTTAATGTGGTCTACGAGCCCCCAGACCTCATGTATGACAACTAGTCCTCCTTTTATGTCACCGCTAGGGCGGGTGACATATACCGGGAAAGATCCGTCATTTGTTGTTAGTTCATGCATCTCTGCCATAAGACTCCTTTCTTGTTACCCATGTAGTTATTACTAGTATAGCGAAAACGCTGCAAGCTGATCAAAGTGTCAACATTAACTATTGTCACGCCCCTTAAAGTGCTATACTAGCCATAAGCTTGAGCGTCTTACGCGTAAGAGGTACAGACTATCAGGCAGTGTTTGGTATTGATGCAGGAAAACAAAATGGTGGGCAAATATAAATGACAATCTGGTGGCTTCTCCTCATCCTTGCTGCAATTGGTGCCGCAGGAATTGGTTTTATTTGGTTAGCGGTCCGGGTCGGCCGCACTAGCCGTCCGGCGGAGACAAAGAGCGCAGAAGAGAACGCAGTAGAGGCGGCAAACAAAGATGTTGAGCATTTGTTTGACGCCACATTTCGGGAAGAACTTCGCAACCGGGGCCGGTTACATTTTGAAAAGATCATTGGTGAAAGCGCCATGTTCTTACAGCAGGATTTGCGCTTGACCACTTCCCAGCTCAATGAGTATATGCGGAACGAGATTACAGCCAAGCTCCAAAGCGAGTTAGATAAGTATGAGCAATCAGTGGTAGATGCGAAAGACCTAGCCATTGATTCCATTCAAAAAACCAACACTATGATCGAGGAGCAGCGTAAGGCACTGACCGAACAAGTTCGGCAGGAAATTATCAAAGAAAAGCAGCAGCTTATTGTTCGGTTTGAGACCAATATGGCTGATGTTATTAACCACTATGTGATGGCGGCAGTCGGCAACCAGATTGATCTCGATGATCAGCTCGAATACATCATCGGTGAGCTAGAGCAGAACAAAGAAGCTATTATTGAGGATTTGAATAATGGTATCTGAGGCGCATACGCACAGCACCCCGATCCCCTTAACTGTACAGAATCTGGCAGATATCAGTCGGTTGATCAAAGAATTGGAGAGCTATGAGGATAAGCTGATACAGCATAAAGCCGAGGCCCATGGCGCTAAGGCTGTCGCGCCGGAAGTGACGGCTACGCTTCAGGAAATTGCCCAAAAGAACAAACTGTCGATCGCCGAAGCACACGACAGGGTGGTGCTAAAAAATATACTTAATGACTGGCGTAACAAGGCGCCTAGAGCACACTTCAGCTTTAGTAGCGAGCCCTCGCCGAGATTTTTGGAAAAACTCATAACTTGGCTGAGGCAGGAAATTAATCCCCAATTGCTCATTAGTGTTGGTCTGCAGCCGGCGATGGGAGCCGGTTGTACGCTCCGGACCACTAATAAATATTTTGATCTATCCCTGCGACAGACATTTATTGCCAAAAGGCAGTTGCTGCTTGAGCAACTTGTTCCGGAGAGCGCGACACAGACTACAGCTCCTGCGGAGGCACATTCATGAACGAAGGCAATAAGCACTTTAGTAGTTTAGTGAGCGCAGGTAGTCCGGTCGGTGAGGTTATTGCCATCAATCGTTTCTTAATCAAGGTCCGCGGGCTGCAGCCGTGTAACGTCTATTCGCTCGTTATGTTCGAAGATGGCAGCAAAGGCTTCGTACAAGAGGTCTTAGCGGAGTATGTGCTCATCTTGTCTCTTGGAACAAGTGAGATCAGTCCCGGCATGATGGTAGTTGTGCAACACTCTGATCTTGTTGCAAAAGTCGGCAAGGACTTCATTGGCCGGGTAGTGACTGTCACTGGTGAGCCGCTCGATGGCAAGGGCCCAGTTGCCGCTGATGCAGTCTGGCCGGTTTTTAATATGGCTCCTTTCCTCTACGAGCGCCGTCTTTTAGAGGATCAACTTGAGAGTGGTGTCACCGCTATTGATGCCCTTTTCCCCATTGTGCGCGGACAGAGAATGGCACTGCTTGGAGATGGTAAGTCGGGCAAGAGTACTTTGGTGACGCAACTGACAATGAACCAGAAAAATACTGATCAAGTTGTAGTTTACTGCCTGATCGCGAAACGGCCGAGCGATGTGAGTTCACTTATCAATAGACTGGAAGCAAGTGACAGCCTCAAAAAGGCAATTGTCGTGGTCTCTACTATGTTTGAATCGCTGACGCTTAGCTATCTCGCGCCCTACGTTGCTTGTGCGATGGCTGAATATCTCTGGCAGCGTGCAGATCAAAACACCATTATTATCTATGACGACCTGACGAACCATGCCCATACGGTGCGGGAAATTGCGCTTCTCAACGGCGCCAGCCCGGGCCGCGATTCTTACCCAGGCAATATGTTCTATGCTCATTCCAGCCTGCTCGAAAGAGCTGGTCGTCTCAGCAAAAGCGGTAAGTGTTTAACTTGTATTCCGGTGGTGCATGTTGCCGGAGGAGATATTACCTCGTATTTGCCGACCAATATTATGTCAATTACTGACGGACAATGGATACTTGACATGGAACTGTTCCGGTCAGGGGTCAGACCAGCTCTGAGTATGGGGTTAAGCGTTACGCGTGCCGGTGGAGCCGGACACAATGCCCGCCAAAAGGAACTGGCTGCCAAGGCGTTAAAAACCCTGGCTGCATATCGTCAAGCTGAGGAATATGCGCACTTCGGATCTGAACTGGCAATCGAAGCCCGGCAGGCCCTTATAAGTGGGCGCCGAATCATGACCCTACTCAGTCAAGGTCCGAAAGAGACATTTTCACTCATGGCTCAACAGCTGATGCTGGATATTGTGCTTAACCTAGAGAATGGTCTTGAACTTGATGTGAGCAGCATGAAGCTCCACGCCAATGAATTCGCAGCCAAGGTTACAAAAGACGAGGACTATGAAACGATTCGGGGGCAGCTCATGGCGGCCTGCGTCGTTAATGCAAAGACTACCACGCCGTTAGCTCAGACTCCCACGGCTGCTCCCGCACCACCAACGACCGTAGTCAAAAAAGAGCAGAAAGCGAAAGATAAGGCAACAGCGAGGGCAAAACAATGAGAAGCCCGGCCGAAATTAGCAGAGAGGAAGGACTAATGGGCACGCTGGAAGAGCTGACAAGCGCTTTTGAAGGTATTGCCAGTATGCGTATTGCGCAGATCAAGAATCAGGTACAGCAATCCAGTCGGTTCTTTGATGAGCTCTGGCACATTTATTCTCGCTTGCGTGCTGGTGATGCTTTTAGGTTTGGTCGCGTAGAGCCTAAAGACATAATAGACAAAGAGCTTTATATAATTATTACCGCTGAGGGAGGTTTATCCGGAGATATTGACCAGCGGTTGGTGGAAATGATGCTCAAGACCTACGACAGGGAAAAGAATGACATTATTGCTATTGGACGGCATGGAGCTTTACAGCTTGCTCAACGTAGCATACCTTGTTTGCGCTTTTTCAAACTCCCGCAGAATGACCATAACATCAACGTCGAACCGGTTGAGCAAATCGTCCGCCGTTACCGCTCAACCCAACTGTTCTATCAGCAATATAGCTCACTTATGGTGCAAACCGTCCAGCGGATTGAGCTGAGTAGTGCGGTAACCCAACGCGGCCAGGCAACCGTCAAGTCTGATGCAGCTATCGATCGGGCAACGTATATTTTTGAACCAAGTAGCTATGAGGTGGCTGCCCATCTGGAGCGCTCCATGATGAAAATTGCCATTACACAGCTGATCCTGGAATCAAAGCTTGCTCAGTACGCTTCCCGTTTTAAGGCGATGACCGCCTCGCATGAACAGGCAGATAAAAGCAAGCAGCAACTCAGGACAGAATATAACCGGGCCAGGCGGAGTCTCAAGGATGAGCGACTCAAAGAAGTCATAAACGGGCTGAAAAAAAGTCGCCTTATGGGGGTACGCAGCTGATGGCAGGAATAGTTACCTCAGTGAAAGAACTGGTAGTGACTGTGCAGTTCGATGAAGATGCGCCGACTGCCCAAGAATTGATCGTAGTCAATAACGAGTACCAGTCTGAGCTGCTGGTTGATCACCTGACGCCCGGTGGTCTTGTGGTGTGCCTGAACCTTCGTGGTCAGACCCATATTGTCAAAGGCATGACGGTTGAACGCACACACAAAGGTGTTGAAATACCGGTTGGTGAAGCCACCATAGGACGGATTTTGAGTGCAGTTGGTGATGTACTGGACGGAGAAATGGCTATCAGCTCCAAAGAACCGCGCAAAGCTGTCCATTCTTTACCCAAGCGCAGTGCCCGGCTTAGCACTACTGAGCCTGAAATCTTAGAAACCGGAATCAAGGTTATGGACTTTTTTACCCCGTTTGTTAAAGGGTGCAAAGTGGGAATTATTGGGGGAGCTGGCGTCGGCAAGACGATTCTAATTATGGAAATGATACACAATGTCGCAAAAAGTAGCAGCGGTTTATCCTTTTTTGCTGGCATCGGTGAGCGTATTCGAGAAGGTCACGAACTTTATACTACACTTCAAGAAAACGACTTGCTCAAGAATACATGCTTATTTTTTGCAGAAATGAATGAGAATCCTGTACTCAGATCACTCGTCGGAGTATCTGCCACGGCCGGAGCTGAGTATTTTCGCGACGAAAAGCAAAAAGATATCTTGTTCTTTGCAGATAGCATGTACCGCTATGTGCAGGCAAAAAATGAGCTCTCTACTATTCTTGATCAGGTACCGAACGAAGGCGGCTACGAGGCCACCATTTTTAGTGACGTGAAAACATTGCAGGACCGGTTGAGCTCGAACGAGAATGGTTCAATCACATCAGTGCAGACTATTTATGTACCAGCTGATGATTTGTCTGATCCGGCAGTACAGTTTATCCAGCATGAAATGGACTCGGTCATCGTGCTCTCGCGTAAGATCGCTGATCAAGGTATACGCCCGGCAGTCGACATAAACGCTACCACATCATCGCTGCTGACGCCAGAAATAGTCGGCGAGCGTCACTATGTGCTCAGTGTTCGGGTGCAGGCACTCTTAGAGAAGTATGAATCGCTCAAAAACATTATAGCTATCATTGGCGAAAACGAATTGTCTCCGGCAGATCGAGCTGATTATGCTAAAGCACAGCGCCTGATTGCCAATTTTACCCAGAACATGTTTGTGATGACCAAGCATAACGGTATTCAGGGCGAATACTTTACTCGCGAACAGACTCTTAAGAGTATAGAAGAGATTGTGATATGAGCGAACCACTTAGTAAGGGTGAAGTTATTACTTCAAGAGCGAACATACAAGAGCCCAAAAGCCGCGAAGAGAAGGAAAAGGCTCGGGCAGCCGACAAGTTCAATAAGAAAAGTGGACGAGCGAGTATGGCAATCAAAGTGTATTCTCCTGTTCGTGTCTACTTTGACGGACTTGCATTTAGTTTAACGGCCAAGAATAAGACAGGTGAATTTGACATACTGCCCAAACACCACCCCTTTATATGCCTTTTAGAACCATGCACCATGGTTGTGCGTACGCTTGAAGAGGGTGACAAGAACATTACCATCTCTGGCGGCCTGTTGCATGTCAAAGAAGATAAGGTGATCGTCTTTCTTGATGTCTAAGTGTTGAATCTGGTCATTACTAGAGGCGGTACCTTTGCTAAACTAGAGAGACGATGACAAAGAAGATATATGTTGCTATGTCGGGCGGGGTCGACTCGAGTGTCGCTGCGCTGCTTCTCAAGCAGCAAGGATATGAGGTGACCGGCGTCTACATGAAGAACTGGAGTCAAGACGTAGGTGCCGTGGTTTGTCCGTGGCAGGAAGACTATCAAGATGCCAAGCGGGTAGCCGTCAGTCTCGATATAGACTTTAAGCTTTATGATTTTCAAACTGAGTATCGTCAGACAGTTGTTGATTACATGTTACGTGAGTATCAGGCTGGTCGTACACCAAACCCGGATATTATGTGCAACCAGGAAATTAAGTTCAAGCTGTTTTTAAATATGGCGCTTGCTGACGGTGCGGAAGAGATTGCGACGGGTCACTATGTGCGCCGGGACGGCCAGAGGTTACTAACTGGTTTGGATACGGCAAAAGACCAATCGTATTTCTTGTATCGCATAAGTCGGGCAGCGCTTGGGAAAAGCATCTTTCCCATCGGGGATTACCATAAATCTGAAATCCGTCAGCTAGCGCAGCGCCATGGACTGGTGACGGCAGATAAACCAGACAGCCAGGGCATTTGTTTTGTCGGAGAGGTAGGCATCAAAGATTTTCTCATACACGAACTTGGTTCCCAAGCACCCGGCCCTATTGTCGATCAAACCGGGAAAGTAATTGGTGAACATGAAGGGGCTATCTTCTACACAATTGGCCAGCGCCGCGGCTTGCATGTTGGTGGCGGATTACCGTATTACGTCACGGCGAAAGATATGGCACGTAATACCGTCTACGTTACCACTGACCTTGGTGATCAGCGGTTGTGGAGTGATGTGGTGACGCTCGAGCAGCTGCATTGGATAGGAGAAACGCCAAATGGTCCGCTACACTGTCAAGTCCGTTTGCGCTACCGAGGACCATTGGTTGAGTGCCGGCTTGAAAGTACGACGCTCTACTTAAAAGAAGCGCAGCGCGGTCTGGCGGCGGGTCAATCCGCGGTGCTTTACAAAGACGAGGAGGTACTTGGTGGCGGCATTATGGGGACGATCAGCCATCTAAAAGAGGCGTAGTATACTCTGTAAGTAGAGTGATGAAAGGAGATGTGCTTGTTAAAACACATATTTGTGTTACTATAAGTAATTATGTCTCAAGTGATGCCGAAATACAAAGATGTGAAGAGTCTATGGGGTCATATTACGCCTGAACGTCATAACGACACCGAACCATTAATGACACCAGCCGTGGCTCAACACTGGTTGGTAAATGTGCAGCAAATTGCCACTAGGAGTGAAGATGGCAAGACTCGCTTGAATGGTGATCAGACAGGTATTACTCATATAGGATACGCAGCGCTTCTTATCGCTAACAGTGACCGCCCACGGCGGATAAGCGAAATTGTTGATCAAGTAGTCAAGGAGACTGATCCTCAGAAGACCTCTCCTTTAAATCCAAAGGCATTTACTGACTTAGTAAAGACTGTCACTGAAAATTATGAAGCAACTTTACCAAATCCGGTGTTTTGGACTCAGCGCTGTCGTGTGGCAGCAGTCAAGATGTTTGATCTGTTACAATAAAGCAACATGACTGCTCAAGAAATCCGCCAGGCCTATCTGCAGTTTTTTGCCGAGCGCGGACACACCATAATTCCGCGCGCCCAACTGGTGCCATATAACGATCCTACCACCCTCTTTACTGGTTCCGGCATGCAGCCGCTCATTCCATACCTGCTCGGTGAACCACACCCGAGCGGTACCCGGCTGGTTGACAGCCAGACCTGCCTTAGAGCCCAAGATATTGAAGAGGTTGGAGACAATCGACACACCACCTTCTTTGAAATGCTCGGCAACTGGAGTCTCGGGGATTACTTCAAGGCAGAGCAGCTAGCATGGTTTTTTGAATTCTTAACGAAGGTAGTCAAACTAGACCCTGCCAAGCTGTACGTAACATGTTTTATCGGCGATGAGGCAAACGGCATTTCTAAGGATACTGAAAGTAGTAAAATCTGGGTCGAGCTGTTCAAAAACGAGGGCATTGAAGCCAATGAAATAGAAATTGGTTCTGAGGCTGACGGCTATGCTAAGGGTATGCAAAACGGTCGAGTCTTTTACTATGACGCCCATAAGAACTGGTGGTGTCGTGCTGGCAGTATTGACCATATGCCAGAGGGCGAACCTGGTGGCCCGGACAGTGAGGTCTTCTATAGGTTCTATGAACGTGAACACAATGCTGCCGAAAAACGGCAGTATGGTGAGCATTGTCACCCTAATTGTGACTGCGGGCAGTTTGTGGAGATTGGTAATAGTGTTTTTATGGAATACATAAAAAGAGCAGACTGCTTTGAAAAATTACCAAAACGTAATGTCGATTTTGGCGGGGGGCTGGAGCGTATCGCTGCAGCTAGTCTGGGCGATCCTGATGTGTTCATGATCAGCCTGCTGCAACCTATTATAGTTAAGCTGGAGGAAATCTCTGGAAGAAAATATGAGAGTCACACAGAGAGCATGCGTGTTATTACTGATCATCTGCGGGCTGCGACATTTCTTGCCGTCGATGGTGTTAAGCCCAGCAACAAGGAGCAGGGGTACGTCATGCGCCGCTTGGTCCGGCGGGCGATTCGCCATGCCTTTGAGCTCGGTATCGAACAGAACTTTCTTGAGCAAGTGGTGCCAGTGATCACAGGTCTATATAGAGAAGAACTTCCCGAAGTTTTAAGCAAGCAGGAAGAAGTCATTGAGGTGCTTGTGAAGGAGGAGCGTGTCTTCCGTCAAACATTGCGCAAAGGCTTACGAGAATTCGACAAGGCTTATCCGGCAGACGGAACGCACGGAATAGTTGGATCACAGAAGAAGGCGAAGTCTATCCCGGCTGAGGCTCACAATCTTCAGATAGACGGTGCAATTCTGTTTAAGCTTTATGATACCTATGGCTTTCCGCTGGAGCTCAGTCTTGAGGAGGCGTTTAAGCGTGGAATTTTTGTTCCAGATTACGCCAAACAAGAATTTGAACGATTAATGCAGGAGCAACGTCAACGTTCACAGACTGCGGGCAAGGGGGTATTTAAGGGTGGACTCGGCGGGCAGAGTCTCATACACAAGAAGTATCATACCGCAACACACCTTATGTATCAGGCGCTCAGAGACGTGCTCGGGACGCATGTAGTCCAGAACGGCTCAAATATTACCGAGGAGCGTCTTCGCTTTGATTTCTCTCATCCGAAGAAAATGACACCCGAAGAAATTAAAAAGGTTGAAGATATTGTCAATGAGCAGATTAAAAATGATCTTAAGGTGTCCTATGAAGAATACCTTACAGAAGTGGCCCTTGAGAAAGGGGCTCTCGGGCAATTTGGTGATCGTTACGGCGATACAGTCAAGGTATATAAGATGATAGCCGAAAACGCACAACAGCCCTTTAGTTTTGAGATTTGCGGTGGACCGCACGTTGAACATACCGGTCAATTAGCTGAAGGAAATAAGCAGTTTAAGATTATTAAAGAAGAATCATCCGGTGCCGGTATCCGTCGCATTAAAGCGGTGCTTCTGTAAGAAGATTTTAGGTCTGTCTCTTTATAGATAAACATTCAGCTATCTGCCAGGTAGGCGTGTGCTAAAATAATGAATATGCTTGATAAAGTTAAAGCCCTGGGCATTCAGGTTTTGCAGCAGGCCCGCGCAAAAGCTTCCCAGGCTTCGTCGGCAGCCGCCAATCGAGTCGGCAAAAAAGACACTAAAGAATATCTTGTAGCTCTCGATATTGGTACGGAATTTGTAAAGGCACTCATTGGGCACATTAATGAGGTCGACGGTACGGTTGAGATTATTGGAGTAGGCAGGCAGCACCAAGGCTTGGAAGATATGCAAGCTGGTGCCATTTCAGATATTGCAGCAGTTGTAGAGAACTGCGACAAGGCGCTTAACCAGGCAGAGACACAGGCTGGGGTAAGCGTCCGAACCTGCATTATCGGTATTGCCGGAGAGTTAGTGAAAGGAACTACTTCCACCATCCGGGTAGAACGGCAGGAACCGACCAAGGACCTGGATGTAATTGAAATGGAGAAGATTATTAATTTGGTCCAGCAGCGTGCACAGGAGAGGGCCAAGGAGCAGCTCAGGTGGGAACTGGGGGGCAAGGAGCCTGACGTGCGACTTGTCAACAGTGCGCTGGTGAGCATTGAGATTGACGGCTATCCGGTGACCAATCCAATCGGCTTCCAGGGGCGAGACGTTGTGATTCAACTTTATACTGCCTTTGCGCCGCTTATTCACATAGGAGCGCTGGAGAAAACAGCTAAGGAGCTTGATCTTGAGCTGCTTGCGGTTGCAGCTGAACCGTTTGCAGTTGCCCGGGCAGTCATCGGGAATAAAGCCAACCAAAATCTCAGCACGATACTGATGGACGTCGGCGGTGGCACGACGGATATCGCGGTCATTAATGACGGAGGAGTGCAGGGAACTAAGATGTTTGGCATAGGTGGTCGTGCCTATACCCATGCAGTTGAGCGTAACCTGTCTATAGACTTTGAGAAGGCTGAGAAACTTAAAATGGCACTCAGCACCAATCAGTTGCCGGCAGCCCAACGCCCTGCGGTAGAGGCGGCACTCTCTAAGACGGCAGACGTCTGGATAGGTGGCATTGAGTTAGCGCTCGCAGAATTCGATAAGCTTGATCATCTGCCGCACCGGATGTTCCTCTGTGGCGGCGGTTCCTCGCTTGAGCTGCTCATGCAACGGCTGGAGGGAAGCGAATGGTATAAGGCGTTACCCTTTACTCGCAAGCCGACTGTCCACCATATTCGCCCAGATCAGGTCGTCGGTATCCGGGATAAGACCGGTGACGTAACAGACCACACCTTCATTACTGCAATGGGTCTGCTCAGAGTGGGGCTGGACACCATGCAGTTTGTAAGCACTGGTTCAATCAGAGATAAACTTGATAAGATGTTGAGCGTATAGGGCATGGCCACAGCAAACGAAAAAGATACCATTTACATCGATATCGATGACGAAATTACTGCCATCATAGATAAGTTGCACGACAGCAAAGGTAAGGTGGTGGCATTAGTATTGCCGAAGCGAGCTACCGTCTTCCAGAGTATCGTGAACATGAAGCTCTTAAAACGGGCCGCTGATGCCGAAAAAAAGACACCCGTATTAATAACTTCAGAGGCGGGTTTATTGCCACTTGCCGGTATCTCAGGGGTGCATGTGGCAAAGACACTCACCTCTAAGCCTGAAGTACCACTACCCCCTGAGGCGGTTGCCAGTGCGGAGTCAATCAGTGAAGATGGTGAGGAAATCGAAGTACCTCCTGACCCGAAACAAAGCGTCGGGGATTTGGCAGGCATGTCTTCTGACCCTAAGTCATCTCAGAAGCCAAAGCCACCAAAAGACAATGTTGAGACCGTCATGCTCGACGCTGAAGACATTCCACCAGAGGATGAGACAAGTAAGACGCCCTCTGAACCCCCGAAGCACTTCGGTCAGACAGCAGCCGGCACCCAGCAGGCGAAAAATAAGAAACTGAAGATACCTAACTTCGGTCGTTTTCGTATGGTCATGATTGTTGCAGCTCTGATCCTTATACTGCTCATTGCTGCCTTTATTTTTGCAAGCATCGTATTGCCAAAAGCCACTATAGACGTCAAGACCAATGCGACCAATGTGAACGCTAACCTTAATCTGACGGCTTCCACCAGGCAGAGCAACCTCAATATGAATACTGATACTCTGCCGGCGAAACTCGTGCAGGTTAAGAAGACATATAGCGCGAACGCAGTCACGACCGGTCAGACGAATGAAGGTGCGAAAGCAAGTGGTAGCGTTACCATGGTTGCCCAGTACTGCGGCTCCACCATACCAACGTCAATAGCGGTATACGGCCCACCATCTATTCCGTCCGGTACTGGGTTGACTGCCAATGGCCTTACTTATATCACTGAAGGTACGACCACATTCAGTAATACACCAGACCCACCCCAAAAAGGTCAAAGCAACAACTGTGTTAACTACTCGGCTACTCAAGCTACACCAATTCAAGCTCAATCAGGGGGTGCGAGCTCCAACACTAGCGGTACATTTACTGATCCGCAGGACCAATCTATAACAGCAACAGGATCAGCTAGTGGCGGTACAGACAATATAGTACAGACGGTTAACCAAAACGATATAAATAACGCTAAGAACAAGATCAACATTAACTCTAACGGTGAAGAACAAGCACTGCTCAATGAGCTCAAGACCGATGGTTACTATCCAATCAAGGCGACGTACACATCCGGCACGCCTAACGTTACTACTAGTGCTCCAGTTGGTGGGGTGGCGAGCACAGTGACGGTGACTGAAACTGTCACATACACCATGTTCGGGGTCCATAAGAGCGATCTCATTAAGCTTATAGACAGTAACGTAAACGGACAAATTAATACTAACAAGCAGAGCATTCTCGCAACAGGGCTGAATAGTGCCTCATTCAATGTAACTAACAGCAGTCCGACAAATGTCCAATTTACCCTGAGCACTGTAGCTATAGCTGGGCCGGAACTTAACATTACCAAGATTAAGCAAGAAGTACAGGGATTAAAGTCTGGTGGGGTGAAGAGTTTGCTTCAGAGCGACCCGAATGTAACTGGTGTCTCAGTGCATTTCAGCCCGTTCTGGATTAGTACAGTGCCGAAAAAGAACTCTCGCATAACTATCAAAGTAGCCAAGCCGACTACGACAGCCAAAGCGGGTAGTAATAATGGTGGCCTCTAAGGCGGTGCTGGCTTTAGATGTGGGCGAAAAGCGCATCGGGGTAGCAGTGGCGGCACTATCTGTTGGCTTGCCGCGTCCGTTGCCTACCTTACCGCGGGCAGAGGAGAGTGTCCTTTTACCTAAACTCGCTGCCATAATTGAAGAAGAAGGAGTGAGCCATCTAGTGGTTGGTTGGCCACGTGGTTTATCAGGACAATCAACCCAGCAGACTAAATCAGTTGAGCAGTTTGCGGAGATGATCAAGGCGCATTTTAGGTTGCCATTGTATCTGCAAGACGAGGCGCTATCGTCACAACGGGCGGAACAGGAACTCAATAGGAGGAGTCGGCCATATAAACGGCAGGACATCGATGCTCTGGCAGCAGGTTATATCCTCGACGATTGGCTGATGGAACACACGGAGCTTATGCACCCATGAAGTCCGGGTTCTCCTTTAGGCACAAACGTCACCGTTTGCCCAAAAGGGTATGGGGAGTATTGATTACCCTGGCGATAGCTTCCATTGCCGGAGTCATCATCTCCCATTACGTATATAGTCAAGACCTTAAACCGGTTAATGACAGCCAAAGGACACAAATATTTACTGTTGCATCAGGTAACTCAGTAAAAGAGATCGCATATAACCTTGCCCAGGCACATCTTATTCGCAGTTCATGGGCGTTTCAGCTCTATGTGCACAGCAAGAATGTCGCCAACGATTTGCAAGCGGGTACGTATGCGCTTTCTCCGAGCGAGAATCTGTCGTCAATTGTCAACACGCTTGCTCAGGGCAAGGTTGATACCAAGCTGGTAACCATTCTGCCAGGCAAGCGCATAGATCAAGTGAGGGCTGCCCTTATTAACGACGGGTTTAGTCCAGCGTCGGTTGATCAGGCACTTAACCCAACACTCTATAGTAATTTACCGGTGTTGGCCTTCAAGCCGGGTAATGTCAATAGTCTCGAGGGATTGCTCTGGCCAGACTCATTTGAAAAGCAGCCCAACACCAGCCCCGAGGTCATAATACAGGAGTCGCTCATGGAAATGGGCGCACACCTGACAGCAAGGGTGCAGGCAGCCTTTGCAAAAGAAGGATTGACAACTTATCAGGGGTTGACGCTGGCTTCGATTGTACTTCAAGAGGTGAGTAAGTCGAGCGATATGGCACAGGTAGCCCAAGTTTTTTTGACCCGTCTCAAAAATAACATGTCACTTGGTTCCGATGTCACTGCTTACTACGGGGCTATTACGGCTGGTCAAGCACCGAGCCTCAACTATAACTCTCCATATAACACACTGCTGCATACTGGACTGCCACCTACTCCGATCAGCACCATCAATGCGAGTGCGCTCCATGCGGTAACTCACCCCGCCAATACCAACTGGCTCTATTTCGTGACGGGAGATAATGGTACGACTTACTTCTCTAATACGCTTCAGCAGCAACAGGCGAATACTGCTCAGTACTGTCACAAGCTCTGCGGTCAGTAGCTCCGGCAGCTACGAGCTATATAGGTGACGAGCGATTGCCTTAAAGAAACGAAGTTGGTACAATACAGAGTATTATTTACTGGGGTGGAAGAGCTTGCTATCCGAGTAAATAATTATCTTTAAGCGTAAACATTTAGGGGCGCGTATTAGTACGACAACATCATCTGCAAGCAAGCCGCTGGCTGTTCCACACAGTCTTGCTGATTCTCGACGCAGTTATCGGGAGTTGAAGCAAAATCTGTTGCCCCAGATTTCCTCTTCTCATAGAGGATTCAAGATTGGCCTGATCATAGCTGTGAACGTACTCGTTATAGCTGGCATCATCTTCTTCGTTGTGCAGGCTAAAGAAGGCAGCCAAAGTGCCGTCGCCTTAAGCAGCAGTTCCAATCCGACGGCGGACGTTAATCCACTTGATCAAGTATCATCAGCAGATAGTGCCTTGACGATTGCTCGTATGGCAGCGCTACCTGAAGCAACAGCCGCTGCAAACCAGGCTCAAACAGAAGCTGCCAATATAGCTATTGCTGAGAGTAGCAACAACGTCATAACCAAACCGCAAATTGTCACTACGGCCCAGAAATCTGTTGCCAACATCGAGTACTACACCACTCGCCCCGGCGATTCTCTCCAGAGTCTCGCCAATAAATTCGGGGTTACCTCAAACAGTATCGCCTGGTCAAATAATTTGACGTCGCCTATTTTAAACCCTGGGCAAAAGCTGCGTATTCCCCCAGTGAACGGCATTATCTATACCGTAAAGCCGGGTGATACGCCGGCCAGTCTTGCGGCCAAGTTTCAGTCTAATGAAACCGCCATTATTTCTTTCAATAATGCTCAGCTAAACGGACTGGCTCCCGGTGAGCAGATCGTAATCCCGAATGGCATGATGTCATCATCTGCGTCAAGCATCAACTATAGCTTTCCGTGGGGCGGCGGGCCCATATATGGGTATAACGGGTACGACTTTGGTACCTGCACGTGGTACGTTGCTAATCAGATTTCAGTTCCGAGCAACTGGGGAAATGCGAGTACCTGGGCATATTATGCAGCGCTCAGCGGCTGGAATACATCTGGACCGCCATCAGTAGGTGCCATTGCCCAGACAGCCAAAGCGGCCGACGGGCAGGGGCACGTTGCGGTTGTCAGAGCGGTGAAAGGCAATCAAATCGAGATCTCTGAGATGAATTATCTTGGATTTGATGTGCCAGATACACGTTGGGTGCCAGTCAGCACTTTCCAGCACTATATTACCCGGTAATCATTGCAGACCATGAGTACCCGAGATAGTAGAATGAAAGTATGAGTTTTGTAGACAAGGTATCAATAACAGTTGCAGCCGGAAAAGGCGGTGACGGGAAACTGAGCTTCCGGCATGAGAAGTTTATTCGAAAGGGAGGACCAGACGGTGGTGACGGAGGTAATGGCGGCGATATAATTCTGCGAGCCAGCCAAAACCAAAATACACTCGCTGCTTTTCGTTACCAAAAAGAATTAAAGGCTGAAGACGGTCAAGCCGGCGGTAAGTCCCGCAAGCATGGTAAGAAAGGCAGTGACCTCATTACATTAGTGCCCGTTGGGACAGTCGCTATCCAGCTTGATACGAATAAACTTATTGCTGATCTGGCAGAAGAAGGTGCTGAGGCAATTATTGCCTCAGGCGGGCGGGGTGGCTTTGGTAACGCTCATTTTGTGTCTTCCCGACGTCAGGCACCAAATTTTGCCGAAAAAGGAGAGCCAGGTGAGCATTTTAGCGCACACCTCGAACTAAAGATGATCGCAGACATAGGCTTGGTGGGATTGCCAAATGCTGGTAAATCAACCTTATTAAGCAAGTTAAGCAATGCTCGTCCTGAGATTGGCGACTACCCCTTCACTACACTTGCACCTAACTTGGGCGTGGTTGATTTGGAAGGCGGCAGCATGCTTGTCGCCGACATCCCCGGTCTGATTGCTGGCGCGGCTGAAGGCAAGGGGCTAGGTCATGATTTTTTACGGCACATTGAACGTACTGCAGTGACTCTGCACCTGATTGATGCCTATCAAGAGCATATCGCTGAAACCTATCAGATAGTACGGGAGGAGCTCAAAGCCTATCAGCCTAAGCTCGTGACTCGGCCGGAAGTAATTGTAATCAATAAGGTAGAAGGGCTGGACGAAGAAATCGTGGGCGATCTGGTGCGCCAACTGCGCTCAATAGTGCCGGCCCGTACACCTATCCTTGTCGTTTCGGCTCATTCTGGCTATGGCCTGAAGCCCCTTAAGTATGAATTGTGGCGGCGGTTAGAAAAGGCACGGGCCGCGCATAAGCCCAAGCCGAAGCAACCGGCGGTGCCGATCATTCGATTGACAGACACGGCCCAAGCGTTTTCCATTACCAAAGAAGGACAGGTGTTTGTAGTGCACGGGGAGCGCATTGAACGTTTTGCTCGTCGAACGGATTTCAGTAATGCTGATGCAGTCAGAAGACTAAAAGACATTATGCGTCGGGATGGCATATTGCGCGAACTGGTGCGCAGTGGCGTTACAGCTGATCAAAGGGTGTACTTTGGTGATGCGTCCGGAGACTCTCTAAAGTACTGATACCATCTGATGTGTGAGTGGTTTTGGGTTATGATGCGCGTTATTTGGGTGTAAGAGTTTGTCAGCCGACGATGCTACACTGTGAGTCAGGTCTATGGCAGCAAGTTTTTTCTTTTATGATCTTGAAACGTCAGGTCGTGATCCACGTACCAGCCGGATTATGCAATTTGCCGGGCAACGAACAAACATGGACCTTGAAACAATCGGTCCACCAATAAACGAGCTTATTAGGCTGACACCTGACGTATTACCCGAACCGGAAGCGGTGCTCTTGACCGGCATTACCCCGCAGAAAACTATAGCTGAAGGGCTGAGCGAGGCAGTCTTTTTAAAGCTTTTTTATAAGGAGGTCACTAAGCCGGATACTATTTTTGTCGGTTTTAATAATATTCGCTTCGATGACGAGTTCATCCGTTTCCTTAATTACCGGAACTTTTATGATGCCTATGGCTGGCATTGGGAAGAAAGACGCTCTCGTTGGGACTTGCTTGACGTGGTGCGTCTTACCAGGGCACTGAGACCGGATGGAATAAAATGGCCCGTGAACAGCGAAGGCAAGCCGACGAATCGCCTCGAGCTGCTCAGCAAGTTAAATCGTCTTAGCCACGATCAGGCGCACGATGCCTTGAGCGACGTGATGGCAACCATCGCAGTTGCTCATTTGCTGCGTCAGCACCAACCAGCGCTGTTTGATTTCCAGCTTGCACACCGCAGCAAAAAGGCCGTGGCTCGTATAGTTGCCACCGACCATCCATTCGTCTATACATCCGGGCACTTCCCGAGTGAGTATCTCCATACAACGGCTGTGGTGCGTTTGTTAGATCATCCTCACAACGAAGGTGCTCTTGTCTATGATTTACGAGTTGACCCGACACCCTTTCTGTCTCTCTCGATTGATGAATTGGTTGAGGCCTGGCGCTTCAGCCGTGATCCGAAGGCTTTGCGCCTGCCTATTAAGACACTAAAGTACAACCGCTGCCCGGCAGTTGCACCACTTGGAGTAATGAAAGCAAAGGCTACTCAGGAGCGTTTGGGCCTCACACTTAAAGTAGTTGAAACGAACTGGAGACTGCTCAAAGCGCACAAGGAGCAATTTATGTCTCGTGTATCGGTAGCGTTGACACGACTTGATGAGGAAAGGGCTAAAGAGCAAGCGGTGCTGATAGATAACCCGCTAACAGTCGATACTCGGCTCTATGACGGCTTCATGTCTCCTGCTGATGCTCGTTTATTACCAGAGTTACATCGCGCTGCACCAGAGGAGCTCAGTGCTTTTGCTGTTAAGTTCCATGACGAACGGCTGCGTCAGCTTTTGCCACTCTATAAAGCACGTAATTACCCCGAGTTTCTGATGAGCGAGGAGCATGCTGACTGGGAGCAATTTCGCGAAATGAAGTTGCTTGGTGGCGAAGAGGCGAGCGCGGCGGCGCATTATTTTTCCCAGCTGCACCAGCTGAGTGAAACCAGAACAAACCCTGAGCAGCAGTACCTTATTGAAGAGCTTAGACTCTATGGTCAATCTATACTACCCACCGATGAGGCAACAGAATCAAAATAACCTGCTACTTACTGGTTCCAGTGGTATTTATTCTCTCTGAAACACAAGCCCGCTGTGAGATGCAATTAATGAATAGCTCCTGGCTTCTAGTAGGAGGATCATAGATTATTCTGTATCTGTCAACAATGTTGTACTGAAATATGAAAAAGAAAGATTATATTTTAAAATATGTTATATTGATTATATTGTGAGTACCGCGGAACAAAGTGAATTGCCTATGAATGCCCCC
>DAHUZY010000039.1 GCA_027314885.1 Candidatus Saccharimonadota bacterium | reverse complement strand
TATCAAAAATTATTTACACTTGAGGGTTTTGAGATCGAGCTCGCCGACAATGGCAAAGAGGGATTAACAAAGTTAGAATCTGTTCGCCCGGACATCATGTTAATGGACATTATGATGCCCAACATGAACGGTCTTGAAATGCTTAGTAAAGTTAAGGAAAACCCTGCGACTAAAGAAATACCAGTCATCGTTCTTACCAATATTGCCGACATGAACGTGACTCAGATGGCGCTCTCAAAAGGTGCAGTACTCTGTATTATTAAAAGTCAGACTGAGCCATCTGAAGTCGTCCGTTCAGTAAAAGCAGTTCTTACCAATAATGCCGGGCCTTCGTCGGGCCAACCGTTGAACCCGGAGATTGCTTAGCTGCTCGGTGCGAGGTAGGTGGGTATATGCAGCCAGATAATTATGCCCCGCTCCTGACAAAACAACTTGCTGAAACACTGACACAAGACATGCAAGTAGGGGAAATATTGCAGCCCTTGCTCCGCTTGGTCAATAGCACCTACCTTGAGAAAGATAATTATGCGCATGACCTGCAGGCCAAGGTTGACTTGCGCACCGAACAGCTTATAGCCTCGACGTCACGCGCTTATTCGTTCTTGGACACTTTGCATATGGGTTTTATCCTCTGCGATCTCACGGCTGAAATGGTTGTTATTAATCGGGCAGTCAAGCGGATGTTAGGCTTCGATGTTCGTGCAGATGATTTAAGCATGGATAAAATTAATGCTCTCTTTCAACCAGACCTTGAACTCAGACAATTGGTGATGAACAGCTTATCGTCTCGTCAGGCAATTGAAGCGAAAGAAGTCAAGACCGCTCAACGCGTTTTACACCTCTCTATTGCACCGATTGGTAATGAGGCCGGTCATGGCGATGACTACCAACCAATTGGTGCCGCACTTTTGTTTGAAGACATTACCGAACAGAAGGTCCTCGATCGCTCTAAGGACGAGTTTTTATCTATCGCGTCACATGAGTTGCGCACGCCATTGACTGCTATTCGCGGTAATGCGTCGCTGCTCAGAGAATACTATAATGACCAGCTACCAGTAGATACGGTTGAGATTATTAATGACATCCACGAGTCAGCCATTCGTCTGATCGATATTGTCAACGATTTCCTCGATGCTTCTTCGCTGGAGCAGGGAAAAATGCGGTTGACTGCGGCTGCCTTTGCGCTCAGTCCAGTTGTTGAAGGCGTCCTGCGTGAGTTGCGTGGCGTGGCCGATCCCAAAGGGCTGACCCTGGTGAGCAATCCAGCTTTGGCTAGTTTGCCGAATGTCTGGGCTGATCAACAACGAATCAAGCAGGTGCTCTACAACTTGATCGGTAATGCGATTAAGTTCACTGAACATGGTGGTATACAGGTGAGCGGCCATACCGATGATACGCTTGTATATCTGACAGTAACGGACACCGGCCGTGGTATGGCGCTGGAGAACCAGCGTCTGCTGTTTCGTAAGTTTCAGCAAGCGGGCACAAGTATACTCAGCCGGGATGCAACGAAGGGCACCGGTCTTGGTTTATATATATCAAAACTCATTATTGATCAAAGCAGCGGCAGCATTTGCCTAAAGAGCTCTGAGCCAGGTAGAGGAAGCTCATTTGAGTTCAGTTTACCGCAGGCAAATACTGTATCCGCTTAGTCTTTTATCTTTGCGCTCAGTACCATTTCGATTTTCGGTAAATCGATACCACTCCGCTTTTTAACGAAGGGATCAATGAATATGCCCGCTTCGGTTTTCTTGAATCCATATCGCTCGTAGAAAGCGATAGCCCGATCATTATAGCTTACGACGTACAGGTATATGTCTTCTAGTTGGTTGAACCAGGCAATAGCGCGCTGCAACAGCTGAGTGCCGATGCCTTGTCCGCGGACCGACTCGCTGACATAAAGTGTGCCGATACGTTGTTTCCCGTCATGATGGCGTGGCCCAACAAAGCCGACCACCTGGTTGCTAAGGCGAGCAACAAATGTGACAGAGTGAACGCCATCTTCTTCAGTGATGCGATTTCTCCAGTGGGCAATGGTGGCAGCGAGACGCTGTCCGTGCTCTCCCTCAATGTGACGAAGTATATCTGCCTTGGTGATGCCGAGCGACGATCTTGGATAGATGCTCAACCATGCCTGACTTCTTATCGCAACGATGGTCTCAGCATCGGCTGGCGTAGCCCGGTTAATGGTGATCGCAGAGATATGCTTAGGCTGAACGCCCATTGCTACTCACTGCATGGGTCTTATGAGTTTTTAGACCACGCCAAGCTATTATGCCTATATCTATGGAAGCGGCGACATTCCAAATGCGCTCAGCAATCGCATTGACCGTAACATTGTTGCCCCACTGTAAAAACGCGAGGGGGACAATAACAGCGAGCGCACAGAGGCTGACCCAGACAATCTCTGTTCTTGGTGCACCTTGTTGCCATACCCAGAGTATAACGAGAAGTGCTAAAAGAATGGTCACGTAGGCGGTGATACGGCTCTCTTCGTTATGTAGTACATCAGTGCGGCTTACTTCTCCGGTTTTGACACGAGCTTGGCAGGCGGGATTATGGTATTGATTACAGTCGAGTGGATGCGCAACGTCATACAGCGTCAATCCGCCTATTGCAATAATGCAGACAATAATAGTAGCGAATATTACAGTGATGCCGCGCTGAACAGCGAGAAGCATAACGCCTCCTACAATCATGAAAATACCACTTACGTCCTCCAGTATGTTAAATAACTGAGCATGTAGCTGCCTTCTTGCTTCAAGTTCACTGATAGACATGTGGATATACCCTGCCGGACCGTGATTGAGGTAGCCGAATACCCAGCCGTTCCAAAGCACTGCACCGAGTAGTAGAAATGCTGAAGCGATACGAATGAGCGTCTTCATTGATGTAATCCACTATGATGATAGCACAAAGTTATCACCATACTCACCCAGAGCAAGAGAACGTATATTTAGTATCTCTAGACAAACTTATTTTAGAAACTCTTCATGGAGTATACTGCTATGAGCAGAGGCAGTATATTAATGGGGACCAATATGGATCAGAACATTATTGTGGTAACGACCAATAACATACCAGGGTATGAGGTCACAGAAGTGTGCGGGGAAGTATTCGGCCTAATTGTGCGGAGTCGCAACCTTTTTAGCAATATCGGTGCCGGTTTTAGAACCATCTTCGGCGGCGAGGTGCGCGGTTATACCAAACTGTTGGCAGATACTCGCAACCAGGCCTTGGAGCGCCTGCGTGGCGAGGCCCAGGCTAAAGGTGCGAACGCAGTCTTAATGGTGCGCTTCGACTCCGGGGATATTGGGCAACAAATGAACGAGGTTGTGGCCTATGGCACTGCAGTTAAAGTGCGACCAACCGAGAGTAGCGCGCCAAGACAGGATCAATCCGGGATGTAGTTTATGACAACGTACCGCAAGGAAGCGACTACCAGGGTACTCTATCTTACCGGAGCGGCAATTATTTCCCTCATTATTGCGATTATTGTCGCTGCGATTGTGCTCAGCTTCTTTCCGCATAGTAGTAGAAATGTGCGTAATAGTATCTTTTTCTATACTGTTCTGGCAACATTTGCCATTGTCTGCAGTGTGCTTGTGTACAGAGTCGATCAAAAAATGAATAAGCGATTCAACCAAAATCCCTAAACAATAACTTCAAAGAACCACCACGCAGTCTATTTGTTTGTAATCCCCGTGCTGAGACACAATGTATACCTTGTCGCAACGAAAATTATCTCCTTGTTGCACACGTCCACGAGGAAGTACGGTGACATGCGGCTGGAAGCCGCGTCTGGTCTTATCCGCTTCATCAACAACCCATGCTCTTTGGGCGTGCAGGACCCGTCTAGTCTGGCCTTCAAGCCTAAACAGTTCGTCGGCGACTAAAAGGTTAACAGTTTTATGGTTTCTGTAGCCAAATTGAGCCTCTTCTTTGACTGTAACTTCAAATGAGTGTGTACCTACGTAACCTTTTTTCAACAACCGAGCAAGGTTGGCCGAGGAAGTATCCAGCCGAAACCACGGCACAATAGTAATATGGGGCAGCCAGTCTTTAAATGTCAGTCCAACTGATTGGGTTGCAACGAATGAGCAAATGAGACGATCTCCAGGCAGCATAATACAATAAGGGGCTTACGTTAAAGCCACCAAAGACCTATGTATTCTTAGCTTTCTTGCCCTTGTGAAGTAGAGTGTGTAAAGACAAGAGCATAACCGGGATACTCAGAATCCCCGTCAGATATTGAGGCAGGGTAGTGACTTCTCCCGCCTTAAAGATGTCATGGAAAAACAGCATATCGACAAATAAAAAACCTAAGACTAGTACTATGGCGAGTAATTTTTTCATGACTATATTATACCTTAAATTGAGGGCTCACTATACTATGTATCCGTCCATAACATATTGGACTGCCGTGCTTCTAAATGTAGCGCATCAAGTAATGCTTTCATTAGACTTTTAAGTTTCAAGGTCCAGTGAGGTTGTTCTGTGTTGTACCAGAGGACCCAATCCATGAGCTGGTAATCAAAACTGGCAATGTCATAGCCTAAGTCATCTAAGTGGTAATCTACAAACTCTTCCTGGATCGTACGGTTGTATCTCTCTATCTTGGACTACCCGGCCAAAACGTGGAGGTTTTTTAGTCATTTAACCCCTGTTATTTGCTTGTAAGTTAGGGTTTGTTACCCTAAGTTCATGAAAAAATAACAGACTTCGTGTAGCATATTCGGTAAACCTACCGATTGAATTGAGGCCATGTTGTGGAGACCAACGAGGGGTCAACCTGCTCCATGCGTTTACGCATTGTCTCGGAATAAAAAGCTTTACCCGTTTCATCGGCCAGGAGTTTACCCAAGTACGTTAATACTACGGCGTCCTCGTGGACTTCGATCATATCCAGCGCGGAAAGGGATTCCCATTCTTGCGGGAAAGCGTCGACCACATCAATGCCGTACGTTTGCCGGAAGCTGTCTCTGTGTATCCCCATCTTTATGCCCAGCATTATAGTGCGGCGCATCCTCTCGTCGCCCTCCAACCGCTCGCCGCGCCACACTGGTATGTGGCCCTGCATAACACTTTCAATATATCGGCCAGTGTGGTTGACGTTGTAATACTGCCACCCGTTCATATATGAGTACGCCGAAGGACCTACGCCTAAAAGCTCAGTATCATCGCTCCGCCTCCAGTTGTGATCCTGGTAAGTGTGGAAATATTTAGGATCCCGTATAAACCAGTCCACCGGGTTCTGCGTATAATTTAGCTCGCCCTCAAGGCGCTCGAATGTCATAGCGTGCATCAGTAAAAGCTCCTCTTCCGACGGGAATCTTTCGGGGTGAGCCTGGAACAGCTTGTACTCAGGGGTGCCGCGCTTCAAGCGCAGGTAGTATAGCGTCGCGGAACTGGGGCGAAGCTCGCTGATCGTGTCTAAAGTATTTTCCCAGATAGGTATCGTATGATCCTTCAGCCCGTATATAAAGTCAATATTCACATTGGAAAAGCCCATGGCATTAGCTCTTGCCAGTGCATCGATAGCTTCCTGCCTGGTGTGGCGACGATTCTCGGATGCCAGCAAATTGTCATCAAAACTTTCCACCCCGATGTTTATCCTGTTGACCCCATGCTCCTGAAGCACTCTCATCCTTTCTTCGTCGCTGCTCTCAGGGTGCATTTCAAAAGAAACTTCAGCGTCCGGCTCTATTTCTACATGGTCTTTGATAGCTCTAAAGAGGCGGTCAATCTGCTCAGGCTTAAGATAGCTCGGGGTGCCTCCGCCAACATAGACTGACCGGGCCGTTATATCCCCTAAATTTTGCTCGTGCGTGGTCAACTCAGCCTGAACGCCCTCAATAAACGCGTCCACCGTATCCTCTGGTTTCTTAAACTCCTTGTAATAGTGGCAGTAATAGCACTCCGCGCTACAGAAAGGAACATGTAAGTAAAGAGCAACCTTGCGCTCCTTTTCTTGACTGGTCGCATTGTCAGCGGGAAAAATGTCTGCTTCGGAGACCGGCTCCATGGCTTGCATTGAGGGGTACGCTATATTAAGAAAGTATGTCCTGCGGTCTCTCATAAACCCGGCTCGGGCGGCTTCATCAAGCGCTAGTGTGCCTAATTGGTCCTGAGCCTTTTGTACTAGATCCGACTCATTGGCACCACCTGCCTCTGCTATACTTTCTAGATTAAGCATTGGACCTAACATTTTACCAATTACATTTACCAAAGCAAGTAATTTAGGTTACAGTAATGTAAATGTCTAGACGAGCTATTACGCCAGGAAAGCATGCATGAGCCGAGCTGCCAATTACTGGGACACTTTGAGGTCCGAAGAATTAAAGCGGTTGACCGAGTTTGGTTTACATACTCTAGCAAAGCAAAAATTCGGCGACGGCATATTCTACGTGGTGCGCCGGGGCTCTACAGTCGAAGACCCCAGACTCAAGATCAAGCTGGGAACCATAAAGCTGGACAACCCCCTTATAGTCGGTGCCGGCTGGGATAAAACCGGGCGGTCGGTGGACGGTTTGCACGCCCTTGGTTTCGCTGGAGTCGAAGTGGGCTCTGTGCAACTTAATCCCCAGCCAGGCAATCCGAAACCGCGGCTATGGTATAAGGAGGGGGCCGCTCTTAACTGGTTCGGGTTTAACAGTGAAGGCGCGGACGCCGTAGTTGCCAGCCTAAAACGGCAAAAGCGCCGGGCAACAGTCGGCATAAGCATAGGTAAGAACAAATGGATAGGTGACGATGAAGCACCTGAAGCCTATGCAGAAACTGCCAAAAAACTGCATCAATACGCCGACTATTTTGTAGTCAACGTGTCGTCTCCCAATACGCCGGGGTTGAGGGAGCTGCTTAATCCCAAGCCGCTCGCGGATATCGTTAAAGCAGTCAATAATGTACTTGATGCCAAAGGCAAAAAACCTCTATACGTGAAAACAACCATAGATTTATCGGTTAAAGACTTGGACAAAGTCTTACAGGTATGCATTGATAATAAGCTCGCCGGTATAATCGACTCTAACACAACCTTGGATAAGGAACTGAAGGCGAGGTATGGCTGGGAAGATAAGCCTGGGGGATTGAGCGGTGATGTGGCAGAGTTTAGAGATAGGGTTAATCAAAGGATGAAGCATATCACGCGTACCACTGCTGGTACGGGGCTTCACCGGATCGGCGTTGGCGGTATTAACGACGCGGCCTCAGCCATTGAACGCCTGGAATCAGGAGCCGAAGCCATCCAGTTAGTTACGGCTATACGGCAGTATGGAGGCAAGCTAGCCAGGAACATAAATACCGGCTTGGTGGCACACTTGGATTCAATCGGGGCGAAATCCATTACAGATATTGTGGGATCTAAAGCAGCCCGTAAATAACTGCGATAATCTGTCGGGCGTCGGCTTAACAAGATGTAATTCTATTGTAAAAACCACGTCATATTTCAGGGTTAACTAGAAATCAAAATGCTTATGCTTTGAAGGGCCATATGTCCGCTAGGTGGCACACCCTGTACCCAAGTTTAACGAACCTGAATAAAAAACTTGAGGAGCTAGATCTCATAGAGGTAAACGGTAATATAGTCTATGCGGGTGAGGAGTATGATCCTGTTTAGCATTGTTAGTTGCGCGCAACCATCTAACGATCTGGTAAGGTCGGGGCTGTGTGACAAGGCTTTAATCGCTACACACAGAATGAAGCAGTCACTCCTGCAACTAGTGTCCATCCAATTAGAGCTAAGAGCAGAGGGACTAGAAGTACAAAAGCTATATATTGTCTATCTTTAAGTGCAAGTACAAAACTCCAAATAGTCAATACTAAACTTGTAAAACCCATCAATAATATGAGATATGAATACGCATGGTTAAACTGACAAGATGTACTGGCATCTTTCGCAGCACGGCCAAGATTGG
>DAHUZY010000038.1:7883-8122 GCA_027314885.1 Candidatus Saccharimonadota bacterium | reverse complement strand
CATTACTATTTTTTCAGAACAGGCAATCCCGTAGATGACGTACCGTCTTATTTACGTCCGAGTGATGTGGTTCCTTCGGGGACATACCGTCAAACATTCCCTCCAGAAGCTCGGGAAAGAATGTTAGAAGAGTTAGGTATCGATGATGAAGGATTAAGTTGGTTACGACACAACTGCGATCCTATATTGGCTCAGTACCAAGTCCTAGTAGACATTCCCTTCAATAAACCATTGGAAAG
>DAHUZY010000038.1:0-7873 GCA_027314885.1 Candidatus Saccharimonadota bacterium | reverse complement strand
GGTCATGCAGAACGATATAACTATGTCGAAGGCAAATGGGAGCAGTCGGGCGGTAATTATGATCCAGGATTGAGAGTACGTGTGGCTAAACGTTTAAAGGCAACTCTAAGGCCCAAGCTAGAACGTCCCTCCCAAGGTGAACTGTTGCCTGGCGCCTAAATTATCATCGATATTATCGTTTTGATAGTTGCGAAGTACGTCCACTAGGGGGAGCCATGACTTGCGCCAAAGGTGATTTAATTGCTTAATATATCTTATCAAGTCTGTTAGATTTGAAATTTACGTTGCTTATTATTTAGGCAACTTATTTTTATCTGCAGCAAGAATGTATCTGTTAGGTCGGTTCTAGACCGTACCTAGTGGTGAGTAATCATATTCTTCACTTTTTATGCGCTTAAACCGAAACAGTGCGCCGCATTTAGGGTCAGGGCAGGCTATATCAGACTCAAAATACATAAAGTCGGATGTTTCGGAAGCTCGTTGCTTAGCAGCAATATGAGGGGCTAAGCTAGCTAGTACATAGTGTGAAAACTGCTTAGTTCCTGGCTTAAACATTATATTTTCACCTTTAATAATCAGACCATCACCAACTATATGTGAACAGTTAAACGTCTTAGGGTTGCCTACAGTTTCAATTTCTAAATCAAAAAGATGATATTTCATCTCATTCTCCTAACTCATTAATTATTGATTGACCTATGTAATGGATGCCAGCAGCATGACCGTGCAAACCATGAGGTGTACCAAATTCAAAACGGTCAACTATGCCGTGCATTCTTTGGAGGGCCTCCATGGCATCTTCTGGCGTACCGGCAATTGCAAATTTATCTAGTAATGAATCCGAAATAGCATCACTTGCTTGTGGGTCTGCCGCCCGAAACCGTTCATCAAAACTAGCGAACGAGGCCAGTTCATCTGGGTCAAGCGTCGTATCTAACGACCCGACTACATCTAGGTATTTAGAAACTTCTCTACGGGCAAGTTGACGTGCTGCTTTTCTATCGATATCAATTACCGAGACTGCCCCTAGCACTATTCTTGCGTGAGGGTTATTGACCGTTTGTCTAGCCTTTTCAGCCAGCACAGGATTGGTGCTCCCGCCTAGCTTAATACCATCTACTGCTAACCTGCCCGCTAGACCTAATACTCTTTGCCCAAACCCGCCAATATAGATCGGGATATCCTCAGCCTTATCTTGAAATCTATTGCGCAGATCGGTGACCGTAGCCTCTAGCTTTGCCAGGGAAGCAGGTTTTTCTCTTATAGATTCTAGGAAAGCTCCTCGAACCAACCCTACATACGATTGATTGGGCAGTTGCTCTTCAAGCGCTAAAGCGTGCATCCCTATCACTTCAGCATGCTGCATACTAACAGGAACACCCATCGGCCCAATAGACCGAATATCAGAGCCTTCTAGACTGTCTGCAACAGCGTGCAAAACAGCGTAGGGCGGTAAATCACCCAAATCGCCGTAAACAGAAAAACTGTCATAGCTGTAAGAAGTGGCAGCTTTTGCTGCCCCCCTTACGTCAGCAATGCTTACGCCCGGTAAGCCAATACCAACTTTGGTCATTTCGTGTTCCTTTCTAAGTCTAATATTTTTGAAGCAAGATATCCGGCCACATCAGCAACACCGCCACTACCTTCTGCACCGGCATTGAGAGCCTGCGGAACAAATCGTCGAACACTTCCGGTGTGTACCTTTCTAAATCTATTAAGCAACGACTTCAGTGAAGCGCGCACGTCATCAGGCATATCCACCTGAGGGTCCTCGTCTAGCAGTAGGTCTTTCAGTAAATCAGATTGATGACTCGGGTATAGTCCTCTATCGACGTCCTCCATAAGCCTTGAACGTTCTTCTTCGTTGATATTACTGCCACCATGACTTAGCAGGTCGATGATAGGTATGGCTGCCGTAAATAACCCGCTAGGACCTGGGAAACCATTGATGCCCCTGAAGTATTGACGGAAGGCCTCAAAAGCGACAGTATCTAGCTGCCTATAAAAGCTACCAAACCTCTTTGTAGCTAACCCTAAGCTGGCAGCCGCAACGTCAAATTCCCTGAGTTGCATAGCTTCAATTGTTTCAGCCAGCGTATCTTCTATAGATTTATGCGAACCGTAGAACAGTGCCTCTTGTGAAGCTACCTTTGGGTCTTCAGATATTACGTATGCTCCTACTTCTAATGGGTTAACAAAAATAAGATCCTCATATGTCATTGTCGCTGCTGCGCCTATCTCTGAAGCAGCTTGAACAAGGCTATTATTTATATTTTCAAAACCATTTGAGCCAAATAAAGCAGTTGCTCGCATAGCAAGTACAGCTTTACGCTCACGTGGTTCAAGAACATCTGAAACGACGATCTCCCTTATATTTCTAGTTTGATTAAATTCACTCATATTTTCTCCTTAAAATTAAAAAGCTCCCATCTCTGGGAGCTATAAGCCATCTTTAAAATCTACAAATTCTAACTACACTCCCATGCATAACGAGAGTTCCACCAAGCACCTTGCTGACCAAAACCAGTAATAACTATTTTTTGCTTCATTGGACTAATCGCTCTAATATCTTAAATCTTCCTTGTGCCAACTCTTTCGACCCTCTGGTAACAGTAGCGACACCAACTCCAAGCGACTCAGCAATCTTTGCTTGAGGTTCACCTGCTTTTAGACGCTTAACTATCTCTAGTCTTTGTGCCAGTTCGTGGCGCTCTTTATCCGTTGTAAGCCCAAGCAGCAAATCCGTCAGCAATGCTTCGTCTGGTGTGTGGCGAATTAAACTAATTACATCATTAAAATCTGACATAGATTATATACTATCATACTAGTACGCTAGTGTAAACCCTTTGTGTTAATTTGACTATCTACAGGGATAAGCTAAAGCAAAGCGAGCCTAAAATTCAGGTGGTAGAAACGCTTGGTTCGAATCCAGTCTGGGGAGCCAGACCAAGCAGCTAATTAGTGTGACCGGGTTCCTAGACCGGTCCCCCAATTAACTCCTTGGCCAAGCCAGAAAATTACCACCCCTAAAACGGGCTAAGCAGGTTGGAACCGCCGGAAACGGCGGTTTTTGCTTTATTACCCCTGAAATATGGTTCCGCAGCCGACCGGAAAACTATATGGCGGCTGGGAGGTCGCAAAGCCGACCGGGTTCCGTGACCATTCCTAGCGAAATCTTAACAGCACAAGAAGAGAGGTATAATTAATATATGGCAACCAGAAAAGTGCAAGCTCCACAAGAACTACCGAAACCAAGCCTAACGTTACCGCGTACTGAAGCGCGTGCAAAGCTAGAGGACCAAGTTAAAAAGGGTAGTGAGTTGCACGATGCAGATATACAGAACCAGCAGCAACTAGAGCACTATGAGGCTGAGCGTAAAAATTGGCATGATTATAATAAAGAGCTGCTTGGAACCATATTTGATAACGAAAAAATCGCCAAGGAGTACGAGCATAGTTCATATGGAGCTATGTTCATGGAAGGTACGCGTTCACTCGGCCAAGAAATAGGCGATTACAGAGAAAGCGTTCAATACAAATTGAATGCTCTAAGCTCGGTTATAGGAAGGTTAGACCTCTTTTCGGAACCAATATCTACAACATCGAGCATGCCAGATAGTAGCCATCCTGCTATGGCTGAGGGCTCAGAAAACAATGTGTTTATTGTGCATGGACACGATAATGAGCTCAAAGAGCAAGTAGCAAGACTGGTTAGCGACCTTGGCTTAAATCCGGTTATTTTACATGAGCAGGAGAATATGGGCCAAACTCTTATCGAAAAGCTCGAAAGGAATGCGAATAAATCATCATTCGCCATCATACTGCTAACCCCGGATGATTTTGGCTATTCTGTGCAAGACGGGCCCGAAGAAGCTAAACCAAGAGCCAGGCAAAATGTGGTACTTGAACTTGGCTACTTCATAGGCAAACTTGGGCGCGAGCGAACCTGCGCCCTGTATAAGGGCGTAGACGCGCCGAGTGACTTTGACGGTGTCGTGTACACTCCGGCCGACGAATCACTTGCTTGGCGTTTCAATGTAGCCAAGGAGCTCAGAGCAGCTGGCTACACTGTTGATATGAATAAACTTTAGAAATTACGAGCCAAGCTTTAACTTACCGTCCTTAATTAGCAGTTTGCCACCTATGCCATTCGCGAATGTCGTCTTCTCGTTTTCTGTACCGTTGCTTAACACGTATCTTGAATATTCTATGAATGGGTTTTCAAGTTGCACCTCGACCTTATAGTGATCGAGCAGCGTCTTAGTGACACTATAATGCTTCTCGACCTTAGCCCGAAGTTTGTCGCTGATGTCTATTTTTTTGTAATTTTCTTCAATAAACTCCCTCAGAAGTACGCATAGGTCAATTTCGTTGATGTACTTTTCCTTGCAGTTCGGATCAACCCGGCGAGTGCAGTTGTAGTAGACGTGACGGTTAAACTCACCATTCTTTAGCTTCTTGAATTTCTCTTGAGCCGTTATATCCGCGCCGCAACGGTCGCATTTAAGCAGACCTCTGAAAGCGAACTGTTTTGAGCCCCATTTACCCTTATAAACCCCTCTGGTTTGCTGAACTTGCTCAAACAGCTCTTTGGAGATAAGAGCCTTGTGTGCACCTTTATACCACCTTGCGCCCGGACCCTCCGGATACTGGAATTCGCCGTAGTAGAACGGATTGATCAGCATAGCCAATACGCTACTCAACGGAACTGGTTTGTTGTTACGCGTCGTAATGCCTTGTTCTGCAAGCCAGTCTTTGAGCCGACGGCCACTCCAGCCCTTCGCTGCCTTATAAAACATCTCCGTAATAACATCAGCTCGCTCGGGGTCGGGAATAATGTCAGTAACACCCCCAAATGATCTGTTTATATAGCCAAGCGGGGCAACGCCCGGGCGCCAGCCCATCTCACACTTTGTTTTAATGCCACGCTTAACGTTTATGCTCTTGTTGTCGTTCTCAAGTTTTGCCTGGGAACATAGAATCATCAGCAAGAACTTTTCGTTTGGACTGTTTGTAAAGGTCTGTGAGTAAGTCCGGATATGTAGCAGTTTTTGCTCATCCATCAGGTCCACAATTGCGCCCAGATCTCCTGCATTTCTGCTCAGTCGATCCGGAGCCCAGGTCAAAATTGGAAAATAAGGCAAGTTTTTAAATAATTTCCTTACTATAATTCAAAGATAGAGACTATGGGTAAGTGGTCGGATAATGTGGTTTGATATATCTTAGACGAGACTAGTTTTATTTTTTTACCACAAAACACATAATCAATACGTTTATCTAAATCAATAGCCTCGTAATCCTTATATGAAAAAGGTTTAGTCGTCCAAGTCGGAGTAGCATAAGATGGATCTCCAGGACTTAGAGCTTGATGCAACTTCTTCACCGTATAAGAGCCTGGCAGGCTATTTAAATCACCACTAAAGATATACGGTTCACCTTTACGCGTATTAATGCAGTCCAGTAGATTATTCGTTTCCAACTTCTTACTCGCTGTTTCTTCAAAAGCATGAGTATATGACATGTGCGTAGTTGCGACCCAAATATGTGTACGGTGGGGACTAACTTTTATGCACGCCTCCAAGTAACCCCTAAATTCATCATCATATCCTTCGTTGCCGGTCGGTTTATTTATATACCGCTCCTCAAACCGCATAATTTTGAATTTACTGAATATACCATTGGCTTGCGACCAACCGCTTGGGTCTTTATGTAGGACTTGAACACAGTAGTCATAGCCTAATTTATCCGCTATATATTTAGGGGTGTCCGACCGACTTTGAGGACCGTAGTCTATCATAAGTTCTTGCAGGCAAATAACATCGCAGTCTTGGCGTTGTATAAAGCTAGCAATTTTTTCTATATCTGATTTGTACCAAATATTCCACTGCAAGAATTTTACGATCATTCTTTTAGTATAACTAAGCGTCCATTAAACTCTTCAAGTAATTTGGGGTGAGGCTTCATCAACTGTATTATAAGTAAATCTGTCTCTATTTCGTCAAAGGCCTGTAAGCAGCTTCAAAGTTACGGATATACTCAGAGCCAAAACTAGATATTTGAGAAGAAGCCCAGTAAGTATTTCTGCAAATGAAATTAGAATAGAAATGGAGCAAGACTTAATCGTTGATTGGCATTTTGTAGAATAAATTCCCCACCTGAAGACAAAGTATAAGTCAGGCCTAATATCTAATGTCGTCGAAGAAGAAATTTCAATAATTTATGGGGTGGCCTAGAGGGTCTATTAGATGCCATCAGCGTAACTTACGAAGTAGGCGAGGTGAGGCCAAATCCAAAGATATTTATAGCATATATAGATAAATTCCGAACCTCACCAGATCAATGCATGCTCGTGGATGATAGTGTTGAAAATCTGACTGGTGCTCAATTTTTAGGTATTAAAACTATACATTATCCTGTCTTTGGAGTTATACCTTAAAACTTGCTAGTAACGGCAAGGTTCAAGACCAGTACGCTGAGCCAGACCAAGCACCAACAGAGGTAGACCAGGTTCCTAGACCTGGTTTTCTTTATTTTTTAGGCTTTCTTCTTAAAAACTCGCCCCTGTCAGCAGTTCGAGTCCAGTCCCCGTATAGTAGATAAAGGTTGGAACTGACAAATAGCGTGGAAAATTTATATTTAGCTCTGTAAAAAAGTTCTAACCCCAACCTGTCTAGCCATAGGGGAGCAAGCAGGTAAAAATTAGACACGCTCCCTAGACCTGTCGCTCTTAAGGTTATTTTAGATGTAACCTGGAAAATTCTTTACCATCAATAATTTGCAGAGCAGACCCATCTCCAAAAGGCTCACCATCCGGATATGTAGAAAATGTGTCAATACACCACACCCCACGTTTAACTTCATGACATGTTTCAGAAGGTGTATGTCCAAATACTTGAGGTATGTTTTTGTAAGTCACGTTACTGTTAGGTCGTGCCCAAATCGGGCTAGTATCATTCCATAGACCGTTTGAATCTTCAGCTCCTGACCATTCATTAGTTATGCCAGCATGAGAATAAGACACTCCGTCTATTTTGACAATAACTGGTAAATTAACAAGCCACGCCTTCAGATCTATATTTTCTGGTGCTTCAATTAGAACATGTGTCATATTGTTATAGCCACTTTGAAATGAAGTCGTATCATGAACATACAGGTAGTCATGATTACCAATGACTAACTCGACATTATCTTGGTTGTTAGCCTGAAAATCTCTTAGGGCTTTCCAGGTGTTTATAGTATCCTGCGGACTAGCGCTAAAGTCGTCTGCATAATCACCACAGAAAATGACCTTATCATAGTTTTTAGTAATCTCAGCAACTTTATCGATAATCCAGATTTTGGTGTGGATATCACCAATTGCCAACACTTTTCCCATATCTATAGTATATCCTGTAGATACCTAGTTACTTATGTTATGATGTAATCATGAAACACGTTATTCAATTCCATGTTTACAAAGGAGATCAGTATTATATTGCTGAAGGCCTTGACCTGCCTGTAGTTACTCAAGCTAAGACCCTGGATGAGCTAGCTAAAAACATCGAAGAAGCAGTAAGCCTACACCTTGAAGATGAAGACCCCGCAGTTTATAGCCTAGCACCTGATCCATCGGTCATGCTCAGTATGGAGCTTGGCTTACCGTCTTATGCCTAAACTCAAGCGACTTTCGGGCAATGACATCATCAAAATACTGCATCTCTTTAGTTTTGTCGAAGTAAGTCAAAAAGGTAGTCATGTAAAGTTAAGGCGTGTTGTTGATGGTGAAAATCAGACCCTAACCATACCGCTACATAAAGACCCGAATCACGAATTAATTCCCATCTGGTAACCCAGCAGTGCTCGTAGATAGTGAACAAAGTAGCCTTTAACACTT
>DAHUZY010000037.1 GCA_027314885.1 Candidatus Saccharimonadota bacterium | reverse complement strand
CAGCTTTAAAGATTAACAATTTAACCCGCTGTGATAGATACTACACTTTAAGGCTCATTTCGGAATTGGAAAAGACTGCTGGGCTATAATGAGGAAATGAATAAACAACACTCACACTATCTATGGACCAGGTTACGAGTAATTAAACCCGGTTACTTTTTCGCCCTCACTATTATAAGTGGTGTAATCTGCCTGTTTGCACTGAGGGCAAACAATGAGCACATGGTGCGTTTGCGTAACGCAGTCTATGCTGCCGACAAGAATAATACTAATGTAACAGCCACGCTGCAGCAGCTCAGATCATATGTCACCACGCACATGAACACCGATCTTTCCAGCGGCAATGGCAGCGTCTATCCTCCGATTCAGCTTAAATATACATACCAACGGGCGCTCGATCAAGAAAGTCAGACCGCCCTGAGCGCAAACCAAGCTCTCTATACTGACGCCCAGACCTATTGTCAACAACAAGATACCGTTGACTTTTCTGGCCGCAACAGGGTCCCTTGTGTTGAGCAATACGTAGAGACTCACGCGAAGCTGCCAACAGTCCCGGCTGCACTCTATGAATTTTCATTTATCTCGCCATCTTGGTCCCCAGATCTTGCTGGCTGGAGTCTCGTAGCTACTATCCTTTGGGCTGTGCTCTTTCTCGTGGGCCTCTCTTACTTCTACTGGCCTAAGCGTCCTGTTAGCTAGACTCCACACACAGTATTTGGAGTTGAGGCGAATCCAAAACCAGGCACCTCATTGTATAGAGGTGCCTGGCGTAGGAACTCTTCAGCACTAAAGCTAAGGCTTACCAGCTGTGGTGGAAGTGCTTGAAGATGAGCTGTTCGTAGCGGGCTGTGCCGTACCGCCACTGGTTGTGCTAGCCGAGCTGCCTTGATTAGCACAAGTGTGATGTGGATTCTGGGATTGGTACTTAGCTACTGCTTGAGCAACTTGACCAGAAGCGTGTAGATTCTCCCAGAAGGTTACTGAAGATCGGTTAATGACCATTTGATCATATGGTCGGTGGATCTCACAACCGAGCTTTACCAAGGTAACATTGCTGCTAGCGCTCGTGGTGCTCGAAGTTGTACCTGTAGAGGATGTCTGCAGATAATAAATATCTGTCAAGACGAGATAGTCTTTGTTTAGATTCTTAATATAACCGAAGTATACTTGACCAGTATTGAGAAATACGGCTTGTAGCTTTGAGGGCATGACGTAGGTCGACTGCGCCTTAGGCTGGTTGTTGTAAGAAGCAATAACGACAATCACAGCGATTATCAAGACGACAAAAGCAATGAAGCAGCCAAAAAGACCAACTCGTGCCCACTTATTTTTATCCCCGTTCCCGTTTGTCCTATTAGGACGCTTAATGTTGATATCATTTTGTGTCGAATGCATTTGCGGTTCGACTGTTTGGTGCGGTGACGCACTGCGATTGGTAAAGTCCATTCCCTAGTCCACCTCTTCTATTACTTTTATGCTTACCGAGACAGTGTAATACAGCATAGTGAAAAATTGCAAGACAAAACGTCTATGTTTATAAAAAAAAGCAATAATTACAGTTACTCACCCCTGTTTTTGTATCGATTCTTCGAGCCAAGGGTTGACAAACAAAATATCACCAGAGTATGTTAGGGGTACATTACTAATGGTAAGAGAGGGAGCCAAAGATATGGCCTACAAGCACACGAACTCAAAGGGTGTTACATACTACTTAAACTCAAAGGACGTTGTTCTTCGTGGTGGTAAGAAGCAGACTATCTATTACTTCAGCAAAGACCAACGACCAGAAGGCACTGACCTGCCATCAGGCTTTGAGGTGAACGAAAATCCTCGCAACGGCTTCTTAACCGTAAAGCGCAAATAAGCAGTTATATAAGTAAAAACTGCAAGAGCTCGGGCTGCTAGTCCGGGCTCTTTTTTGTGTAGGGTTACTATTTTACTTGCTACTTTGCTATAGTAAGGCGAATGGCAGAATTTATCCTCAAAGTTAATAAGCTCACCAAAAAATATGCTGACAATTTAGCAGTGGACTCCATAAGCTTTAATGTGAAGAAGGGCGAAATATTCGGCATCTTGGGGCCAAATGGTGCAGGCAAAACGACGACACTAGAGATGATTGAAACACTGCGGGAGATTGATGGCGGCAGCATTACAGTCGACGGCATTGATGTAGCAACAAAACCCAATGCCGTTAAGCAGGCCATTGGTGTGCAACCCCAAACAGCCGCTTTTCAAGATAAGCAAAAGCTATCTGAAATTATTGAAATGTTTGCTGCTGCGTACGGCGAAAAAGTAAATATACAAGAGTTCCTCGATGATGTTGAGCTTGGGGACAAGGCCAATGATTACGCCGAAAGCTTGTCCGGCGGTCAGCGCCAGCGCCTCAGCATTGCCGCCGCACTAGTGCACAGCCCTCGCTTATTTTTCCTCGATGAGCCAACAACTGGCCTTGACCCTCAAGCTCGGCGCAACCTATGGGACCTTATTCAGAGCATTCGAGATAAAGGGGTGACCGTGATCCTGACTACCCACTACCTCGAAGAAGCCGAACTGCTCTGTGACCGAGTTGCTATCATGGACAATGGTAAGATTATTGCGCTTGATAGTCCGCGCAACCTTATTCAGCAGCTCTTGAAGCGCGGGTTCAAAAAGGAACAGCACGTGGAGCAGGCTAATTTGGAAGACGTATTCATAGATTTAACAGGTAAGGGGTTACGCGAATAATGGCCAAGCACCAATCCATCAAACAGCAGTGGCGCACAGTAATGGTTTTTACCAAACTGAGTACCCGCCGGTTTTTCCGTGATCGATTGGCCCAATTTTTCAGCATTCTATTTCCCTTAATATTTTTATTTGTATTCGGTAGCCTTACGAGCGGTAATAAAAATGTGTCTTTCCACGTGGCAATACTTGATCAGTCCAAAACATCGATTGCTACCGAGTTAGATCACCAGCTTAAGACCAGCAGCGCCTTCAAAGTTGATACGAGCGCTACCACCCTACCCGCAGCCAAGAGCCAACTGATTAAAGGTCAGCTAGATGGCATTATTATCCTACCAAAAGGCTTTGGTGAACTACAGCCGGGACAACACTATCCTTCTGGGCAGGCCCAGGTGTTGTATAACGAATCTACTTCCGGTACCGGTCAGGCACTCACGAGCGTTATGCAAACAATCTTTAACGGAATTAACGCGAAGTTTGTGAGCGTCAAACTACCGTTCGCTGTTACCGGTAAAACACTTAATGAAAGGAGCCTGACCCCCTTTGACTATACCTTTGCTGGCTTGCTCGGCTTCTCAATTATTGGCCTCGGCATCTTTGGTCCGGTCAATGTCTTTCCTGAGCTAAAGAAGCAGGGAATCTTGCGGCGCTTACACACGACGCCTCTTAAAACCTGGCAATATTTTCTTGCCACTATGTTCAGCCAGGCAACTACAGGCATCATATCGATTGCTATTCAATTTCTGGTTGCCATTGAGGTTTTCCACCTCAAGGTTATAGGTAATTATCTGGACATTATTATTTTCACTATCTTTAGCATCTTCATGATCCTGGGCTTAGGTTTGGCAATTGGTGGTTGGGCCAAGAATGAACGACAGGCTGCGCCCTTGAGCAACATTATCGTCTTCCCCATGCTATTTCTATCTGGAACCTTCTTTCCTCGCTATCTGATGCCCGGGTGGCTACAAACGATCACCAACTATCTGCCGCTTACGCCGGTGATAGATGGGCTGAGGTTGCTGACTACCGAAGGGAAGAGTTTGTTGCAAATTGGACCCCAGATTGGCCTGGTGGCTGCCTGGTTCTTAATCATTTACGTCATTGCCTTTCGTGTCTTCAAGTGGGAATAATACAGCCCTATACCGTAACGATAACTTGCTAATATCGTTTAAGTATGCTATAGATACACTATTATGCCCCGGGCTTTCAGAAGACCTCCAGAAGTGGCACAGCTTCAAGGAACTCTCATGCAACCAGACGTAGTAAATGGTATTGAAGTGGCAAAAGAGGTCCTTCCTGACGTTATTAAACAGTTTCCCCCAAGCTATGGACCTCCAGGTAGCTACGTTAATCTTGCTGAGAGAGCTGTATCATTGATTGCCGCTTTAGATTCATTCGCGCAAATCAACAAGCGGAAGGGTTTTGAAGTAGCGTCAAGGAGTGGGCCGTATAGAAAAAACATAGAGGCTCGTTATGGGTATAGCTTACCGTGGGTTCAGGAAGGCACTGAGTCCAAGATAGAGAAGCTCGACCAAGAGACAAGAGTAAATTTTTGGAGGGCCACAGGTTATGCTGCGCTGCGAGAGCCACAGTTTCGGTCATTAGTGCGAGGGCAAGAGATAGACGCGCAAAGTAAAAAATGGTGGAGAGACTTTTCCGCACTCTATAGTCATCCCAAAGATTTTAATCAACTCAACACCTATCGTAAAACCTTGTGGAAAACCATAAAGGCCGCAGAAAAAGAGCAAGTAAAAGTTGCTTAAATGGCCCGAATCTAGATATGTATAAAGATCTACAAAAGCTAAAACATCCCTTCTTTGTGCTTGCGCCTATGGATGATGTCACTGACACCGTATTTCGCAGAATAGTATCCAGCTGTGCAGCACCAGATATGTTTTTCACCGAGTTCGTAAACGCCGATGGGCTGCAAAGTCCTGGTCGACCGAAGCTCCTAAAGAAACTTCGCTTTACTGCTGACGAGGCTCCCCTGATCGTGCAGATTTGGGGAAAAGAACCAGATAATTTCTATAAAACCGCTCGGCAAATAGCAGACGGTAGCTTTGCGAAAGAACTAGGACTGCCTGATGGAGTTAACTTTTCTGGCGTTGACCTCAATATGGGCTGCCCACAAAAAAGTGAGGTAAAAAACGGTACCTGCTCTGCACTCATGAACGACCGACCACTTGCCACTCAGATTATTCAGGCGACTCGCGAAGGGCTTGCCGCAAAGCTGCCACTGAGCGTTAAGACACGGATTGGTTTTAATAGTGAAGATCTAACCTGGTCAGAATTTCTCCTCTCTCAAGATATTGCAATGTTGACCATACATGGCCGAACAAAGGCGCAAATGAGTAAGGTACCTGCAGACTGGGAGGCAATCGGGCGAGTGCGTGAGTTGCGAGATAGGGTGTCGCCAGAAACGCTCATCGTGGGAAATGGTGATGTCAGAAACTACCGGCATGGCCTGGAACTAGCGAAGACGTACAAACTCGACGGCATTATGATCGGCCGGGGTATCTTTCAGGATCCCTTTGCCTTTTCTGCTCATAGTCCGTGGACTAGTTTTACTGCAAACAAAAAGATTGAACTGTACAAAAAGCACGTTGAGACATTTATGAAAACTTGGGAAAAAGGGGAGCGGCCCGTCCACACGCTTAATAAGTTCTGCAAGATATATATAAATGATTTTGATGGCGCAAAAGAACTTCGAGTTACGCTCATGAATAGCCCTACGGCGGATGCGCTCCTCGCTGGACTAATAAGAAGTGATATGTAAATGGTTATTCTAAGCTGGGTCCTGAGCGGTTGTAACGAGCTCAATGCTTCTCGAAGTGCAGACTTGCGCTAAAAGTTCGGCAGACAGTTGGTTGCTTACGATCACAGCTTCCCCCACGCGTGCCGCTCTCAGCGCTGTTGAGACAGCTTTGCGTACAAACGGCGCATCATCAATAGGCTGCTTTGAGCCAAAAGCCTCAATGACTACAGCTGTGGGCTCATCCTCTCTCAATTCTAGCTCCAGAGTCAAACCGTTACCTGTATCGCCGCTTACTATAAGGGCGCGTGTGTGATCGCCAACTCTACTTTTGCCCTCGCGCACCTCATACGGCGCTACCATACCTCCTCCACGAGTAACTCCAAACGTATCCAGTAGTTTGCCTGAAACCGATTCGGCTACTTCATGGTCAGTCATGTTTTGCTCCTTGTGTTTTTGATTGGCTGATTTAAAGAGTAGTTTTGTATGAGAAAAATACTTAAAAATACATGTATATTATAGCGCTTATGTCAACTTAATAAAATAAAATTTTGGAAATAAATTTTGTCGTTGCCTTTTTGTATTTGCAGCGCATAATGAATATTGGTTACGATAAAAACTCGTTAATCTCTTAACTTCAAAATATAGAGCAATAACATGGCTGCCTTAAACAGCGCTGAATTACAATCTTGTGAGGCTCCCAAAGCCCAGGAGTTTATGGGGGAAGAAGCGCTGAGAGGTCTTGGTAATTATGCTTTACCTGTCGCTGTTACTGTATCCGAACCTGCACTTTCTGAAGGTGTTTATACTAAGTTCTATAATCCAGACGATCCAGCAAGCTGCTGCGAAGTTATAGTGAAAAGCTCGGTTACGTTAGAAGATTATGAACGCATAACCCCAGCTGAGGATATGGAACGCCTGAAACAATATGCTGAAGAGATGCGGGACAAGAGAGTCGTGAGGATAAATGCAACAGCAGCAGGTGGGGGTGTTGCGATTATGAACGCTCCTTGGGTACACCTTATGAATCTAGTAGGAGTAGACGCTCATTGGCATGCTATGAAGCCGGACCCGAAAGCTGCAGAGGTGACTAAATGGTCTTTTCATAATGTAATGCAAAACGTAGAAGGCAGCATACCTTTAAATGAGCAAGGTATGAAAGTGTATGAAGAATGGGGCAAAGAGAATGCTGAACTTCTCAAAGAGCCACTTCAGAAAGCAAACGTCATAATACTTGATGACTGGCAAACAGCTAGTCTCATACCCTACATAAAAGGGTATGAAGAAGAGACTCCTGATGGCCCTGTGTACCACTTGGGTATTAACCCAACAGCTAAGCTATTTTTCCGCAACCATATTCATACTGAGGGGCAGCTTATGGGCACTGAAGGCACACCGCAGTACACTACCTGGAAATATCTGTGGGAGCGCAATCGCATTAAAGAGGCCGACATGTTTATTGTTCATCCGAAAGATGAATTTGTTCCGCCTGGTGTTCCGAGAGAGAAGGTGGTGTTCATGCCGGCAACTTGTGATCTTCTTGATGACTTGAATAGGCCTCTTGATGAGGGCGAACGGGCCAGAGGATTAGCTTTCATAAACGAGCAACTGACTCAGACCGATAACCAAGAGCCCTTAGATGCAAACCGCCCGTACCTTGTCTTAATTGCCCGCTTTGATGAGTCAAAAGGTATGCCTCTGGGTATGGAGTCCTATGCAAAAGCCAGGCAGCAGTTAGTACAGCTGGGGGTAGAAGAGAGAGTGCCGCAATTTATGGTGGTAGGTAATGGTTCTGTCGATGATCCCAGCGGTAAGCCCATGTTAGAGCAAATGCTACACCTACGGGCAGATAGCTACGGAGATATTAAGAAAGATATAAAAATTGCTCGCGTTCCCCACAATGACATCGCTATAAATGCACTACTCAAAGGAGCTATGATTGCACTGCAGCCCTCAACTAAAGAGGGGTTTGAATCCAGAGTCACCGAAGCAATTTCACAAGGTGTACCAGCACTAGGCTCAAACCAAGGAGGTATACCTATTCAGATAGAACATAATAAATCGGGATATATTATTGACCCTTATGATACTGATGAATGGGCGAGGCGCATTGTTGAACTTGTGATGGACAGAGAAAAGTATGAAACCTTGAGAGTAAGCACAAAGGAGTTAGCGCGCACAAAAAACTACGCCTACACCACCGTGCCTCAAGGGATTCGCTGGCTGTGGTTGTGGAACAACACGGGCCCTGACATTCAGGGCAACCATCGTTGGGTAGAAGACCTTATTGATGAGCAAACAGCAAATGCAACTAGTGTGCCAGCAGTAAGACTCTAGTCTAAATTTGGTGGAGATGGACTGAGCTTATTTGCAACACGTCCACTTGAAGATACTCTAGCTGCTATAGCCGAGGGCTAGAATAGTACACGGCAAAGCCTTGAAAGGCTCAAGGTGAAGTTGCTTCAAGATACAGCGTATGTTCTATAGTTAGAGGCTACCGGCAATTTCGTGGAGGTTTTGGAGCTTCAGTTCGGCTGTAGATATACCATTCAACCAACCTGCGTTGGTGGTCTTCAGTCATACCACGGTGTAGTTTGAGCTTGGTGCGGAGCTGAGAGTTAATGCCACCCTCGACATGGTTGGTGGTTCTGGGGATTGCCAGAGCTTGTAATGTAGCGAAGGCCGCCAACCACAAAGAAGCCGGTTGCGATCAGCCCAGCCAGCCCAGCGATTGCCTGTATAACGTTTTGTATAAAGCTTTCTATGGGCCCAACGCTGCTGCTCGCCGCCCAGGCAGAGCCAATGTAAAGTATCGGCGCATACGTGCTCGCAATGAGCGCAGCGACCAGTTGTCTCTTTCTTTGTGCTGTTGCCATGCTCCTCCTTCGTTTCGTGTGCACTAGGTGTAGCACGTGCAACAAGAGCCTCGCAAAATCTTTAGTTGTTGTTTAATAGTTATTTAACAACTG
>DAHUZY010000036.1:8269-8554 GCA_027314885.1 Candidatus Saccharimonadota bacterium | reverse complement strand
AGTCTCCTATTATAACAAGGCCATCAAAGTCTCTGTTCTTTACATATGTCTCAAGTGCGTTCTGTTTTGTGCCAAGTTTTTCATGCGCATTTACCCCAAATTGCTTCACTGGTGGTAGATATTCCTGAAGCCCTACATTCTCTACAAACCATATAAGATCACGTGAGCGAGTATTAGAGAGTAATATTTGATCATGACCGGCCTCTTTTACCGTCTTTAACACATCGGCTGCAAAGTCAGTAGGCCTCATGTGGCGAGCGATCACGTCAAGATTATCTTCTGCAC
>DAHUZY010000036.1:0-8259 GCA_027314885.1 Candidatus Saccharimonadota bacterium | reverse complement strand
GACACTGCTCATGAGTTAAATCAGGTAGCAATCGTTCAAAATATTCATACCACTTCAGACCATAGTAGGTGCTGTTGGTTGCTATATCAAGACGTATGTTATACCTGTGCGCAGCCAGGACCTGATTGGTGATGTCGAGAACTGCTAAATCATTGCCTTTTTCTAAGACACCATGAAAGTCCCACACAAATAGCTTCATAATAACAGCATAACAGGATTAATTTATACTTCCAGCGGAGTAGATCGAGCTCCTTTAGCTGCATTTTTCTTGAAGTAGTAAATTGCACCCACAATAAGAAGGTCACTAAACAATCCGTAGACAGGACGTACATATAGAATATTAATAGGCTGCCCGACGAGAGTGAGACATGTGAACAACAGCCCTAAGCTCGCAACCACCCATGCTTTAGGATCCTCAGAATGTGGCTGATGCTTAATTTTCAGGACAAGCATACTTTCTGCAATGACATCTACAAAAACGGTCAGCCAGATTGCAATACTATTGCTTCTGGTAGTTATCCAAATAGTTATGGTCATTAATGCCAAAGTCAGCAACAGCCTGTCCCATTTTGATGTGTCTCTTATGCCATATTTCAGTGAAAGCAGTAGGATTATGCCGCTCCCTATAAAGAAGACCCCGTACAATACAGCTGATAGCCGTGCTCCTGCCAAGAACTGCGATAGAAACGTCACCCCGTTCATAATAAAGAACACCAACCAGCTAAATTGGTGGGGTTTGGTTTTGCCATTAAGGATTGCATGGACATACGGTACTGATGAGTACGCACCAAGAATGCCAGATATAACGGCTGCGACAGACGCAAAGTTCATTCTTAATATTATATCAATGGGGTAAATTGCTGTACATGAAGAGACTGACCATAAGACGTGCTCCTACGCCTTTCAATATTAATGTATATTGAATGTGTGATCTTGCCACATATTAAACACCGCTATGGCCTACTACGGACCTTCCTCCTGCAACGAGGGGGGTATTTACTGCTCGGCATCGGTATTATCTTACTCGGGCTCAGTTTTTATCTCTATGAGCAGCAACCTTCACCGCCAACAGCCCATGTGAGTGAAAGCAAAAGTGTTCAGGTTGCGAAAGCTCCATCAAGCAATAAGCCATCAACAGCTAAAGTGAATAGTTATACGGTTCCGGCAGCCTGGCCAAAATACATATCTATTCCCTCGATCGGTGTAAATAACACCATGGTCATTGGGCTAGGATTGCTTAAGAGTGGTGCTATTGCAACGCCAGACAACATTTACGAAACCGGGTGGTATAAAGGCAGCTCTTTACCGGGCAAGCCGGGTGCCATGTTCATATTCGGCCATGTGTCGAGCTGGACTGCTGATGGTGTTTTCTACAATCTCAAACGACTGATGTCTGGTGATACCATTATGATCACAAAAGGAGACAATACGATTTTGCATTACGTTGTTGTGTCTTCCAAGATATATCCGCATAATGCAGTGAACATGAGCCAAGTATTGGCTCCTATTGACCCTAAGGTTCCCGGTCTTAATTTAATGACCTGCACTGGACGCGTTATCCCTGGAACCAGTGAATTCAATGAACGTCTTGTAGTTTTTACAAAACAAGTCAGTGCTTAGAGAAAGACCGCTTAATAGCAAGACCACCGGCACTTAAGATTGCGATAATACCGCTTACAATCAGGGCGAGCACAGCTACGCTCAGGTGCCTCGGTGCCCCGTAGCCAGTATCTGGTGTGCCGGCAGTGGTGGCAGTGGCAGCGGTGGTACTGGCAGATGGTGTCGTTGGGATTAGGATATTGTTAATTTCGCCAACTTTGTTCGCAGCCACAGCTGATTCTACAAACCAAAGCGTATTATTGGGACCGGTAGTAATACCTAAAGGTGCACTCGCAGCAGTCGGTATGTTATAGGTATTAAATGTGCCAGCAGTAGTGACTGAGCCGATGTTATTGCCAGTGTTTTCTGTAAACCAAATATTACCGTCAGGACCCTTGGCTACAAATTCCGGTGAACTACTGGCGGTCGTAACTGCATACCTAGTAAACACTCCCGAGGTGGTGACTTGATCTATGGAGTTATCTGTTGAGTCAGCGAACCAAAGGTTATTATTAGAACCCACTACAATATTCCCAATAGCAGCTGGGCTAGCACCAGGTATGGAGTAGACCGTTTGGATGTCAGTGGGCGTCATTTTAATGATATGGGCATTTGCAGTGATCCAAAGATTGCCATCAGGACCTTCGGTAATGTAGTTACCGCCGTAAGTAGTCTCGAAGCTGTTAAGCACAGTGCCGCTTGTATTCATCTGGGCTACTGCTAAGCCATCCTGCTCGACAATCCACAGGTCATTATTCGGACCTGAGGTAATTCCTACCGGAAAAGTCGCACCAAGCGAATACTCATGAAACGTTGAGGTTGCGATATTAAAAACTCCAACCTTGCCGGCGTTTTCCTCTGTGAACCAAATGTTTCCATCAGGACCACTCGTAATGCCGGTCGGACCACTGCTTGCAGTCGGTACCGTAAACTCGGTTACCGCACCACTAGGGCTAATTTCACCTATTTTGTTAGTGGCTTGTTCGGTAAACCATAGATTGCCATTGGACCCTTCGACAATGTCTGTTGCTGTTGCACCAGGAGAAGTAATGTTATATTCGGTAATGACTGGCGCCGCCATTACAGTTGATGTACTAAGAACGCCTGTGATAATTAAGACGGCTAAGACGCCGCCGTTTTTGAAAAATGTATGCCTATGCACTGAACTGTTCCCTTCATTAATGGAGTTAACGCATTAAGCATATGCCTCCAAAAATATTTTTGCAAGGATAAAACTCAGGATAAAACTCGTCAATTCTCAGATATTAAAACTTAATTGAGGCAACGATGCTATTAAACTCAGGCAAGAGATTTGTTTCATTCACTGCCGGGGTGGGAGGCAAATTACCAGAAGCCGGCATAGCAGACTCGCTCACTCTGAAATAAAATTCAACTGTAATGTTGCCGTTCGAAATGGCGTAGTTATCATCAAGATGGGTCTCGCTGCTGCGTGAACGAGTATATTGCTGAAAGATCGCATTGTAGCCATCCAAAGTAAAGTACTTAGTCTGGGAAGGATTCGCAGCCGTCGCAAATCGAGAAACCGCATTTCCAAGACTGATTGACTTATATACTGTTACGCTCACTGCATCAAGACTGCCCGCAAATAACTTTGGTGCATTCGGTGGGGTTATGCTCAGTCTGACGGGAAAGGGGCCATTACTGTAGCTACGCTGCGAAGTCAATGTCCAGGTGCTGGGGTATGATAACTGAAAGTAATTACCAGGATAGATATAGGTTTTTTGTCTCCCTCCCGCATCGACTTTACCGGTTGGCAATGACTTTATTACTGGGGTAGAGTTATGGGTTAGTAACCTCGAAATGGTATTCTTAGCACCCTGCTGATGACTGAGACCTGCCCATACCACCAAGCCTACGACAATTACTATTATTAAGGCGATACCGGTAGTTGCTGCAGATCCCTCATTCTTGCTTTGCTCTATCTTCAATGTTACTCCTTATTTATACATAGGCTGTCTGTTTTTGTTATATACATACTGAGATATTTTACATTAATACCGTCAAAGTTTCTTTAATCAACTAGTCTTTAGTGCGGATCAGATTACGCAAACTCAAGGTTTAATCTGGTTATAAATCCAAAAAGCAGTCTGCCGATACGCAATCGCGCATCTTCATCCTCATTAGTAGTAGTGTAGTCTTGTGCTGTCAAAAACTCATGCGTATAGTCATCGCTGTTTAACTGACATATGTGCAAAAGTGCCTGCAGCAAGAAGACAAACCCGTATTTTCTCAGAAGATCTACTAACGCTTCTTTTGGATGCTCATAACCAAGATATTGTAGAAGCATTAGTAGTTTCTCAGTTAATTCGGGTGTAATCCGCAATCTTGGCACGCCTGTTTCCTGAGTAGCGGAGCAAGCTGGTAGTACGGATTCAATATCTTTTAATACCTGCCGCAATTCAGACTGCCATTCACCCTCAATATCTTCTTCTGAGGAGTCGCGTAAAAGCCTGACGATATGGATAAATGTTTGGTCCAAAGATTGCTTATCACCTTTAGCCCTATCTTGGATCATTTCTAATGATATAGGTTCTTCGGCAATTGGCTGCATAGCTATAAATGCAACAAAGTCTGGTTTCGCTGTAGCGTCATTTCTCTCTGCACCACCCACCGATATAGACATACCTGTGTCAACGTTTTCTATATCTGAGGGGTTTTCTACTTCCTTCAAATCAAGCGGTTCTACTTCATCTGCAGGCATCAAGGTTAACAGCATCTTATATACCTCAAGCGTATCTGGGTCAAACAATGTCTCTAGCTGTTCATCTGTATAGATCTCAACTCTATCCAGGGTTGCGACAGCAGTTATTTCGCCTTCGGGTTCGGGTGCCTGTAGAAAAACCGTGTCAAGCTCCACACCACCATGACCGGCATTTATATGACCTACGTCGATGCCTTCTTCAGCATAAAGCGGTTCTATTTCTGATATTGCCAGGCTGGCAAGGCTTTGCGTTTCTGTAGACTTATCTAAAATAGCTTCCGGCTGGTTTTCCTCAGATTCTAATGTTGCATAAGCATAAGTTTCAACAGTGTGCTCAACCAAAGAATTGTCTTCGGCAAACCTCTGTGTGGCCAGGTGATCTTCTCGTTCTAGGTGTACACCAGATACTACCCGCCCCCTCGCATCGTTACTCATGACTTCTTCATCGTTTTCTATTCCTAGCTGCGCCCTTACGATTCCTTGATTGCCTTTACTTTTCTTAATACCTGCACCTGAGGACAACTCGCCTGATAGTGTAGCTTCTTTCGCCCAATTCGTATCTTTCCCTACAGCCTTTTGTGTAGGCGGATGCCGGGTAGTTTCATATTGGTACATTGTTTTAACTTCGGGTTGGATGATCTCACGTTGTGTAAACTTTGCTGGCATAATAGGTTCAGTAGCTGGCTCAGTCTGAGCACGTTGGTGAAGGTGAATGACTTCAGTCTCTTGATATGCTTCAACTCGGGATCTTGGGTTCTCAGCAGAGGTCGTCCTTTCATGTTTTGACGCTTTCTGTTGAGCCTCAGCTTGAGTCTTCTTGCCTGCCTTAGGCGCAAACTCTACTGCCAAACTATCCCATAGAGCATCCTCTTTATCCTTACCTCTTTCCTCAGCTGTCTTAAATTTTTCTGGGTGTAGCTGACTGATTTTTGCAGGATCACTCATATACTCTTCGGCTCTTTTTTGAGCAAGTTCCGGATTATGCAACGCGAGACTTGACAAATAATCACACATCTTAATTGCTTGCTCAGGAGTCATAGTCGATATATCGACACTCTCATGAGCGGTTTGGGTACGGAACTGCTCTATAGTGCTATTCAGCTGAATGTCCCCTTGGACAATGTCCTCTGAAGATTGCAAGGTACTCTGGTAATCCGATTTACTTAGTTCCGGACCAGAGGAAGTGTTTATTGGCATTTATCCCACCGTAACTATCTTGATGTGCGCCCTCTTATTACTGCAGCCATCGCTGCTTGCTCGCTTTTATATTCTGGACTCTCAGTGTCAGAAAGGAGAAAGTCGAGAATTCCCTTCACCGCACCTGGGTGTTTTACTGCAACATCACACAAATAACCGGAGACTTTTATTTCTTGGCCGTACTCGTTTACCACCGGCGCACCGCTTCTCGCTATTAGTGTTCGGTCTAACCATTCATCTGGGATAAGATCAGCCTTTTGAACTACCCTCCGCATAATTTCTGCCCCGACCGCTTGATCTCTGCCCCTCGTCTCTACAAACATACGGGCAAGTGTACTCTTATCGAGCTCGTTTATGTATTGGCGTTCTCCACTCATTACATAATAAGTATAGCAAAATGCTTACGTATAGCTTAGGATGTTTTAGAGTTGAAGACTTTTGAAAACGATACCTAAAAACTAGAAGACTCAGTGCTGAGCTGACTGCCATCTACATTATTCGCAGTAATGCTTGTCTGATTCAGTGCCGCCATGGCGCTATTTAAGTCAGAAGCATTATTGATTTGTGGCGCCGAGGGTGCCGCAGTAGGCGGCGATGCATAGTTGCCTATGTTTGCAGCAGTAGTGGATGAAGTTGCAGTATTGTTTTTATGATGATTGTGCCACACCAGATAGCCAACGCCGACAATGACGACTACCACAATTAAGGAAATGACGGTTTCGACTATAGTGAAGCCTGACTGGGATTGCTTTTGCACTTTATTTTCCTCCTTGTGAAGATGATGAAGAGCCGGATTGGTTAGTTGATGAAATTGTCACGCCATTCACCGAGGCAACACCAACAATGAGGTTCTTGACAGATGTACGAAAATTCTGCAGGTCACTAATTTCAGTCTTTAGGTAACCTTGAAAAGCTGTCACTACACCTTTAGGGTTATTTGCCGTGCAGCTAAATGTACTATTATTTAGCGTGCCAAAGTCTGTTTCTGTTTTGGCCTTAGCCGTACTTATCCCTGCGACGAGTTGCGTATAGTTGCTCAGGGTTTTCCCCTGCTTGGTGTAAAAGTTCTCTACCCGTGTTGCTATAGTACTGAATAAATTGATTTGGTTTTGCGCGCGGGTGTCAATTCGACTCATAATATTCTTAATAGCGTTCTCACGATTCTGACAGGCCTTTAACTGAGCAGCTGCAAGATGCGTCTGGCCGTTCGTGTTATAATTGCCACCACTAACGTGACCTTGATTTGCTCCATGCACTGTACCGGCATTAGATGCATGACTAGAACCCGGATTATTTGTGCTACTATATCCCGGTCCGCCAGTTGTTTGGGCGTGGGCGCGAGCCTGTGGCGGTAGTGCAAGCGCGGTCGAGCCCACTGCTACAGCCAACACAAGCGTGGTAGCAATAAACACTATTTTCGTAATATGATTGCGCATGTATGTTCCTTGTTTACAGTTTAATTTCTTTGTGCCAAGGTTACTTAAATATATTATTAATTAAGTAGTTAAAGTATAAGCTTTATAAATAACATGGTCAACGGGCTTAGCTATGAGATGCATACTATCTAGCGCGCTGGTGCTGATGCACTTAATTGAAGTGCCGGCATAGCTTCTTATTGCCTCAGATTTAAAACTGATTACACCCTGAGTGGTTGAAGAACTAATATTATTAATCGTTATTCATTGCTACAATAACAACAATGATTAATGTGAAACATCTTCGTAAAACATATGGCAAGAAGACTGCCGTACATGACATGTCTTTTCAGATTGAGATTGGAAAAGTAACTGGTTTTCTTGGTCCGAACGGTGCTGGCAAGTCAACAACCATGCGACTGATGCTTGGCCTGGCAAGCGGCGAAGGCTCCACCTTATATGACGGCAAAACGCTCAAACACTATCGTCAACCCTCAAAAGTGGTAGGCATATTGCTAGAAGCTAAGGCTTTTCACCCTACCCGCTCAGCGCGTAATCATTTAAAGATTCTAGCTACTCAAGGTGATGTGCCGCTTCAACGAGTTGATGAAGTATTAGATATTGTCGGTTTAAAAGAAGAGGCGAAAAAGGGACCAGGCAAATTTTCTTTAGGAATGAGCCAGCGTCTTGGCCTCGCCGCAGCACTACTTGCTGACCCGAAATACTTGCTACTTGATGAACCAGCGAACGGCCTTGACCCTGAAGGAATTGTGTGGCATCGGAACTTCCTTAAGTCGTACGCCGAGAACAACCATGGCGTCTTAGTTTCCTCTCATCTGTTAAGTGAGATGTCCCAGCTCGCAGACAATGTAGTAGTTATCGGAAGAGGTAAACTACTCGCAGACACATCAATGAAAGAGTTTATAGACCATAATGTCAGCTCATCGGTATATATAAGAGTTGAGGGACGAGATAAGTTTATGGCTTTCTTGGACAAACGAAAGGTTGAGTATAAGAAAAGGCCTGGCGGCCTAGAGCTAGATAAAGATAAAACTGATCAGATAGGTAGGCTTGCTTTTGAGGCGAAAGTACCGGTACTTGAGCTCTCAACCAGAAGCGCCTCACTTGAAGAGGCGTTCTTGGAAGTTACCGCAGGTACCGAAGAGTATCAAGGCCGGGAGATCAAGAAATGACCAATGAGTTAAAAGCCGAGTTTAAAAAGGTCTTCACCATACGATCAACCTATATCATACCCGAATCACGAATTAGCGTCATAGGGTAAAGCACGCTAGAATTTCTCTGTTAATTGCAACAAAAACAGGAGAA
>DAHUZY010000035.1 GCA_027314885.1 Candidatus Saccharimonadota bacterium | reverse complement strand
AGACAGTCACCTGCTTTGCACTCGATAGGGAAGACATTGGGCCGAGCCTCAAAGCCTACTTGCAAAAAAAACTGGGCTAAAATACCAACTCGTTATATAGTAGGGTTATGACACACGCTGAAACAATTTTGCTCTATATCTTGACGGTGCTTTTGAGCATCTTCTTTCTGCTCGGCATCATTCTCTTAATCGCGCTCTTCAAGCTGGTAGGAGCAGTGCGCGAGGTGGTGACAAAAGCCGAGAGTGTAATTAATTCGGTTGAATCTGTCGCCGATGTGCTCAAAGATACTGAGGGACGCCTTGCGTTCTTTAAGTTAATCAGAAATATCTTTAAGCTTGCTAAGAAAGCACATAAGAGGAGGCAGTAATGTTTGTGAGTAATAAGAAGCAAAATCCGGGCGTGAAGAGACTTGCAATTACTGGCGGCATTGCAGCGGCCGCCGGCTATGTAGCAGGTACGCTCCTCGCTCCGAAGAGCGGTAAAGAGACCCGCAAAGATATCCGTGAAGCTGCGAAGCGTCGGCAGGCAGACGCCGAGAAAGAGTTAAAGCGCTTACAGGTTGAGCTAGATAAAGTTATGCAACAAGCCAAAAAGCAGGGTAATAATCTGAGTGCCAAGGCCCAGAAAGAGCTTAACGTTCTCGTTGCAAAGACTAAAGAGTCTAAGGAAAAGACTCAAGAAATTATTGGCGCCATTCGTAAAGGTGATGCTGAAGACCAGGACCTTAAACGGGCAATCAAGAATGCTCAAGCCTCTATAGATCATCTAAAAGACTATCTTAAAAAATAACGAGGGACGCTCCTAGGGGAGCTTTTGGCCGCAACGCGTCGCGTTTGCTATACTAATAGACGGAGTAAGTCTAACGAATACGAGGTAGTTTTGGCTACAAAAAACACAAAGCTGACGTCAGCGGATTTTGTGCACCTGCACAATCATACCCAGTACAGTCTACTGGATGGATTAACGAAAGTGCCCGCACTCATGAGCCAGGTAAAAGAAGCAGGCATGGAGGCAGTCGCCATTACTGACCACGGCACTCTCAGCGGTGCGATTGAATTCTATAAGTCAGCAACTTCAAACGGGCTGAAGCCTATCATTGGAATTGAGACATATGTAGCTGCCCGCCGTTTGCAAGATAAAGAGGCGGGTAAAGACAAACAGTATTACCACTTGATCTTACTTGCCATGAATGCGGTAGGGTACAAAAATCTGATGGCGCTCTCGACAATTGCGAACCTTGAGGGGTATTACTATAAGCCGCGGATTGATCACGAACTGCTTGCAAATCACCACGAAGGGCTCATCTGTCTAAGTGGCTGCGCCAGTAGTGAGGTTGGAGATGCATTACGCCAGGGCCAGTATGAACAGGCGAAAGAAACTGCCAAGTGGTACCAGCAACTATTTGGTGATAGGTACTATCTGGAGCTTGCTGACCACGGGCACCCAAAGCACACAGCTCATTGGAGAGAACAGTTGACCATCAATGAGGGTGCCATGAAGCTTGCCGACGAACTGAAAATCCCTTGTGTAGTGACCTGTGACGCTCACTATCTGCGTCCGGAAGACCGTGATGCCCATGAGATATTGCTCTGTGTCCAAACTGGTTCTTTCTTGAGTGACCCGAATAGGATGAGTCTGAAAGACTTTGAGCTTTATGTCACTGACCCGCGAGATGTTATTAAGCGCTGGGGGAAGGAACACCCCGAGTTTATTACCAATACGCGGGCAATTGCTGAGCGATGCAATCTGACGCTAGAGCTTGGTAAGATTTTAATCCCTAAGTTTCCAGTGCCAAAGGGGGAAAGCGAGCGCTCATATCTCGAGAAGCTGCTCTACCGCGGACTCGCATGGCGCTATGGAGGCGCAGAAGAAAAAGCAGCCCAAACTCTCTCGGTCGCCGATGCCAGAAAACTACTCTCCGCGAAGACCTTGGAACGTGCTGAGTATGAATTATCCGTCATAGACAAGATGAATTTTAATGGCTATCTGCTGATCATTTCAGACTTTATCAACTGGGGAAAGCGACAAGGTATTATCTTCGGGCCTGGACGTGGCAGCGCAGCCGGGTCAATCATTGCTTATGCGCTTAAGATTACTGAGCTAGATCCGCTCGCCTACGACTTGCTTTTCGAGCGGTTCTTAAACCCAGACCGTATCAGTATGCCGGATGTCGACATAGATATACAGGATAGCCGCAGAGAAGAGGTGATTCAGTACTGTATAGAGAAATACGGCATGGGCAGGGTGGCCAATATTGTGACCTTTGGCCGCATGGCGGCGCGCAATGCTGTCCGTGATGTTGCGCGAGTGCTACAGGTGCCCTATGCGGAAGCGGATCGACTCGCCAAGATGATACCGGCGCCGGTGCAGGGAAGGCATATACCTTTAGCAACTTCACTGACCGAGGATTATGATCTTAAACGTGAGTACCAGACCAGTGAAACTGCCAAGCAAGTCTTTGATCTGGCCGTGCAGTTGGAAGGGACGATACGGTCTCATGGCATCCATGCTGCTGGTGTGGTGATTGCACCTGAGGATATCGTCCGCTACACGCCGCTTGAAATGGCCCAGAAAGGGGTCGTTGCCACCCAGTATTCAATGGGCCCGATCGAAGAATTGGGACTACTCAAGATAGATTTCCTCGGTCTTTCTAACCTTACTATCATTAATAACAGCCTTCGCATCATTAAGAAAGTGTTTCATAAGACGATAGATATCAATGCCTTACCCCTTGACGATGCTAAGACGTATGAGTTATTCCAGAAAGGGGATACTACCGGCATATTCCAGTTTGAGTCCGCAGGCATGAAACGCTATCTGAAAGAGCTCCAGCCCACTGAATTTAATGATCTTATTGCCATGAATGCCCTCTATAGGCCTGGACCGATGCAGTGGATTGAAGACTTCATTGCCAGGAGACGCGGGCAGCGCAAGATTGAGTATTTGCATGAAAAAACCGAGAGTGCGCTCAAAAATACATATGGAGTCATCGTTTACCAGGAACAGGTGATGCAAATTGCCAAAGATCTCTGCGGCTTCAGTGGCGGCCAGGCGGATACACTTCGAAAGGGTGTTGCAAAGAAGAAGCCGGAAGTGCTCGCAGCTCTAAAAAAAGATTTCATAGAAGGAGCTCTTAAGAATTCGGATATTAGTAAATCAAAAATTGAGGAGCTGTGGCGTTCACTCGAAGCGTTTGCTGCCTACTGTTTCGCAAAGTCACATGCTGCTTGTTATGCTTCCATTGCATATCAGACTGCCTACCTCAAGGCACACTATCCGACCGCCTTTATGGCAGCACTGATGACAAGTGATTTCGGTGATACTGATCGCTTGGCCATTGAGATCACAGAATGTAAGCACATGAATATTACTGTATTGCCGCCAGATGTCAATGAGTCATTTCTAGAGTTTGCAGTGGTCCCGGAAACGAACCAGATCCGTTTCGGCATGGTTGCGATCAAGAACGTTGGAGCGGGAGCGGTCGAAGAAATACTGCGGGCTCGCGGGGAGGGTTCATTTAAGGACCTTGAGGACTTCCTAGGCAGGGTGAATAGCCGGATTGTAAACAAAAAGGCGCTTGAGAGTCTCATTAAGTCCGGGGCGCTCGATAATTTCGGTGACCGCTTCACACTGCTCCATAATCTTGATGTGCTCGTAGCCTATGGTGCTCGCCTCCAAAAGCAGGCCCTAAGTGGCCAGACTGATCTGTTCGGAGCCCAAGTCGCCGGGGATATGCCGAAGTCACGTCTTGAACTGCAATCTCCGCCAGTTCAAGGAAATAAGCGGGAGCAGTTACTGTGGGAGCGGGAACTGCTGGGTCTATATCTATCACAACATCCACTTGAACAGTTCGAGACGATTTTATCTGAACAAACAATATCGTTTAACTCGCTCACTATCGATCACGATAATCGCCAGGTGAGCGTGGGGGGTAACGTAAGTGATGTTCGGGAGATCACCACTAAAAACGGCCAGAAAATGGCATTTGTCAAAATGGAAGATCCAGCCGGTGGAGAAATGGAGGTAATACTTTTTCCTAGTAGTTACCAGCAGACCCTTGGCCTCTGGGAGAGAGACCGTGTAGTGTTGGTGCATGGCAGAGTCAGTGGCCGGGATAAACAAGGCAATCCGACGGGAGAGCTCAAAATTATTGCTGAGGAAGGCCGGGAAATAACCCCTGAGCAGGCGAGTGCCTATCAAGCAACAGGCAAGAAAGTAAAGACGCCGAAGCCGCGGGCAGCAGCGGCAAGGGCAACGCCGGCAAGGGCTGAAACAAGTCAAAAGGCTGAGAGGGAGAGCAGGGTGTATATCCGTATGCAGAACACTGACGACCAGAAGGCGCTACTGACCTTAAAGCAAACAATCGATGGACATCAGGGGACAACCGAGGTGATTCTCGTTCTAGGTGAAGCAGCCAGTCGGCAGGCCATTAAGCTGCCCGGTGGTATTGACGCGAGCAGCGAAGGCATAGATAAGCTTACTGCGCTAGTTGGGCCGGACAATCTTGTAGTTCGGTAGAGTTTTATATAGCAGCGAGACGGGGAAACGGATCAGTGTATTAAGTTATAGCAGCCAGCCGGCAGGCCAATTAAGGCGCGATTAATTTAGTGAGGCATGATGCCGCGAGTCAGGACGTAGCCGAAGGTAAAGATTGCAACTGTGGCAATCTCCCACGCTGGATGGCGAACGATGAACAGTTCGCCCTTATTGATGTAGCGATGCAGGCGGTACCAATGGCTAATAATAAAGACAGCGAAGGCGATAGCGGTAATTACTAGTGCAGCCGGCAGTACCCAGGTAGAGTTGCCGCCAAAGATAGATTGAAGACGTGACGTGCCGGCAGAGGAAACAGCTGCGCCGGCGCTTGATGACGTCAGGGCAGGGTGCGCGTACCAATATTTATTGAGCCAGACGCCGCCGCCAATAATGGCAAACATTGGTAGGTACGGCCAATAGGTCTTCAAGTACGCTTTGCCTTGGCGGTGATGCTGCGCTTGGCGCTTACGGTTATGTGCTTTTGGTTTGGGTCGGGTTGCTAAGGCCATGTTTTTGTCTTGCTTAGTATCAAGGGAAGTATAGCAGATTACGGATAATAGCGGCAGTGGTAGAGCGCCATTGCTGCTGCCTGGGTGACATTAAATGATTCCTTAGACCCAAGCATCGGGATTTCTATTACTTCATCGCATGCTCTAAGGATTTCTGGTTCAATGCCCTCCACTTCCCTCCCGACAATCAGCGCAAGGCGGGGTGGGCAATGAAACGTAGGAAGAGCGGTTGCGTTCTCGTCTTGCTCCAGAGCGACAATTTGGTAGCCACTGTCTTGCAAAATCTTTAGAGCTGGCTCAAGTTGTGCGTGGTGCTCCCATCGAACAGTTTTTTCTGCGCCGAGGGCTGTTTTAGAGATTCGGGCATCAATTTTTCGTTGCAAGTGAGGCAGGCGTTCGTCGTTTTGCATCAGGGGATAAGGGGTGTAGCCGGTTAGTAGTACGCGTTCCACACCGAGCCCATCGGCAGTTCTCAGCAGCGAACCGACGTTATGGGCACTGCGGACATTATGGATGATGAGAACTAATTGCTTCATATTGCTGTCATTATGTTAACACCTCCTGGCTGCCGCTTCGCTTATGCTTTATACTAAAGATCGTAATGAGCGATGATGCCCGTCTTGATGAAGAACGCGCCACAGAGCGCCGTGCACAGGTGCTCCATATGGACTATGTTGACACTTCTGGGATTGACAACAAACAGCTGTACAAAGATTTGTTAAGTGTGCCGGAACTATATAATCTGCGGGTGATACCGTTGAGATTGGTGGATGTGAATCTCCTCTTCGGGGTTACTAACAACACTTCTCAGAAGACTATGAATGAACTGGTACAGCGTTTTGCAGACGACCGGGTCAGCTTTGCTCTCATCTCCGACGTCGGTTATAGAGAGTACATGCGCCTGTATGACCCCCCTGAGAAGGTTGTTTACCACGACATAGATATTAACCAGGCCAGTCAGCCGGAGCAAGTGGATCAAATATCCGCCATGCTCACTGAGGTACGGGCAGATGACATGCTTGCTTATTTGGTGACGCAAGCGCATCAATTAAATGCTTCGGATATCCACGTTGAGACTCAGCCGGATGACGTTCGCATCAGGTTTAGAATTGACGGCGTTTTACATGTAGTGGCTCGTCTGCAGATGGACAAATACCATGTCTTAATTGCGGCTATTGCGAGTGCCGGTAATGTGTCAACTTCTGCTGACGAGGCGCAACAAGGCCATATTGCCGAGAAGGTGACGATGGCAGATGGTACGCACGTTGACGTTAATGTCCGACTTGAGACGGTCCCCACCATTAATGGTATGGATGTGGTGATGCGGCTCTTTAATATGGAAGAGTCAATGTATATCTTAGATCGGCTCGGGTTGTCTGATACCGAGCGTAAGGTTGTTGATGATATTATCGCAAAACCAAGCGGGCTGGTGCTCGTAGTCGGCCCGACAGGTTCCGGCAAGACGACGACTCTTTACTCGATGCTTCACAGTTTAAGTAATGACGAGCGCAAGATAATTACCATTGAAGACCCGGTTGAGTACCAGTTCCCCGGCATTACGCAGATCTCTGTACATTCGAAAGAAGGGGGTGACGACAATAGTTTCGCAGATAAGCTACGTGCAGTGCTCAGGCTTGACCCGGATATTGTTATGGTTGGGGAGGTACGGGACATGGACACGGCAAAGACGGCTTTACAGGCTTCGCTCACCGGCCATCTTGTGCTGGCCACCTTTCACGCCAGTTCTGCCGGCGCAGCTTTAACTCGCCTGTCAGATATTATTGGGCAGAATCCATTATTTGTCTCTGCTATCCGCTTGGTCATGGCTCAGCGTCTACTCAGGCAATTAGACGGTACAACCAAGCAGGCCTATGCACCGAGCGAGGGTGAGCTGCAGCGTATTAATGAAGTGCTGGCTACCTTACCGGAGAGCATTCCCCGCCCTAGTCTCGAAGGCCTGCAGCTGTATAAGCCTGGCCGGTCAGATACTAACCCTTTTGGCTACTCGGGGCAGGTTGCAGTGCGTGAACAATTTACGATGAGCGATAAGCTGCGCGAACTACTAGAGAATCCCAAATCGCAGTTATCGACGAAGACGATTGAAGAGGCAGCAGCAGCCTCTGGTATGCTTACTATGGTGCAGGACGGTATGCTTAAAGTGATTGCCGGGGAAACGACTCTGCAAGAGCTGTTCAGGGTGGTGGGGTAAGCGGCTTTTAGACCCAACCTCTTGCGTAAAAGGGGTACTTCCTGTACAATCTACCGGATATGTCAGATGTAATTACAACCATTAACGACCGATACAAGAAGTCGGCGGTAGTCGATGTTCGCAGTGGTGATACTGTCAAGGTGCACCAGAAGATTCGCGAAGGCAATAAAGAGCGTATCCAGGTCTTTCAGGGGCTTGTGATCCGTACTGATCAAAAAGGGAGTCACACCAGCCGGATTACTGTGAGGCGAATTGCAAGTGGGATAGGTGTGGAGAAGAGCTTTATGCTGCACAGTCCACTGGTTGTGCAGGTGGAAGTAACCAAGCGCAGCCGAGTCCGCCGCAATTACCTGAGTTATATGCGATCCAGGACTGGTAAAGCCGCTCGTATGACGGGTATAGATTTTGATCGTGAAGCCGTCAATGCCATACATGATGAGGCAGCTGAAGCCGAAGAGGCTAAATTGAAGGAAGAAAAAGCTAAAGAGGCCACCGCTAAAGCTGAGGCCAAGGCGGCTGAAGAGGCTGAGCTGGAAGCCAAGGCGGCTGCTGTTGAAGCTCGCCACGAACAAGCAGCAGATAAACCTAGCGAAGATAAGTGAGTCTTAAGTAGCCCGCGCAAAAGTATCGCGGCGCATAGTGGTTATGTCACCATAACCAAGATCTGCTAGGCTACTCCTCAGGTGATCATTTTCCTGCTCGGAGAGATGCGTATGCTCAAAAAGGATAAATTGGGGTAGTTTTGCCAGATTGCTCAGCTGGTCAAGAATAACCCCGTCATGACCCTCAGTATCTACGAATAACCCATCAAATTGTGTTATACCGTTAGTCTCCAAGAGAGTCGGCAGCGTAACAGTAGGGACGTCGATGAGCTCAACTAAATCATCAAATTTACTGGATATCCAAGCGTGTTTTTTTACGATCCCGTCATGAAGACTCGACATAGAACTAGCCGGGTTATATGCGCCATTGGGCAGGTCTACCCCAGCCAGCATGGTTGATGTTCCGTTTTGGTCACTAACTGCTACGTTATCGAAGCGCAGCCCCTTCCGGTCGGCATAGTTAGTGTGTAGTTTTTCAAAAAGGTGGGGTACTGGTTCAACCAGTAGGCCCTCCCAGCCATGTTTCAGTACGTGACTTCTTATAGGGTCACCCACTATACCGTCATGTGCCCCGATTTGAACGAAGAAAAAACTGCCGGTATGTTTTGTATAATTATCCAAGCAGTTCCTAAAGCGGCGCCATTTAGGTATGTCTCTAACCTCCATCAGGGCTTGACTGTATGATTCGGGGTGTACGAGGCGTCTCGATATCGGTACGTTGCCGAGGTGCGGGACGGCTTTACGCAATAATCTGTTAACATATGGTCCTGTTTCGGTATGCCGAGACAGGGAACGAGAGCGGCTTTCCGCAGTACTCATAATAAACAATTATACTACAAAACAACGATTATGACAACCTGTTTTGTGGTAACTACTGACTAAGCGTGGCTAGCTTGTGTAGTGTCGGCAGGAAGTTATCCTTGTCTCGGTTGTATAGGGATT
>DAHUZY010000034.1 GCA_027314885.1 Candidatus Saccharimonadota bacterium | reverse complement strand
GTTAACAAAACGTTCTAGGAGCAGGCCACGGCTTAAGTCTGGTCTAGATTTTACTGCAGTCTTAGTGCAGTTAGGACTTTTGTTTTCGCATCGTTAGCTGCACATGTTACGAGGAAATAGCTGTCGTCACTTCTAAAATCGCCACTAGCAATTTTTATCTTTCCCACCTGCTGGGGATAGACATAGCCCCACTCCTTAAGTGTGCCGTCTGCTCCAATCACTTCTATGAAAGATGGCATAAAACCATCATAACACATGGTTGTCAAAAGCTAGTTATGGGTGACGCTGAAGCCCTCTCCGCTCGTATCAAGTGCAGAGGGTGTGGCTACATCTTGGCCTGATTGCTCCATGATAATTTCATCTCCACCAGCTTTATATATACTGAGACTAGTACCGTTAACGGTAGTTATGCCGGTAGAAAAGTCGACCGTTCCGAAGTTATCGAATGGCACCAATTGACCGCTGGCATAGCTGGGATCTTCCTCGATCCATTCAGCCGATGAATTTGTTGAGCTATACGACACGTGATCGGTAAATGTCTCACTATTTGTTAGGTCGGTTAAGGTAATAGTCCACTCACCAGGTGAAGTCTCAACTAGTGAAGCAGACATACTATCGCCGGCAGATACCGTTACTCCGGGGACCGGCTGTGAGACATTCGGCAGCATCTCATAAAAACCAGAGGTAGACACCTGACCGGTAGATGAAACAGTGTCTTGAGTGCCAACTTGAATCAGATCCGAAGTAGTTACTCCACCAATACCAATCCAGGTTGCATCGGCTGAAGTACTTGTGCCGTTTCCAGATACCGTTGGCACAACCCAGTCTCCAGATATAGTGGTAAACGTTCCGGAAGTTGCCATATAGCCAGACCAGTTACTTGAAGTGTAAGTAACCGGGGCTGGCGTAGAGCTCCCGCCTGTGCCCGAGCCACTGCTTGATCCGGTTCCCGAACCCGTGCTTCCTCCGGATCCGCTACTCGAGCCAGAACCCGAACTGCTGGGAGGTGGTGCAGAGGTCGTTGTGGGCGTAAGGCCGCTGACATTACTTTGCGGCGACGGCACCACCGGTTTTGGGGTAGGTGGCGGAGGAGAAACGGAAGTTGTAACTGGCGCAGGGGTAGTGGTAGGTGGTGGAGGGGAAGTTTTAGGCGACGAGCTTGGTTTAAGATTGGAGACTTTAGGTGTCGGTATTACGTGCGGGATTGCCTGTCGAGAAGATACGCTCAGTTTGACAGTCTGTTTTTTGGGGCCAATAACCAGCGCCAGGACAAGCCCGACTGAAAGTGCTCCAACAATAAAAATAGAGCCGACAGTTTCAAGCACCGTTTTATGTAAATACCAAAGACTGCGCAGCCGTTTTATAACCACTGATGTGGGTATCTTCATCGAGGGTTTAAAGCCCGTTTATATTTGTTTTTAATACTCCATACCTAATATACCAGATCGATAGTAATTTAGCCAGGATAATGGTGAAATACAGAATTCAGTAAAATCTTCTGTTTTAGCCTGGATTCGTCCCGACTACAAATTATGCACCGGTGCAACTTCAATGCGCTTTACGGGCCAGAACTTGCCGCATAAATGAACTCATTGTGCTGCCAATCGCCACTAAAGCGAGACCGCAAAATACCAAGAACACCTGCTGTATAAGCTGAGCATCATGAGCATGACCTTTTGTGACTGCATAATAGATAAATAACAGGCCACTGATTGACCAAAGTGAAATCGCAACCTCCATAAACTGCCGAATGCTGACATGAAGCTGGGCTCTAATCGCCAGTGCGGTTGCGCACACTAGACTGACAAATAAACCGAGAGCGGCTATAGCACTCATGACTGCGTCGAGCCCAATACTGAGACTATTATGGGAATTACAGGTGAGTGTTTTGCCTATTTCACAGTGGGCCGGAACCAAACTGGCGCCAGCAGTAAAGACACCAAAAAGTAAAAGTCCGATACCGATACTCAGCCATAGTCCGCGGTGCGGAGCACGCAGGAATAACTTGCACCACGAGAGTATTACTGCAGCTACCAGCACGAAGCCGGTTAGGATGTCTCCGCCCATAAAAACCCAGTAGTATGGTTGGCCGGCTTGCTCAAGATCGCTCGCTAAGCCATTATGGGCGGTTGGGTTGTTCAAAATATAGCCAAGCGGCCAAGAGTTATAGAGAACGCCCGACAGCACAAGGAGAATAAGTATCAGCATGATATACCTTTGCTTAGACATTCTGTCTACTATAGCTTCCGGGAAGTTATTATGGAAATTTTTATCTTATAAGCGTAAGCTAGAAACATAAGGGGTGGGCAATAATTGCTTGCTTATATATATGAAAATACACATTACGAGACGTGGTATACAAATTGTCCTCGGTCTACTGTGGCTGCTTGACGGCATCTTACAGCTGCAACGCCTGATGTTTACCGGAAGCTTTGCGCGGCAAGTAATTGCAGCCAATGAACAAGGGCAACCGGCTTTTATTCATAATCCTATTCATCTTGCGGTGCATATAATATTAATGCACTCGGGCATATGGACTGTCTGCTTTGCTGCTATTCAGCTCACCCTTGGCGTACTCATACTCTTTAGGCGCACCAGCTACTACGGACTACTTGCTTCAGCGGTATGGGGAATAGCTGTTTGGTATATCGGGGAAGGGCTTGGTGGCCTTTTCAACGGCTCAGCCTCCTTGCTTATGGGCGCTCCCGGTGCGGCACTACTCTATAGCATTATCGGGTTGGGCGTCTTGCCTACAAAACGTACGAGCAATCATCGCCCGGCCGTTTGGCTGGTCATCGTATGGTCAATTTTATGGCTTGGCGGAGCTTGTCTGCAGCTAATGAACGGACACAATAGTACTGGTGCAGTAGCAGAGATGATACACGCTAATGCATACGGCGCTCCCGGCTGGCTTGCCTCTCTTGATAATAGTGTCAGCCGTTTCCTCATAAATCTCGGCGGGGTCGCTTATATCGGACTCATTAGTCTGGAAGCCTTCATAGGCATATCAGCGCTACTTACTCGGTTCTGGCGCATATTATCCGTCACCTTAGGCTGTCTTTTAATGGTGGCTTTTTGGTTTGTCGGCCAATCCCTCGGGGGCTACTACACTGGGCTCGCCACCGATCCAAACACAGCACCTCTTGTGATCCTCCTCGGTATCACTATCATCGGCGCTAAAGGTATAGACCTAGGCCTTACCTGACGAAAGCACCTGCTGTTTTGAAAGTGCTTGAGCAAGATAGTACTCTGGCAGTGACCGTAAGCCTGCAGTAACTGCATTTTCATTAAGAATACCAAGCGCGGTTTGCGCGATACGGTTTTGCTGCCTGACTTCAGTAAGTACCGCTTCAAATGAGCCATCATCTATCAGTGTGTCTACGAGCGCTTTGTGAGCACTCTCGGGGAATGGCTTCTGATTGAGTTGTTGTCGCAGATAAGACCCTCTGGGGCCTGTTAGTGAAATGAGCAGCGGCAGTGTATAGACGCCTTCCTTGACATCGTTATGAACAGGCTTGCCCATTGCGGTTGCAGTGGAAATAAAATCCAATAAATCATCTATTAGCTGAAAAGCAAGGCCAAAACTTTCACCGTAGGCCCCGAGGGCTTGAGACACCTGGGCGGTCACGCCTGCAGCTGCCGTCCCAGCTTGACAAGAAGCTCCAATAAGCGCACCTGTCTTATTGCGGATACAAGCCATGTAACTTTTTATGGAGCGATCGAGGTTGAAGTTATCAACGGTTTCCTGCATCTGACCCTCACACATCTTCATAACTGCCTCACTGACGATCCCCCCTACTTCAGCGTTAACGCTCGATGCGGTTTTTGCTGAAGCTGCCAAGAAATAATCACCGACAACAATGGCGCTACTGGTGCCTTCCTTGGCATAGATACTTGGTTGACCCCCGCGTGTGGGCGCATTATCCAGTACATCATCATGTACGAGGCTACCGAGGTGAGCCAGTTCAACAGCAGCTGCAGCAGCAATGACACTTTCGTCCACAACAGCCCCACAGCTCAGCGCGCTCGCTATTACGAGTACTGCACGAAACCGTTTGCCGCCGCTCTTTATGAGACGAAGTGCCGGATGCTTAACTGCCGGCTGGGTGTCTAAGAAGCTTACTGACAGGCACTTTTCGACACGGTCAATATAATCTTTTAGGTACGGGATAGACAATAAGTCAGCAAGCTCATTTTTATCCATAATGTCTATGCAGTATACCAAATGCCCCTGGAGATAACAGAGTTACTTAATTAAAAATGGTCTCGGATATGACTGAAACTATAGTCCCAATCGGCGGTGACCTTCTTGTGGGGATTAAATATGCCGTGAGGATCCATGATATTTTTAGCTTCTCTAAAAATATGGAGCATGTGCTTGCCATACATTGCTTCCAGCCACGGGCCACGGACCAAGCCATCGTTATGTTCGCCACTGAGAGAGCCGCCATAGTGCAGCACCAAATTGTTAACTTCCTTCATGGCCGGCAAAATTGTTTTACGTTCGTCTGGGTTTTCCAGTTTCATAAGCGGTATAACGTGGAAGTTACCGTCTCCCATATGCCCGGCAATCGTAGCGAACAGATTATATTTCTTAATAATCTTACGTAGTCTCGGCAAAAACTCAGTTAAGTTGTTAGGGGGAACGACAAAGTCATCAATAAACGGAGCGGTGTGCTTGTCTTTCACCTTGCTTCTGAGCAGCTGAAAACTATATCGCCGCATAATCCAAAACTTTTCAGACTTACCTTCACTCGGATCCTCTTCAAAACCGTTAATCTGGTACCGGGCCCGGTGCTTTTTTAGTTCTCTATGAAGTGCATGCACTTTTTGACGTACTTCTTCCTCGCTCTGACCGTTAAACTCGACCATTAATATCAGTTTTGGTATGCCCCGCAGCAGCTGCAAACCATCAGGGATTAATGTAATAAGCAGATGGACGAAGCGGCGTGCTCCAAGTAATTTCAAGAAACTTGGCATGAATCGGATTGACAGCCAAAGCGTCGCATCGTCAAATGATTCAAACGTCGCTGGGCGAGACTCGAGTACTTTGGGGATGACCTCTCCGAGATCATCGATATTATGCATAAACAAGACTAATAAACCGGAATGAGGACGGGCAGGGACAAGACGGAAATGAATATCTGTCACAAAGCCGAGCGTGCCTTGTGCGCCCACGATCAATTTAGTGAGATCAAAAATGCCTCGTTCCCGATCCCAGACATCCCACAAATTATATCCTGTCGAATTCTTGCTGACATGCGGCTTCGCTGCCTTAATCTCATCGTAATTTTTATCAACCAGTTGAAAGATTCCCTGATACACCTCACCTTCAAAGTCTTTTTGTTTCATCTTTGACTGTAGCTGGACTGCTGTCAGCGGCTTGACTGTGCGCTTCACCCCGTCTGCAAAAACTACTTCAAGTTCGGTTACAAAGTCTTCAGTTTTGCCAAATTCTAATGACTTCTCGCCGCCCGAGTTGTTATTCACCATGCCGCCGATCGTTGCTAAATCGCGAGAAGCAGGATAAGTCGGCATCAGCGCGCCGTGTTTAAGCGTTGCCGGTTCAAAGTCGCGGTAGTATACTCCCGGCTGCGCCTGTGCGCTGGTTGCACTGATATGCTCAATCTTAGTGAAGTGCGTATGAAAATCTACAATAATCGAATCATTGATGGCACCACCGGACATACAGGTACCAGCACTGCGTGCAGTGACGCTCAGACCAGGCTGCAGATGCTTGCGGCCAGCTACTATTCGTATAAGCAACTCAACATCATGCGCATTTTTCGGCTTGACCACGAGTTCAGGGCGGAGCTCAAACATTGAAGCATCATGACTATATAAGTCGAGAGTTTCCGGGGAATTGTCTATTTCACCGCGGAAGCCAGAGTGGCGGAGAGCGTTAATTACATCGTCCATTGCATCTAGCTTAAGCGGTTTTAACCTGCAAATGCAAATTACCGGTGTTAATTATTTATGTTACAATGCTTATGTATGGCAAAAACAGAAAGTGTACTCATAGTCGGCGGGGGATTCGCCGGAGTCACGGCCGCTCGTCATCTAGCCGATGACCCTCGTTTCAATATTACGTTACTGAGTGATGACAACCAGCTCCGGTATTATCCGGCCCTATATCGGACAGCTACAGGAGGCGAAAGAGCCAATTCATCAATTCCATTGACAACAATATTTGCCGATACGCCAAGCGTTAAGCTCATGAAAGGTACGGCAGTCAGTCTTGACCGAAAATCTAAGACGATCACTACAGCCGATGGTGCAGTTCACCCCTACAGCACACTCGTGCTAGCCATGGGTGTAGTCACGAATTATTTCGGCATAAAAGGCCTCTCTGAATATTCGTACAGTATTAAATCTCAAGATGAAGTGGCCCGCTTTAAAGCCCACCTGCATCAGCAGCTGACTGACGAGCACCGCCCTGATCTCAATTATGTAATAGTGGGGGCAGGACCGACCGGTATTGAGCTCGCCGGGGCATTGCCTGATTATTTGCGCCACCTAATGAAGAACCACAACTTACCGCACAAAACAATACATATCGACCTGATCGAAGCCGGACCGCGCCTCTTGCCGCGCTTGCCACGTCACACCTCAAATAACGTAAAGCGTCAGCTCAAAAAACTCGGCATTAAGATTTACCTGGACAGCGCCGTGCAAGCCGAAACCGTCGACGCATTGACCATAAACGGCAAGCCACTGAGCTCACATACGGTAGTCTGGACGGCCGGAGTAACGAACCATCCGTTCTTTTCCAATAACCAATTTGCAATCATGGCCCACGGCAAAGTGGCTGTCGACGTCTATCTGCAGGCAGAAAATAATATATTTGTACTTGGCGATAACGCCAACACTCCATACAGCGGCATGGCTCAGACAGCTCTCAGAGACGGCGCCTTTATTGCTCGCAACCTGAAAAGACGAGCTGATGGAAAGACAATGCGGAGCTATAATGCCATGCAGCCTATTACAGTTATACCGGCAGGGCCACACTGGGCAGCGGTTGTATGGCGAAAGCTGCAGTTCAATGGTTGGCTCGGTTATCTACTCAGAGAAAGTGCTGACTTCAAGGGCTTTCATGATCTTGAACCGTGGTCAGCTGCAACCAAACAATTCCTGACAGAATTTATCCATGAAGATGACTGTCCCGTCTGTGCGAGTGCCCAGCTCAGCTAAACTCGAGAATAAGTGCACTGTGGTCTGAAATAACCTCATGAGAGACACGAAAAGAGTCTACTTTAATGTCTTCGCTGACAAAGATGTAGTCGCATGGCTCGGTTTTATGAGACAGAAGCGTCCTCGTCGTAGCCAGTCGCGCTTCTTTGGTGAGGTTCCGCAGTAAATCATTGAGAGGCGTAAGCGAGAGACTGTCTGGTACAAGGTTAAAGTCTCCGGTTAAAATCAGCTTGCCGCCACTTTCAACTTTAATAGCTTCGGCTATTTGCTGGCATTGGCGTTTGGTTTCGTCATCGCCGTTTTTATGGGCAGGTATCTGGTGTCCGTGATGATTAAAGAGCTTGAGTGTCTGATTATCCCGAAGCGTAATTTGTACATATTGAAAGTTACGATTCTCCTGACTGCGCTGCAATTGCCAGTCAAAATCCTGCTCATGACTGCCTCTCGTAAATACCGTTTCCTGATGGGTAAAAGGTAGTTTGCTTATGATACAGTTGCCGAAATGTGCAGTCGTGTGCATATAGTCATAACTGAAGGTAGGCGACATGTACACATGGTCAGCTTCCATAATTTTGGCGAGCTCATCGACGCTCTTGAACAGGAAGCCTCGCTCGCCTGGTTTGAGTGCAACTGCTTCCTGAAGACAGAGAATATCCGGCTTCTCAGCACACAGAAAGTCACTCAGAGTATAGGCAATATTGCCGCCCCAAATATTCGCCTGGATGAGCTTCACAGCACCTATAATAACAGAGCTCCCTCATTAGCCCAACGCTTCATATACTTGTACAATGGGCATGATGAGTAATGACAAAGACAGGGAATTTCGTAAAGCATACGCACAGCTCAATCAGGCACAGCGGGAAGCCGTAAATGCAATTGACGGTCCACTCCTGGTAATCGCCGGTCCAGGAACCGGCAAAACGCAGCTACTCAGTACGCGCGTGGCGCAGATTATACATAAAACAGACACCGACCCGAGTCACATCATTTGTTTAACATTTACCAAATTTGCTGCCATCAATATGCAGAAGCGGCTGGCTCAACTAATAGGCTCCACGGCACATCATGTAGTAGTAAGCACATTTCATAGTTTCGCTGCTGACATTATGAACGCTCATCCTGACTATTTCTGGAACGGTGCCCAACTAACCACTGTCCCCGATGCTATACAGCTTGAGATCATTGAAGACATCGTCAGCAAACTGCCGCTCAATAACCCGCTCTCCATGCGTTATGCTGGGGCGTACACTATGATCAGAGACATTAAAGAGGCCATCAAACTAACGTTGGAAGCCGGTCTAACACCGCAAAAACTTATGGCTATGCTTGAAGTCAATAAAGCATATATCGACCTAATAGAGCCTGAGATGGCAGCACTGCTCACGCCAAAACTAAGCTCTAAAAAGCTGGCAGTACTAGAAAGTGCAGTCCTTGCCTTGCCGGACCAACCGATCGACAAAGCCGTTGCGCCACTCGCTTCATTGAGCGAGGTAATTAAGGGCGAGCTGAGTCTTGCTGTTTCCGAAGATGCAGACAGCGGTAAAGCGAGCGCTACGAGCAACTGGAAGAAACGTTGGCTACAGACAGTCAACGGACATGCAGGCATGCACAATGAACGACAGCGCATAGAGTGGTGGCTCTCACTCGCCCGCGTCTACGAACAATACCGGCAGCAGCTGCACGCGAGGGGGTACTATGACTACGCCGATATGATCATTGAGGTCATTACCCAACTAGAGCAGCAACCTGCGTTGCGAGTAGAGATGCAGGAACGCTGTGAATATGTCCTGATCGATGAGTTCCAAGACAGTAATGCAGCTCAGCTGAAATTATGCCATTTGCTTGTCAGTCACCCAAGTCAAGGCAACATGCCGAATATTATGGCCGTGGGTGACGACGACCAATCAATCTTTGCATTTAACGGCGCCGAGCTCAACAATATGCTCAGGTTTCAAAAGACGTATCCGGCAACCAAGACCATTGTTCTCACGGAGAATTACCGTTCAACCCAAACAGTCCTTGACCTGGCAAGCACCATTATTGATCAAGCTGAGGACCGGCTCGTTCACAAACGCCCTGATCTGAGCAAAGACATTCGTGCTGTCACCCCGCCGCAAACAGGAGAGCTCGTACATATACGCTATCCGACCCGGGAACTGCAGTTAAGCCTTACTACCCAGCGAATTAAGGCGGCATGGGAAGATGATCCTACCCAGACAATCGCAGTCTTGGCAAGAAAGCACGACAGTCTGCGCGAATTAAGCGCGCGCTTGCGCATAAGTAAGGTACCTGTCAGGTACGAGAAACAGAATAATGTTCTCTTATTACCGCTAGTTATGCAAGTTAACTTGGTCGCATCGATACTGAGTGCGATTAATCAGGGGAGCAAGAGTCAGGTGAACACGGATCTAAGCCGGTTGCTGGCCCACCCAGCGTGGGGTGTAGCACCGCTTAATCTATGGGAACTCGCACAGAGTAACTACTCCCGTCCAGATTGGCTTAAAAGTCTCTGTCAGAGCACAGACAAAACTCAGACAAAAATAGGGAAGTGGCTACTCTGGCTAGCCAAGGAAGCTGAGTACGAGCCGGCGTTAACAGTCATTGAGCATATCCTCGGCTTGCGGTCAGGGCCACATTTCACCAGCCCCTTAAAGAACTACTACATATCGGTGAGACCGGCCACTTCGGACTACATAGAAGCCCTTTCTGGAGTAAAGCTCATTATAAGGCTTGTCAAGGAATTCGTTGGCGATCAGCAAGCCATCCCGACCCTCAGCGATTATGTGCGCTTTATCCACCTCAATATAGAACACAATCAGATACTTGCAGACGAGTCGTGGTTCATAAGCGGGCAGCAAGCAGTTCAGCTTATGACCATTTATAAGGCCA
>DAHUZY010000033.1 GCA_027314885.1 Candidatus Saccharimonadota bacterium | reverse complement strand
AAAGCAGTGTTGCTCTACCAGAAAAACCCCGCAATCAAGGGCAAGCAGCTTAAGAAACTCATACTCACCCAGGTCGGCCATCAACCCGTCAAGCATCACGAGACGTTTTATAAACTGTAGCTAGGAAGTCCTTCCTAAAACAAACAAGGTAACGGTTTTCTCGCCTTCTAATATTAATAGGTTAGGGTTTAGAGAGTGATACGGTTGACCCTTGTTGCAACATAAGCTACAATACCACTCTACATTATTACTTTATTAATACTTTTAAAGGACATCAGATGCAGAAATGTGATTTAACCGGCAAAGGCAAGCAGTACGGCAACAACGTGAGCTTTTCTCAGAGACACACTAAAAAGGTCTGGAAGCCCAATCTGCAAGCTAAGACCGTTATCATCAACGGCAAGTCTGTTCAAATGAAGCTAAGTACCCAGGCAATTCGTACGCTTAAGAAAAAAGGACTGCTTGAAGCGCCTCACGTTAAAGCAGCTCCAATTAAATAACTCTTTAAAGCCGCTCGAGGATAACAAGCTGGGTGATATCACCTACTTCAGTTGTTTTCAATCGATACTTGGTAACTGTTTCCCTCGGTTCCATTGCCAACTCTTTTAAGACGAGTGGCAGCTCTTGCTGGGGTACCTGGAATTTTAGCTCTCCATCTGCATAATGCGTAGGGATAACCACTTTGGGCTCAATTGCCTTTATAATCTTAAGGGCACCGACTGCATCAACGGTAAACCCATTGCCCCCCACTGGCACTATTAAAATATCAACATGGCCAATATCTTCAAGTAACTTGTCACTTAATTCAGGATAGATGTGCCCCGTTACTAATAAGTTCTGTTCACCCGCAATGAGCTTAAACATAGTACCAGTCTGCGCATTTTCCTCATCCATATGGGATCGGGCGGCTATGCCAATGATAGATATATCTGAGACTTCATACTCACCTGGTCCATCAAATACCAACCTGGCTTTGGGCTCAGCATGAACTTTACTGGTATAAAGCGCCACATCATCGGGCTTGGCAACACCTTTAGCCCCCAGTTCATTAAGGTTATCGTCTACGATAATACGAGTTCCCTTAAAATTAATACTTATACAGTTTGCGCCATAAAATTGCAGATCCATAGCCTGTTACTCTTTCTCCTCTTTAGTTTTCTGTACCGTGAGTAAATTATGCTCATCAACAACGACTTGTTTTTTCGACTGCATAATATTCGTGACAAAACGATCCCTAATCTGTTGACGATACTGGAAGTCGGGGAGACTTAATACGGTGTATCGTATTACTTTATTCTCCATGGCTTCTAGTTCATCAATGTATTTCTGAAGTGCATTTAAATTAACATCTCCTACTACAAGAAAGTCTATGCCGCTCGTGTCGTCGCGTGTAAATTGACCAGTATATAGAGCCAGGTCGATGTGGCCAACTGTCTTAAGATCCACCTCAGTTTCTGGGGCCTCCTCCGCACCTATTTTCTTCTTTGCAACTTGCCGCATGCCACTCCCAAAGATCTGATGTAGCGGCTGATAATACTCATATTTCTGATTGACTTCATAGTACAGCTTATTGTTGGTATTGTCGGAAGTAATAATACCGATACTTAAGAGGTTGCTCAGCTCTCGCCTGACAGAATTGATCTGTTCATCAATCTTGCGCGTAATCTCTCGGACGTAAAACGAGCGGTTAGGATTGCTGTAAAAAAGCTGTAGTAGCTTAACGCGAGTTTTTGATCCAAAGAGTTGCTCAATCATTATTTCAGTGTAGCAAAATTAGAACCCTTATGGAATATTGTTATTCAAAAACGTTGTTACTATATCTACGACCTCTGCCCAATCAACAGGGGGAGTAAACCATTGAATACTTTTGTTCCGCTGAAACCAGGTCTGCTGCCGTTTAGCGAGATCCATGGTGTCGCGGATAATTTTTTGGCGAACCTCGTCATGGCTTGCAGAACCCAAAAAGTATGCGTTCCACTGTGCGTAGCCAATGCCCTTTAGTGCTTCGTGGCCCCAGCCGTATCGCTTAGCGAGTTGCCGCACCTCATCCTCCAGACCACTGGCTAGCATATTATCCGTCCGGCGAGTAACTAGCTCTCTAAGACTCGTTTTGTCTATATGAATACCGAGTAGTAAGGTCCGTTGCCGAAGCGACTGCTTGCCGGGATGAGTGCCATTACTTTCGATGAGCCGGACAAGCCTGCGTTTATTGCGCATATCAACGCCAGAGGTATCAAGTCCGGCTTTTTTGATCTGCGCCGATAGCTCGGATAGGCTTAAGCTGTCCAATCGAGTGCGCTCTTGTCTGTCTGTTACGGGAGCAAAGTCATAATCATAGATAACACTATCGACATAAAGACCGGTGCCGCCGACCATAATCGGTAATTTGCCCCTTGCCGTGATGTCTTTAATCGCTTGGTTGGCGCGAGACTTGAAGAGAGCGGCATTGAATGTAGCATCTGGATCAATGATATCAAGTAAATGATGCGGGATAAGCTGTTGCTCTTTAACGGTTGGTTTAGCTGTGCCAATATCTATTCCTCTACGGACTGTCCAGCTATCAGCGCAGATTATCTCTCCGTTCCACTGCTGTGCAACCTTAAGTCCGAGTGCTGACTTGCCTGTGGCGGTCTGCCCCACAATGCACACTAATGGCGGCATGTACTCTTCCATAACCATAGCCTTACATAACTTCTTCCGGAAACCATATAAGCTCACTCAGACTAACCCTGTATTGGTCGTCAACCTTCACGCCTTCAGCCATCAACATCTCTCGGTGGCCCTGCCTTCCACCCGGATAACCATTGGCAAGGCCGCCGTAGCGGTTCACCACTCGCTGCCAGGGTAAGTTTGGGTCACCAAAGTGAGCAATACCCCCAACAATACGTGCCGCTCTCGCATTACCTGCTAGCGCCGCAATTTGTCCATATGTCATTACGCGTCCAGAGGGTATGTTGTTCACAATTGCCTCTACTTGCCTTCTAAAAGATAGGGTCGTCGCTTTTCTCATTTTTTTCTCGGTTCACAGAGAGGTCTTCAAAACCCGGGATTTGGCTTCATTAGCTACAGTTTTGAGAAACTGATCAGCGCCAACCGCCAAGGGCACATCCATGACCGCCATGTCTTTACGGATGCGAGGCACTACCTCTCCGCTCGCTACTTCTTTCTCGCCAATAACAACAGTGTACGGTATTTTTGAAGACTCGGCCGCTCTGATCTTTTTGCCAACCGACTCGTTACTATCATCCAGTTCTATCCTTAAACCAAGCTCATGGCCATCAACTACCATTTTTTTGGCATACTCTACTATGGGTTCAGTTTGGTTCACGCATAGTAAACGTACTTGTTCTGGCGCAAGCCAAACCGGGAACTTGCCCGCAGAGTGCTCTATATAGACCGCCATAAATCGCTCAACAGAGCCAAGCAAGGCGCAGTGAATCATTACAGGTTGTTCCGTCGTACCCTGCTCGGTAGTATATGTTAGCCCGAACCGTTTTGGTTGCACAAAATCGAGCTGGACAGTAGCAACCTGGTGTTCCCGTCCCAATGCATCTGTCGCCATAAAATCTATTTTTGGACCATAGAATGCCGCCTCACCCGTCTCCTCAAAATACTCCAGTTTATTTGCTAGTACAGCTTTTTTAAGCTGCTCCTGACTAGTTTGCCAAAGCTCCGGCTCCCCTAGGTAGGCGTCGCCGTCATCACGATAGCTCAAGCGCACCCGAAGCGTCATACCAACAGTAATATATAGCTCCCTTGCAGCCTCTAATAAGCTACTGATTTCTTGCTCAATTTGACCTCTTTGGCAAAATACATGGCTGTCATCCTGGGTGATTGCTCTGACTCGACTAAGCCCTGCTAGCTCACCAGTTTTCTCGTCACGGTATACGGCAGTAGTTTCTAAATAACGAACAGGCAGCTCACGATAACTACGCGGCCTAGACGCGTAAATCTGTGCATGGTGAGGACAGTTCATCGGTTTCAGGACTAGCTCATCACTTGTTTCCTGACTCTTCACCAAAAAGAGCTCCTCGCCAAACTTGTCCCAATGTCCAGACGCTTCATAGAGCTTGCGTTTGGTTAGGTGTGGAATGTGTACTTTCTGATATCCATTCCTCTCCCGTAATTGGTTGGCATAGGCAAGAATTGCTTCGCGCATTACGGTACCGCGCGGAGTAAATAGTGGCAGCCCGGAACCCACCATGTCTGAAAAGACAAACAGGTCGAGTTCTTGGCCTAAGCGGCGATGGTCACGTTGCCTGGCCTCTTCTACTTGAACCAGGTAGTCCCTGAGCTCCTCCTCCGTAGAAAAGGCTACGCCTTGAATGCGCTGTAATTGAGCGTTTTTCTCATTGCCACGCCAATATGCACCAGAAATTTTAATAAGCTTAAAGGCCCCTACCCCTCCTGTTGAAGCAATATGAGGGCCTTTGCAGAGATCAACAAAGTTACCATTCTTATAAAAGGACACCTGTTCAATCTGCGCTTCGCCATCAGCAATAGCACCTAACTCTGCCGAATTAAGCTTGCTTGCTTCGGTAGTACCTGCTCTTTTTAAATCGTTCAGCAGCTCTCGCTTATACGGCTGATTGGTCTGCTCTGCCCAAGTAATTGCTTCGTCAATCGGTTTCTCGTATCGCTCAAATGGTTCATTACGAGTAATGATTGCTCGCATAGTTTCCTCTATTTTCCAAAAGTCTTCTTTTGAGAGCTGCTTCCCCGGCACCTCGATGTCATAATAAAAACCATCTTCTATAACCGGCCCTACGCCAAACCGTGCCTCTGGCCACAACTGTTGGATGGCAGAAGCCAGGATATGAGCCGTTGAATGGCGCATCGCGTAAAGTTGCTCTACTTGGTCTTTATCAGTCATTGGCTTCTCTTTACATAAAAGTATAACAGATAGAAACGTTCAATTAAAAAAGGTTGAATGATCTCGCATGTCATTCAACCTTTCTCGCTTTGCGAGATAAAAACAATCTCGGCAAAACTTCACCTATGCCGCCTATCATAGCAAGGTTAGTACTATATGGCTAGCCTTTTATGCTGTAATTCTTAACACAGCCATTGTGGATAATGAATTGGATTAATATCTTATATGATATAAGCCGCCGTGGCTCCTAAAATATTTGCGCCAAACGTCATTGTGCGGTACGTTATACTCTGTTAGGTGAGGGCGATTAGCTCATTTGGCTAGAGCGCCGCATTGACGTTGCGGAGGTGATAGGTTCGAATCCTATATCGCCCACCAATTGACCTAAACCTTATAATTTGCTATATTGATACACTTATAAACGAGGTCTAGGGAGTTATTCGTAAACCAAACGTTTTAGATACCTTTCAGTTATTTTATGAGGAGCTATTGCCCTCAAAAGTAATTGGCAATCGTATCCGACGTCCGCGCCCCATTACTAGCAAGTAATTAAGCGTCAGGACAAGTTGATTCATTAGGATAAACAGATGAAGCCGTGGGTTTTCCACGGTTTTTCATGTTTTTCCACTCGCTTTACATATAGCTATATGTCAATATGTTGGCATGGTTTGTGTATATTGTGACGGAAAGACACGAGTTACAAACTCTCGTCTACAAAAGCGAGCCAACAGCGTGTGGCGACGTCGAGAATGCGTAAAATGCGGCTCAGTGTTTACTAGCATAGAAACTATCCATTATGGACACGTGTGGCTAGTTAACTCCAGCCAACAGCATCTGAAGCCCTTTTCTGTCCAAAAACTCCAATTAAGCATCTACCGTAGCTGCCAGCATCGCCCGAACGCATTAACCGATGCTCAAGGGTTGACCGATACTGTCATCCAAAAAATGCGCTCCTCTGCGCGTAAAGGAGTGGTAGACAGTCAGGCCATCACCGATATAGTACAGGTGTCTCTCAATCGCTTTGACACGGCAGCAAGCGTACATTACGCAGCGCACCACCGCATTTGAAAGCATCTAGTCTAGCTTGCAAGCTGGCTTGGATCAGCTTCAGTAGTCACTCTTTTGCCACTACTGGTGACGGTAGCTTTTTCGGTTACATCAAATCTGCTGGGGTACCAACGGAATATAAGCCTCGTTTGCGAATTCAAGGCTGCTAAGGAGCCGTAGAGAATGCTCGTAACCGGCAACAAAGCCCACTGGATAAGCATAAAAAACGACCTATATCTTTTATGCCGGGCTGGGCGGGGAGGTAAAGTAATCAGGCAAATATAAAGTGAGATAAGCAGACCGGCTAAACCTACCTGCTGAACGCGGCTGACAATCAAGGGAAGCTCATTGGCAGCTAAGTTTTGGGGCTTGAGAAGCGGTGGGATAAATGCCGCAAAATATATAAGGAGTGTGCTCGTTGCCCATGTCACATGATCGCTCAATGTACGGAGGAACTTTGCTAATACATCAATTTTGGGAGCATTATTCTTGTGCCAAAAACCCTTGTCGGCGATATAAGCTATATCCGATGCTCCATATGTCCAGCGGCGTAATTGTACAAATTGCGCCCTAAGAGTGCGCCAATAGCCCTCAACATGTACTGCATCTTGGTAAATAGGAACACTAAAGGGATAGACCCGGTAATCCCCGTCATATCTGAAGTAAGACCGCCAAAATTGATGGCCATCTTCAACCACTGTACGTGTACTCCAAAAATCTGTGTCCAGCAATGATTGCAGCGGTTGAGCATGAGCTGAGAAATTACGACTTAGATGTGGCCGTTGCGTATTAACTATATAGAAGAGATTATTGCCCGTCGCAACCACTCGCATCATCGTCGGTGCATCCCAAATATTATTGGTGTACATTGCAATTGGCTGGTAGGAAGCACGTAATGGGTTCGGCACCACGCAGTAGAGATAACTTAAGGCTGCGAAGTACCGTCTATCTGGCCGGTTGTCTGCGTCTAGTGTCGTCACCAAAATTCTTTTTGGATCTAGCTTTTGCTTTTTTACATAACGTGCGAGAAAACGTCCTGCATAACTGGTATTACCACCCTTCCCTATGATTTCTCCTGGTCTGTTTGCCGGGTGCTTCACTGCCGCTGCGTACATAAAGTGTTTGCCGTAAAGATCAAGCAACGTTTTTACCCTGTCAGCTGTTTCTTTGCCAGCGCGGCCTTCGTAAGCAACGATAAGAATAATTCGTTTTTTGTCGAATTCACTCCCCATGATTGCCTGAAGTGTTGGTTCAAGCACTTCCCTACTCTCATTAACGGTCGCAACAATAACTGCATGGTATATTTCAGAAGGCTTAAGCGGTAACGTTCGGTTACCAAGTAGGCGTAGATTGCGGTAGTGCCACTTGGGTCGCTCAATTACTTTATCTGTTACATGCCCGGCGTCAATTTCTGCAGCAAGACCATTCCAGTCCAATCTAAGTTGTTTTTTCATAGAAATAAATCCGGCAATAGCTCTGGTTGAGTAAGCAAGTGAACGTACAAAAAAGACAAGTAGATAAAAAAGTATGAAGAATACTGCAAAAGTGACATTAAAAAGTGCCAAGATAAAAGGCAAGAACAGCAATACATAGCTAATAACTCCAGGCAGTATCTCGAAGAATCGGTAATGACCATGTCGGTTATTCTCAAAGGGAATTTCGAGATCAGTCATTAATCCACCCTAATGCAGTACCAATAGTGCATTACCTACGATCGCCGTCAAAAGTAGCAGCAAGACACCGAGATATAGAATACTTATGGCAAGCTGTCTATGAATTTTATAGGCGCGCATGCTAAGGGCGCCATGCGTAATGAGCACAATAATGGCAAACCCCGCAAAACTAAACAACTCGAGCACACTACCCGCCTGATATGCGCTAATCCCTAAGCTTGGCCGATACTGAATAATGTAGCTATTACCGTGACCGGCGCCCAATCTGAGTAAAATATATATACTATCAGCGATAGCCAAAAATACATTGATGCTGAGTAGCAAAAGAATAAAATGGTCGTGAAAATACTTCTTTGGAACGGTCATAGTATTAGCACTTATTGTACCATCTATTACCGCCATCGTGCGCAATAAAAACTGTTAATAACTGTAGTTTCGAAGTCGGTATTATTGCTAGGGATACTGGTAAAAAGTAAGCGAGCGAGGAGCAATGTGCTGATAAGTACTTCGCGGAATAAAAGTCCATATATGGTGCACTGTTTTAGACGGAAGAGTCTTTTCTCATCCTGAAGCCAATACCTACTTAATCCTCATTTTGCGTGAGACAAGAGTGGAAGTCAGAAACGCGTTAAGAGTATGTTAGAATAGATTTTTATAATCTCTTGCGCCATGAATGATGCGATGAGCGTAAACAGTATGTCCATCTATAACATAGAATATAAGATAGTTATCTAACACTAAATAGCGGTAACCTAATCGTTTCAAACTAGCCTCAGTAGGTAGATGTCCAACACGCGGATTGCTCGCCAAGGTGGCTAATTTTACGTTAAATCTACTGAGAAGTTTTTCGGCCATATTTGGGCGGTCGGCTACAACGTACGATATGATGTCGGTAAGATCTTCTTCCGCAAGCCTCAGTAGACGAATTTCATACTGCGTTCCGCTCACTTATCATACTCCTCAGGTTATTTACTACGTCTCTCAAGCTACGCCCCCGATCCCCTTTTACATAGTCTGTCTGTGCAGCAGAAAGTTTATCAGCCAGTGTAACCTGTAATTGCAATTGACTATATTGAGCCATAGACATAACTACCATGTCGCCTTCACCGTTGCGTGTTATAAATACCGGTTCGTTAGTATTATGAACGATATCAGATATTGTATTAGATTTATTTCGTAGGTCAGAGATTGATTTAATTATAGGCATATTTTCTCCTTATCATTATATTATCACAGTAATGATACGTAACAAAGGGTTCTAACGTTTACAATGCTTCTATCTGTGGTGCGGGTGGCGGGAGTCGAACCCGCGTCTTAGCCTTGGGAAGGCTACATAATGGCCGTTATACGACACCCGCAGTTTTTATTGGGGATTTACCTGGAGCCACCTTGGGGACTCGAACCCCAGACCTCCGCTTTACGAAAGCGGCGCTCTAGCCAGCTGAGCTAAGGTGGCGCCTGCGCAATAGGGCTCTTGCATATTAACACTGTCTCCGTTATGTCCCAAAATAATGAAGCATGGACGCATTATGCACTACAGCTGTATATATACACGGTCCATCTGTTTGCCGCTCTAGCAAAAATCCAACTTCTCCGCTCCTAGCAACGTGCATTATAATTATGCATAAATAAGAATGGAGGTTGCTGATGGCAGATTACTCAAAAATTAACTTACTGAAGATAGAAAGCTCATCGCAGACGGACGGGCTAGAAGCTCGTTTCGGACGAAAGTATCTTAATTCAAAAGAGCTTGGTATTAGTTTATTCAGCTATGCTCCGAATTTTACTGCCGAAGGAGCGCATAGCCATAAGGTCCAAGAGGAAGTGTATGTGGTGGCCCATGGTTCGGGTAGTATCTTGCTCGATAATGAGGTAGTCGCACTTAACACCTGGGATGTAGTGCGCGTAGCGCCTCAGGTAGTCCGCGCATTTAAGGCAGGCCCAGACGGTTTAGATATTATCGCGGTCGGTGGCACCAAACCAGCCGAAGGCGATGGCGTAAGACAAACTGCTCAATGGCCAACCCAATAATATCCTTTGCTCAATTTTCTCTACTCTATTATTAATCAAGTACTACTTACTGCCTTCATCTTTCAGTTTTCCCTGTAGGCAGTAGCAATAATGCGAGTAAAATCATTATAACTATCTCTACCATATGAATAATTCTCCTGTGCAGAAGTTTGTCACAACACTAAAAACAGGAAAATGAGATTTTACACAATGATTGTGTAGTATTTCTCACTGTTTATCGGTTCAATTGTATTTTGAGCAAAAAACACACTTAGTCAGCTAGAAGAATCTTGTAAAATGTAAGCTCTTATAAATTGATACCCGCAGCTCTAGTGGCATAAACTGACAGTGCTTGTATTCTATCAACCTCGCGATGTTGCTCAGGTGTCAGAAGGCTTGGGTTTGTGTTAGCTTCCAGAACAGCTTCTGCGGCATACCGGCGAGCTGCAAGTGCTCCTTCTGTAGTACCGTCAACCACAAATTGGGGTTGCCCTGCTTCTCCGCGCTTAGATCCCTCGTGTATAGCAAGTGCCTCTTCGGCTTTTTGACGTTCTTGCGTCCACTTTCTTTGGTTCGCTTGTGTTTGTAATGCAGCTCCCTTGAAAGCAAGGGTGATGCCCGCTACAGCAACAAGACCTCCCGTGATCATACCGGCCGTTCCGGCTCGCCTGAGGTAGCTGTCTTGCTGCTCACCTTTTGGGCGCAGATATGAGGCAGCGACCAGCACACCCATACCCGCTAACACTCCCCTTGTGCCACGGCGTTTGGTTCTGCCTCCTGCCTCAAGTGCAATAGTGGAGTCTTGTTCATTAGACTTATTCATGTCAAACCACCACGGTAAATTTGTTTCATGCTCAATATTTTACAATCCTGCATCAAAATTGTAAACATACCGCATAGTAACTACTGACTAAGCGTGGCATGGTAAACTGGTTTTAGTCATCTAAAACAAAAACAATTGAACAAGTTAAGCGAA
>DAHUZY010000032.1 GCA_027314885.1 Candidatus Saccharimonadota bacterium | reverse complement strand
TCTGAAAACTGGCAGCCGCACAATAGGGGACGCCGTCCGCCAGCGAACCTGCCGCTGCAGCCTTATGGTGAAGTCTATGACGACTACGTCAAGCTAGCGTACGTTGCCACCACCCGCGCTAAGCGTTCCTTTATTGCTGCCACATACAATTATGACTCTCAAGGCCATGAACTGCTGCCGACACCCTTAATAGCTGCGCTTCCGACAGAAAATGTTGACGGTGATGATGACAATCAGAAGATAATAGCATTAGAAGAATCACTGACCTGGCCACGACTAGAAGCCGCTTCTGAGAAAGAAATGCTCCGCACACGACTCGATGAGTACCGGATGAGCGAGACAGCTCTATTATGTTTCTTGGATGTCACTCGCGGTGGGCCCCAGTATTTTCTTGAAACACAGCTGCTGCGGTTGCCTGAGGTCAGCACCGCGAACATGGCCCACGGCACAGCTATGCACAAGGCACTGCAAATGGCGCAGCTACTCATAAACACAAACGACTTTGAACTTTCGGCGGTCATAGAAAGTTATACGAAAACCTTTGAAGCACAACAGATCCCCCGTGCAGAAACCGAAAGATATTTATCTTATGGCCAGAAGCTTCTGAAACAACTGTTTAGTCAGGACCCACAACCGCTTATGCGCGGCAGTTTGCCTGAGGTCACAATAAATAATGTCCTGCTTGGCGCGGCACGATTAGGGGGCACTCTCGATCGCTTAGACACAAGAGAGGATTCGCTGATCATTACGGATTATAAAACAGGCAGTCCTTTAACTTCACTCACAACAAAGGATCAGCATAAAGCTGTCAAAGCATGGCGTCACCGCTCACAGCTGCTCTTTTATAGCCTGCTCGTTCGGGGCAGTGCACACTACACAAGCAAAATAAAGACTATACACGGCCAAGTATTTTATGTCGAAGCAGAGGACCCAAAGGATCAGATACGCCGCCTAGCTATAGATTATGCCTCACTCGACCGCATGACCCGCCTGATTGAGACGGTATGGCGACACATTATAGCACTGGACTTTCCGGACATTCGACACTATCCAGCAAGCATTGCGGGTATCACAAAATTTGAAGAGGACCTCCTTAAAGAAGATCCTCTCCACGGTTAAGTCCCTACTTTAGTAAAATAGAGCTTATTTTCTTTTTGTAGACCGGCGCGTTGTCTTCGCCTTAGTCCGAGAACCAGTTGTTGCGCTGGCTGCACTGCTTGTGCTGGTGCGGGAGCTTGTTCTGGTGCTGGCATTAGAAGAAGCCTGCAAAAGAGCAAATAAGCCACCCTTAGGTTCATCGGCAAACAGGAGCGCATAAAGTTGCGTACCTATGAGCGCACCTACGATTGGACCGAGGACATACGTGCCCCAAACCCATGCCCTTACACCAAGAGCAACTGCCGGGTTGAGCAGACCGAGAGACCCGGAAGCAGCAACTAATCCGCCAATAGTCAGGCCGACACCTGAGAAGGCAGCAACTGCCGCACGACTTAGCTGTTTTCTCTCATAGATTGCTGCAGTAAAGACGAATGCGAACAGAGCCGTGCCTACCATCTCAGCAACAAGGATCCGGCCGCTATAGTGGCCGCCGATAGAAGCGAGATGATTATTTACAAGGTAAGTATAGAGGTAGTAGGCTACCCATGCGCCCAGCATTTGCACAATAATGTACGCAATACCTGCCAATGTTGATATTTTTCCGGCTGACCACTGGCCGATAGTCAGTGCCGGGTTAAAGTGACCCCCGGATATTTTACCGCCTGCAAATGAAAGCGCCGCAAAGGCGAGACCCGTCGCCGTAGCAACGAAGAACGGATACCCGATACCGGAGTGTTGTACACTCAGGATCATTATTGTTAATAAACCAGCACCCACAAACTCCGCAACCAGGGCAGCGAGTTTTTTTCGTCCAAACATTTTTGGAACCTCCTTTTAGTTACTGACACTAATCCTACCCGCCATTTTGGTATTTGTAAAGTCTTACCCCTGTAGGCTTGCCCTAACTAGATGCGATAGCTAATCAGTCCGACTTCTGTTCGCTCGGTCGTCAATAACTTGCGGGCTGCGCGATTAAAAAGGAGCGCACGGGCTGTATCGAGGGCAGCACGATGTTCGGCCAGATGGCTATTTTTAGTGCGTTGCCAGCAAAGCACCTTATACCTCCCGATTGATGTAGAGAAGGCAGAGATAGTACGTCCGTCAGTTGAGTGATCACGTACAAAGAGAGCCTTATTGAACGCTCTATCAGTATGGTCCTCGCGGTCCACAACTTCGTAGTGCAGACCGGCGTATTCCTCATATTGTGCACCATGCTCAAGCGCAACAGCCAAACACTGCTCGGGAGTTGCGTCCCATAGCGCACCGTTAGTGGCAGCTGCTTTGGCATTTAAGATTGAATGGACCAAATCATCTTGGTCGATGTGCTGATCAAGCCCCAGTTTGATACAGCTTTCCCAGGCTGACGGGATAAGCACATCTGCATTCTCGGCCATGAACAGCAAAATATCTCTGCACTTCGTGTTCGCAGCACAGCCGCTTTCTCCGTTCGCTTGATCGCCGTGCATCATCACCGACTGACCCTGGGCAATAGCTTGTGCCGTTACTTCGCCGTAGAGAAACCTTACAGGCTGGTGCGTTTCAGGATCGGCCATTAGTCGTACTGCGACATCAGTAGTGGGCAAACTGCCGGCAATTTGCGGGTCTGCCGTTTCTTGACGTATTTTGGTCTGCTGTACCTCGCGTGCTGAGCAGCGGCCGTCTATACAAATCCAGTGGCTCGAAGCGGGCAGGCTATAGGCTTCGTTAGCCAGTTCATGCAATAAATATCGCTGTTCATTCGGCCCGACCCGACCCTCAGGGCCGAAAGTGCCAACGTTGCCGGGAGCAAGTGTTGCGACAGTCAGCTCGAGCGATTTGCTCAGCTGTCTTTTATTACCACTGAAATTACTCGGACGGGATGAATTCATGCGTGTCCTTTTATGCTTAGCTTATTTTCTCGGGTGATCAGTCTTCTCAGAAGTATTTTACGCTCGTTATAGGGAAGAAGTAATTGTAATATTATACCGTTTAAGTGTGACATAAATCAAACTGCGCTACATATGCTTATAGTACACTACAAGTATGAGTGAACTGCGGAGTCAATCGGTCTCAATCTACAGCATTTACTATCCCGCTTATGGTGAAGCGGGGGGATTGACGCGGGCATATTTTGGCTGGGCGTTTAGCACGTTCGGCATCAGTCAGCTCGAAACCTATGCCGCCGCTATTTCTGACAAGTTATCCATAGAGTTTGATAAACATATTCCAGTTAGGCCAATCAGTATTACTGTCATGGACAATAATATGAAAGCTGCAGCAGCTGCGCTCGAGGCACTATTTGGCCACGAGATTAGCACTGTCATCACTGAGACCAGATCCCGTGGCGGCTTAGTGATCACCACCATTACACTCAGCTCTGAGCATCGTTTCTTACTTGCCGGTCTCCAGACACGACATCCAGCCACCCCGCGCTTGTTGGCATTCGCCTGCCAGGCTATGACGGATATTCATGCCAAGGCAATAAAGAAACGGCTGCCTCCAAACACTAATATACAGTCAAGTGATATTACACCTGGCGTACGTACTAACACATCAACAGATACTGGACCGACCGCTTCTTAACGCTGTTTGTGATGGCGGCGATGCAGACTGGCTACCTGTAGGCGGACTTCTTGGCGATCTATCAGAACCTGAGCACGCTCAAGACTCACCTGGTCTTTAGCTTCTGCTTTCATTTTTTGGGCTCGCTCCAGTGCTTTCTGGGCCTCGGTCGCATTAATATCTTCAGCACGGTCAGCCTCGTCAACGAGAACCCGCAGCGTATTGTGTGATACTTCTATGGCTCCACCATTGATCGCAAAGTGTTCGAGCTGCAAATCGGAATCATGAGGCTGGCGTCTGACAGCGATCACGCCGGTTTTTGCGACGCTCACGAGCGGCATATGGTCTTTTAAGACACCGATGCGTCCGTCTCGGGTCGGTAATATGACCTCATGCACGTTTTCGTCAAACTTTTTGCCACTTATAGAAACCAACTGGAAGTGAAACATTGGTGTTTACTTCGCTCCGCCTTTGACTGTAGATGAAGCATCTTGCTTTGACTTTGCGGAAACTACGTCTTTAATGGTTCCCTTAAGATAGAAAGAACTTTCCGGCTTATCGTCGTGCTTACCCTCTAGGATTTCTTTAAAGCCACTCACCGTATCTGCTAGTTTGACGTACTGGCCAGGGTTATTCGTAAACTGCTCGGCCACAAAGAACGGCTGGCTCATGAACCGCTGAATTCGGCGAGCACGGTCAACCGTTTTCTTATCTTCTTCGGAGAGCTCTTCCATTCCCAAGATAGCAATAATGTCTTGCAGATCTTTGTAACGCTGCAACACCCGCTGTACTTCACGAGCGACGCTATAGTGCTCTTCTCCGACAATTTCTGGGTCCAATATATTACTGGTCGAGTCGAGCGGATCGATAGCTGGATAGATGCCAATTTCGGTCAAAGCCCGGCTCAGAACGATAGTCGAGTCCAAGTGAGCAAATGTTGTTGCCGGCGCGGGGTCAGTAAAGTCATCAGCTGGCACATAAACTGCCTGAACGGATGTGATTGAGCCTTCCTTAGTTGAGGTGATCCGTTCCTGGAGCTGACCCATTTCCTGAGCAAGATTCGGCTGATAACCGACGGCTGAGGGAAGTCGGCCGAGCAGCGCAGAAACTTCAGCGCCTGCTTGCGTAAAACGGAAGATATTATCAATAAAAAGTAATACGTCATTACCTTTATCCCGAAAACCTTCAGCGATCGTGAGCCCAGACAGGCCGACACGCAGACGTGCCCCGGGCGGTTCGTTCATTTGACCGAAAACAAGTGAGGTATTCTTAAGCACATCAGCTTCTTCCATTTCGTGATAGAGATCATTGCCTTCGCGGGTACGTTCACCAACACCGGCAAAAACAGAGTAACCCTTATGGAACTTGGCGATGTTATTAATAAGTTCCTGAATGAGGACGGTTTTGCCCACTCCGGCTCCACCGAACAGACCGGCTTTACCGCCTTTAGTCATTGGGCAAATCAGGTCAATCACCTTAATACCTGTTTCCAGTATCTCTACCCGGCCGGATTGGTCAATTAAGGGTGGTGGGGTACGGTGAATTGGCGCTGTTTCCTTAAAGCTACCAGTCTTATGGTCAATCGGCTGACCGGTCACATCAAACATGCGGCCCAAGGTCGCATCACCGACCGGCACGCTGATTGGTGCGCCCGTGTCTTGTACTGCCGTACCTCGGGTTAGTCCATCGGTTGAGGAAAGAGCAATCGCCCGTACACTGGACTCGCTAAGGTGCTGAGCCACCTCCATAGTCAGCTCGTGTCCGTCTAGTTCAACCTTCAGGGCATTATATATCGCGGGCAAGTTGTCGGCAGAAAACTCCACATCTACAACCACTCCTACAATTTGCGTAATAGTTCCGGTTCTTGTCTTAACGTTAGTTGCTGTTGCCATTACATTATTCCTCGTTTAGCTGCTAATTTCATGATGCCAATGCCTCCGCACCACCGGTAATTTCGGCCAGTTCCTGGGTAATTGAGGCCTGGCGGGCGGTATTAAGCACGAGTGTATAGTCATCTATCAGATCATTGGCATTGTCAGTTGCATTTTTTGTGGCCACCATACGCATGGCATGCTCGCTGGCTAGACTCTCTAAGACTGCCTGCCAAATCTGCGCCTCTACCAGACGCGTAGCGACTTCTTGCACCACAGTTTCAACATCGGGTTCGAAGTTACTGATCTTTACCTGAGCGGTGTCGACATCCAACAGTGGTGCGGGCAAGAGCAGTAAACTCTTAGCTCGTTGCACCAGACTTGATTTAAAATCCGTATATAGTATCTGTACATCGTCAACTTTGGCATTGATGTACTCATCAACGACGGTGTTTAAAAGCGGCCGGATATGGTTTGCGGTCGGCTGATCACCAAAGGGCTGATAAGCAGCCATCAGATCAACGTCTTCGAGGCGACGTACAAATTGAGCACCCTTGCTGCCCACTGTAATAACGCAACTCTTGACGTGTGCGGCCTTATCCGCCTTGAGTCCTTCAGTCAATAGTTTCACGATATTGGCGTTATATGCACCAGCTAAGCCTGTATTGCTGGTAATAACAATATATAGTCGACTCTTAACCGGTCGCTTAATAAAGAGCGGCATACGCTCGACTTCGCTCATTGCATTGAGCCGCTTTAAAAGGTCATAGGCGAGGTCGCGGTAGTCACGGCTACGCTCAGCATATTCCTGGGCCCGTTTGAGCTTACTAGCGCTGACCATTTCCATGGCCTTAGTGATCTGCCGCGTATTGCGAATTGAGGTAATCCGGCGTTTTAAAGTGATCATACTAGCCATGCTGTGGACCTCCTAGCTCTACGGCTGGAGTAGCTGCCGCTTCGACTCTGCGTAAGGCATCGACATAGATCTCCGGGGACGGTGAACCTTCGGGCCAAATTGTACCAAGCATATCGACCGCCGTCGTGAGGTGCATCAGCCAGCTGGCTGTTTCAGTAGCTATTCTTGCCGCATATTGATCCGGTGTTTCTCTGCCTGCAGCTTCCTCATACCCACTGGGATGATGATCTTTGACTATCTGAAGCGCAACCATAGTCTCAAGCGGCACCATATCTCCCTTCATGCGACTTCCAAAAAGCTTCTGCTTCATATCAGTAAGTTCCTTCGGGGAGAGCGGTGCCCTCTTCTCTATACTTTGCGCAAATTCTTGCTTTGTCGTCATATATTACCTTCGCTTGCTCTAACAGCTACTGATCCTTTGCTGCTGCCTTTTTAGTTTCTTCATAGCTTTTCATGACAGATACGGCGACCTTCAGAATGGCTTCGTTCTGGGCATCGGTCGGTTTATCTCCGGTGTTCAGAGCCTCAATCAGCTTTGCCTGTTTACTCTTAAGCTCTCTGTGGAGCGCCTCTTCAGCTTGCTTAATTTTCTCCAGGGGGACCTTGTCGAAAACTCCTTGGGTGGCTACGTATAAACTGGCATACATCTCCCAGATTGAGTAGGGGCTGTACTGTGGCTGCTTAAGCAGCTCCGTTAACCGCTGGCCGCGTTCAATAGTGTGCCGGGTTTCCGGATCGAGGTCTGTCGAAAATTGGCTAAAAGCCGCAAGTTCACGAAACTGAGCAAGTGCCAATTTTAGGCCGCCGCCGGCAGCTTTGACTGCCTTACTCTGGGCATTACCACCAACCCGGGAGACACTGAGCCCCACGGAAATAGCCGGTCGGATACCCTGGTAAAACAAGTTTGTTTCAAGATAGATCTGACCGTCAGTAATAGAAATGACGTTTGTCGGAATGTAAGCACTGATATCACCGGCCTGAGTCTCAATGATAGGCAAGGCGGTGAGACTACCGCCGCCAAGTGCTTCATTGAGCTTTGCAGCCCGCTCTAGTAGACGAGAGTGCAGATAGAACACATCTCCAGGATAAGCTTCTCGCCCCGGTGGACGGCGAAGCAGTAAAGACATCTGCCGGTAGGCTTGAGCGTGCTTAGTCAGATCGTCGTATATAATGAGGGCGTGTTGCTTATTGTCCCTGAAGTACTCACCCATAGCACACCCGGCATAAGGCGCAAGGTAGAGCATGGCGGCCGGATCAGCCGGGCTGGTAGCAACAATAATGGTCTGCTTCATCACGCCTTCGCGGCGCAGCCGCTCTTCAAGAGCAGCAACCTTAGAGAGCTTCTGCCCGATAGCCACATAGACATTGATTACACCGGTCTTCTGTCGAGCCTGGTTCACCATGGTGTCAACAGTTATGGCTGTCTTGCCGGTCTGGCGGTCACCAATGATGAGCTCACGTTGGCCTCGACCAATTGGCACCATAGCGTCAATGGCGGTAATACCGGTCATAAGCGGCTCGTGAACGCCACGGCGATCCAGAACACCGGGAGCTGGTCGCTCTACACGGGCAGTCTGTTTGGTTTTGATAGGCTCACCACCATCCAACGGGCGGCCCAAAGGATCAACTACGCGGCCAACCAATTCCGGTCCGACCGGTACCTCCAAGACTGTTCCGCTTAAGCGCACTGTCGCGCCAGCTCGTACGTCAGTATCTTCACCGAGAAGCACTGCACCAATTTCATCATCACCGAGATTAAAGGCAAAGGCGGTGACTTTCTTACCGCCGACACCATCAATCTCTAGCATCTCGCTATAGCCAGCAGCACTTAAACCGTAGATCCAGGCAACGCCGTCACCGACTCGAGTCACAATACCGACGCTTTCAATTTCCGGTCGCTTCTTCAGCTGCTCAATAGCTGCCCGGATGTCTTCTGATAATTCCGTAATTGATAATTTACTGCTTTCGCTCATCTGATTCCTTCCTGTTTACTCAAGGCTGCTTGTTGAAACATATGTAATTTTGACCGTACGCTCACATCGAACTGCTTATCCGCGACATGAAGCGTGACTCCGCCAATTGTTGTCGGATCCAGCACCTCACTCACAACAATCTGCTTGGCTTGTGGATAAAGCCCACGCATTTGTTGCTTGATCTCCTGCCGCGCTCGTACGCCTAAAGGATGGGCAGTAGTAGCGAGCACTTCAACGTAGCCGGACTTTGCCCAGTCGGCCTGGACATCACGCAAAATAGAAGCCAGTTCGCCAACACGATGTTCACTGAGTAGATAAGCGGCGACTTTTTTCATAAGTCGCGGCGAGGTTCCTTCTCGTAACGTTCTTTCGGCGAGCAGGGTAGCAATACGTGAACGGGGCTGTTTCATGCTGTCTGCCGCTCCTTCAATGCGCGGTCTATTAATTCAGCATCTTTCTTAGCATCAACCTTTTCATGAATGATAGCTTCCGAAACGTCTGATACTAAGCCGACGATTTGCTTCTCGAGTTCGCGACGGGCAATAGCCGTTTCCTGAGCAATGCGTTCCTCGGCTTCTTTAACAATACCGGCGGCCTTATCCCGGGCCTTATCCTCGGCTTCACGCACTAATCTCTGGGCAGTTTCTTGGGCACTTGCAATGATGCCATCAGCCTGTTCACGAGTCTCATGAAGCGTTTTCGTGACTCTTTCTTCCAGGTCTGCTTTTTCCTTCTCCATCCGCTCACCAAGCTTTAGCCCGTCTTCAATAGTTTTGCGCCGTTCATTCATGACCTTTAAGATCGGCTTGAAGGCCCACTTTCTCAAAACGAGCAGGGCAATAATGAAGGTAACCAGCTGTATGACAAATGAAGAAAAATTGAGCCCCAGAGCCCCTAGACCAGCTGAACTGCTTCCAAATTGTGTAAATATGCCTAACATTAATCCCTAACTTACTTACTACTTAACATAAAGAACGTCGATGCGAATGCAAGCAACGCATACAGCTCAATGATAGCTACGAACACTAGAGCCTGGCCGAGCAGCTTTGCTTCCGGATTACGACCGGTCGCCTGGATATAGCTTCCGCCCACGATACCCATACCGACACACGGCCCGATAAAGCCGCCACCGATCATGATACCTTTGGCAATATTTACACTACTGATTGCGTCTGCAAATGAAATCATTGCTGATTATCTCCTTTAATTACTTCATTAATTTTTAACATACTTAAGCCACCCCACCAGTTCTGCCTGGTTTTGCGTCCATTGTTTCAGGAATTCCACCTTCGGTCAAGCTGGTATCGCTACGATGTTCCGATACATGATTGACGGCGATGGCAATATACATAGTCCCGAGCAACACAAAAATAAAGGCCTGTAAAACGTCGTCAAAAAGGTCCAAGAAATAAAAGGGCGTCGCGGTGAGCGGCGCCAGGACATGTCCAAGCCAAGCAAACACCACCACAATAATGCCGACGATAGATATATTGAGAAAAAGACGAAGCGACAGGCTGATAACACGGGTAAGGTCGGTGATCATCTCTATGATCCCTAAGAACCAATAAAACGGATTCTTTAAGCTGCCGACGAAGAAGTGTCCGAAATATTCTTTGACCCCGATTTCTCGAATCGAACTGATATAAACAAGGGCCATGGTGACAACACCCATAGCCAATGTGGCGTTAAAGTCAGCAGTGAAGGGCCGAAGAAAATCATTGCCGTGATAGGTAATCGCGTAGCCGGCGCCGGGAATGAGACCGAGCAGGTTATTGAAGAGAATGAAGAAGAATAACGGTATAAAGTAGAGGATGTATTTTTGGGCACGCTGTTTATCTTCAAAAGCGCCTTCAACCGTACCCACCATAAAGTCAGCAATGACTTCTACGTATTGAATGATACCGCCTTTCGGATTAACGGTAATGCGTCGCGCCACCCAAATAAAGAATATGATCATAAGTACTGCACCGATCCAGCCGTATAAAACGGAGTTGCTGATTGCTACCCCACCAATATGGAATGTGCCGGCTGGAGCAATATCAACCTTGAGCGTTGAAGCGAAAGTCGTCAATAAGCCGTTCATTTGCCATCCCTTGATGCTTGAATGGTACGGTCATTATAGGCACCAAGCGCTCTCTTGATCACCAAAAACGTGCCGATCATCGCCAGTACAAAACCGATGATTATGAAGAGCGGAGAAGTGTGAAGAGCTTTGTCGAGCTCAAAGCCACCAATAATTGGCACCAGCACGGCAATAGCCATTTGCCAGGTCATGTCTATAGCAGCTCCAAAAAACAGAGAACGGGCCTCACTTTTATTCGCCTTGGTATTTTCAGTTTGAGCCGTAGCTTTGGGCGAGAGTGTCTTATTTGGCGCTTTCGTCTTCTTCATTCTCATTTAGTATAACAGATGTGATTAATATCACGCAAGTATGTCGCATTAGATAAAAAGTAATGTTACCGAAATAGTACCGGTTAGATACTAATAGTGTTACCGTAATTCTCACTATGAA
>DAHUZY010000031.1 GCA_027314885.1 Candidatus Saccharimonadota bacterium | reverse complement strand
TAGCTCAGCTGAATAAGACTGAGCGATCTACCCTATCCAGCATGCAGACCATTAAAGAACGCCTGCCATTTCTCTGGTTAGGCGTCCATCCGGATTCAGGAAGTGAGTTCATTAACGAATTAGCCCTGGGGTGGTTTAAAGATAACGGTATAGAACCTAGCCGTTCCAGGCCCAACAAGAAAAACGACAATCGCTATGTTGAGCAGCGTAACCTGGTCGTAGTCCGTAAATATGTCGGTTACGAAAGATATGACTGCCAGGAGGCTGTAGATGCCATGAACGAACTGTATGAGGTTCTTAGGCTGTACATTAATTTCTTCCAGCCAACCTTCAAGCTCGTCGAGAAACAAAAAGTCGTTACTGTTGATGGGCAAAAACAGATCAAAAAGAGTTACCGCAGAGTCTATGACGGTGTTAAAACACCTTACAAAAGAGTGCTGGCCAGAGAGGATATCTGCCAGGAGGTTAAGGATAAATTAACAGATCAGTACGAGACCCTTAATCCCAAGATCCTACGTGATACAATTCATTCATTAACAAGTAAGTTAGAAAGGACACAGCGAGAACTTGGCTACCACTACTAGTATCGCTAACGCTTAAACCGGTCCTTTTGGTAACACTTACTTAGTATCTAACGCGGAGTTTTTTCTCCACAAGTACCCCATCCCGGATTTCAGGGATATTAAATTAATATTAGCACGTTCGCATTACTTTCGTGAAGCCCTTTTCCCGCGAGTGGTAGGGGACGAGAAACGGCGGGGCAGAAAACGTAACCGGCCGCCGGCAAGAGGCGCACCGCTACCGGAGGGGTTAGTATCATAAAAGAAGTCTGGCTCAGCGTATTGGTCATACGTAACCATGAGTGCCCGGGACTCCACCGCCCGAAGTGCCTGTAGAGCAACAGAGACCAAGATAAGAACACTGGTACCACCGAGTGTAATATTGGCTGTAATAAATACCTGCGCAATAATTGGCAAGATTGCTAGAATACCGAGGCTAAAGGCGCCAAAGAAAGTCAACCGGTTAACGATCTTAGACAGGTAACGCTCTGTCTGCTCGCCACCGCGCACCCCTTCAATAAATCCACCTTGTTTATGTAGATTCTCGGCAATCTCCTTAGAATTAAAGGTAATGCCCGTATAGAAAAACGTGAAGACAAATACGAGCAAGAAGTAAGTAACAGGGTAGATATAAGCCTGTAAGCCTTCTGTGGCAAAAGTTGTTGGCGACGGCGCCTGAAACCATGTCGAAAGGTCTGAGCCAATATGCGCCAATGTCGGATTATGATTGCCGCTCAAGAGACCGCCGACAAAGTTTGGCACGCTCAGGAAGGCCACTGCAAAGATAATCGGTATCACACCAGCCGTAATAAGCTTGACGGGTAAAATAGTAGTAACCCCCCCGTATGTACGATTTCCCTGTACGCGTTTCGCATAGTTTACCGTCAGATTACGTGATGCTTCATTGAGCATCACCACCAGCCAGGTCAGAAGAAGCGCTACTACAACAATAATGGCACCGTAAATCAAGACACCAGGATTAATAGGCAGCTTATCCCCAAACACCACCCAACGATGGCCGCTTTGCAGGGGAATATGCAGAATCTGCTGAATCATCGCCGGCAAACGACTGACTATACCGACGGTAATAATGAGGGAAACGCCATTGCCGATAATACCCTGTTCGGTAATAAGCTCGCCCAGCCACATCAAAAGCATCGAACCTCCCGTGAGAGCCGCCACCATAAGCACCCACTGCATAATCGATGTATTGCCCATCAGATTGCTGACGCCGCTATTCTGCTGCGCCAGTTGCCGAATGAGATAAATAGAGCCAATCGATTGGATAATAGCCAGTGGCAAGGTCAAGATGCGGGTATATTGGTTAATCTTCTTCTGGCCAAACTCACCTTCTTTATGGAGCGCCTCAAGCCGGGGAATAGCTTTTGTCAGCAGCTGCATAATGATTGAAGCGTTAATATACGGCCCTAAACCGGCAATCATAATAGAGAAGTTTGCTAAAGCGCCGCCGGACAACAGGTTTAGATAACTCAATAGCTGCGGTGCATGGGAAGAACTGAAGATATTTGAAAGGACCTGATGAAAAGTCTGTGGGTTACTGAGGGGTACCGGAATTTGAGCAAGCACTCGAAATACAAGCAAAATACCGAGGGCAGCAAGAAGACGGGTCCGCATTTCCTTGTGCGTCAGCGAACGCCAAATAATTTTCCAGTTCATGCCCTCTGTCTCTCTCGCATTGTTACCCCCTATTTAACCATATACCCCTCGTGCACTCCAAGTCTCATTAGGTTCATTGAATGAGAGATATCCTACTTTTAAAGCAGCGAATGAGAGCGCCGCAATAGTTTCCTCGTCTTTAATTTCACCTGTCTGTACCATGCGAAGCGTTTCCCTGAGCGACACCTTACGCACCTCCATGATCCCCTCTTCTTCTTTTTTGTCTTGCTCACTCTGGTGCAGCCCTTGCGCTAAAAATATATAGTTATTTTTGTTTACGCTACCGTTCATGGGATTCGTGATACCGAGCAGCTGCCAAGTATCGGCAGTGAGTCCCGTTTCTTCCTGTAATTCCCTCTGAGCGGCTTTAAGAGGCTTTTCCCCTGAGTCTAACGAGCCAGCCGGCACCTCAAGAGAATATTGTCCTATAGCATATCTATTAAGTCCCACCATATAGACGTTCAGGTCGTCATCGAGCGCTACTATAAAAGCAGCCGGTAAAGCCTCTATTACATAATATTTTCCCTCCGTGCCATCCGGACGGATAACCTCATCTTCTCTGACGCGAAAGAAGGGGTTTTGGTAGACATCGGAAGTCGTGTTCGTATGCCATTTACCGGACCGTCTTACCATAAATTGAGATCACCCTCTCCACACCCCAGGAAATACTTAGCCTGCAGTCTTATTAGTTTTTTTCTCTTTATCTAGTTGCTTTTGGCGAGCGAGCCGAGGAGTCGACGTAAAACTACCGCCGGCCGCCTCAAGAGCAGCGATGGCTGCACTACTGGCTTTTGGTAACCGTACGGTAACTTTCTTAGTCACCTCGCCACCTACCAACAATTTCACCATTACGTACGGACTGCTAATGAGGCCCGCTTCAAAAAGCGTAACTGCATCCACATTCTTATGAGCAAACTGGTCCAGTTGGCTAGTATAGACATTCTCTGCTTTTGGACGATGGCTTTTAAAGCCCGGCAATTTCGGTAGCTTTTGCATGAGCGGATTGCTGCCGCCGGCAAAGCCGGGGCGCTTGCTATATCCAGCACGAGCGCCTTGCCCCTTTGTGCCGCGTCCGGCTGTCTTTCCTTTGCCAGCAGCAATACCTCGGCCTAATCTTGCTTTGGCCTTTGGCTTAGCGGTTTTTAGTTCATGATACTTCATCGCTTATTTCTCTGCCTTCTTGGTTGTCTTGGCTGTCGATTTTTTATCGGCTGGCTGCTTACTTACTTGAGTTGCAGTCTTATTGACTTTTGGCCGGGCATTTTTGGCACTTGTGACCCACTCACTAGCCGGCACCAGACTGTCAAGCGCTGCCAGAGTTGCGTAAGCGGTATTCGTCTTATTTGAGCTACCGAGTGACTTTGAGAGAGCATTCTTAACGCCGGCAACCTCCAGAATACTGCGGACAACCCCGCCGGCTACCAGGCCAGTACCTGCGCTGGCCGGCTTAACGAGAATATGGGCACCACCCACTTTTGCTTCGGCTTCATGGGGCAAGGTCTCTTTATATAGTGCGACATGAATAAAGTGCTTCTTTGCAACCTCGGTCGCTTTCGTAACAGCTGCTGTAACATCTGGACCCTTAGCTGAACCTATGCCGACTTTATGCTTACGGTCACCGACTACTACCAAGGCTCGGAAACGAAAACGGCGGCCGCCCTTCACAACCCGGGCTACGCGGTCAATATGCAGCGTCCTTTCGTCATACTGCTTCTCCTCGGGCTGGACAGCCGGACGATTTGTAGGTCGTCGTCCTCGAGATATTGATGATGTATCTGCCATGTACTAAAACTCCAATCCTGCTTTACGGGCAGCGTCAGCTAGCGCCGCCACACGCCCATGGTATAACTTACCGCCGCGATCAAAGATAACGGCTTTAATCTTCTTGGCCCTGGCCTCTTTACCGACTTCGCCACCAACCCAAATTGCTTTCTCCGTCATTGTCCCTTTGAGCGATTTCTGGCCGGTTGTTGTTACGTAGACAAGCGTCTTTTGTGCATCATCATCTATAAGTTGTGCAGTTACATGCATGTTGCTCACGAAAACACTGAGGCGCGGTCGTTTGGCACTTCCTTTTATCGTAGCTCGAATGCGGCGCTTGCGCCCTAGTCTGTGTACCCGCTTTTTCTCTAATACCTTACTCATAACTATTTATCCTTACCGCTCTTACCGCTCTTGCGAACGATCCGTTCACCAACGTATGCGATGCCTTTTCCTTTATACGGTTCCGGTTTTTTGAGGGCCCGAATCTCAGCCGCCACTTGACCGACCTTTTGGCGATCAATGCCGCTCACGGTAATGACATTCTGCTCAACTTTGGCAGTAATACCTTCCGGCAAAGTATACATGACGTCATGGGAAAAGCCCAGATTAAACTTCAAGCCGTTACCCTGACTGGACACCCTATACCCAACCCCGTTAATCTCCAGCTGTCTGCTAAAGCCCTGGCTCACACCATTCACCATGTTATTTATAAGCGCCCGCATAAGACCATGCCGAGCCCGCAGTGTCGGGTCATCACCATCTCTGGTCACGACGATTGTATCTCCCTCTTGGGCAACCTTAATACCTGACATGGTGAACTGACTGAGCGAGCCTTTACCGCCACTAATCACCACCTTCTCAGGGTCGACGCTCACAGTGACGCCGCTTGGCAGAAGAATTGGCATTTTTCCTACTCGACTCATAACTACACTCTTTCCTGTCCTTAATACACCTTACAAATTAACTCGCCACCGATATGTGCGTCCCGCGCCTGATCACCGCTCATCATTCCTTTTGAAGTCGAGACTATAACCATGCCTCTTCCTCGTTTTACGGTCGGAATCTCACGAGCTCCCACATAATACCGTCTGCCCGGTTTGCTCAAACGAACAATTTCCGAAATGCGCGGGGCGCTGTGCTCACCGTTAATCTTCACTATGAGGGTCTTACCGATAGTGGCGTCTTCAACTGATACACCATCAATGAAGTTACGCTCCATCAGCAAACGGGCAACCGATTCTTTTACATTAGAATGCGGCAGGCTGACAGCATACTTAGAAGCTGCAATTGCATTACGAATACGGGTTAACATATCTGCGATAGGGTCTGTGGTGGCTATACTCATTATCCGTCTCCTTTCCTACCAGCTCGCCTTCGTCACACCGGGGATCTCACCCCTTGAAGCGTGTTCACGAAAACTAATACGACTTAACCCGAATTGGCGCATGTAGCCACGCGGCCTGCCAGTCTCGATACAGCGATTCTTGCGCCGTGTCGGGCTACTGTTTCTGGGGAGTTTGGCGAGACCTTCTTGGTCGCCAAGTCGCTTTAATTCAGCCCGCTTGGCAGCATAACGCTCAATCATCTCGATTCGCTTCTGATCCCGTGCAGTGATAGATTTCTTCGCCATAACTTATGCCTTCTCCTTCTCAAATGGTAGCCCAAATTTCTCTAAAAGAGCACGTGATTGGGCCTTATCCCGCGCATTAATTACGAATATAACCTGCAGGCCGTGTGCTAGTGTGGTCTCCTCGAAACTCAGTTCCGGAAAGACTGACTGATCACTCAGACCGATTGCGTAATTACCCTGACCGTCGAAAGCCTGCGGGTTCACACCGTGAAAATCCCTTAAGCGGGGAATCACGAGCGTGATGAGGCGGTCCATAAACTCATACATGCGATCGCCTCGAAGCGTGACTTTCAGGCCTATCTGGTTACCTTCACGAAGCTTAAAGCTCGCAATCGACTGCTTGGCCACTGTCGGCACTGGCTGTTGACCGGTAATCTTACGCAGTGTATTCGTGGCAACCTCCATGAGACGCTTATCGTCTTTTGCCTTACCGAGACCGCAGTTCACCACAATCTTTTCCAGACGCGGCACTTCATGAATATTCTTAAGCCTAAACTCCTTCTTTAGCTCGGTCTGCATACCACTGGCGTAACGGCTGCGTAGTCGAGCCGTAGAAGCAGCTGACTGAGTCGCTTTGGCGGTAGTTGTTTTAGTTGCTTCAGCCATTAGCGTATCTCCTTTCCGCTCCGAACATAGAGGCGCACCTTTTTGCCTGCCTTATCCTGGCCGTAACGAATCCGGCTTGGACGTTTTGAGGTCGGCTCAACAATACTGACCTTACTCACCCAGAGCGGTTTCGTCTCCTCAACGACTGCACCCTGGGGATGCTCCCTATTCGGTTTGATGTGTCGTTTCACGACATTGATGCCCTCAACCGTTACTTTGTTCTCGCGCGGGTGCGTAGCAGTAATCTTCCCGGTTTTACCTTTATATTTGCCTGAGCGTACAACCACCAAGTCGCCCTTCTTCAGACGGATCTTGTATACTTTTGGTTGCTTGTTATTGAAAGCGCTCATCATAGTACCTCCGGTGCAAGAGAAATTATCTTACTATAACCGAGGTCGCGGAGCTCACGCGGCACCGGTCCGAAAATACGGGTAGCCCGCGGCTGCTTGTCGTCTGCTAGTATTACGGCTGCATTATCGTCAAACTTTATGGTTGAACCATCCTTCCGGCGAATCTGGTTGCGAGTCCGAACCACCACCGCCTTAACAACAGACTTCTTCTTAACCTGACCTGTCGGGCTGGCTTGCTTAACGGTCGCCACAATGACATCGCCAACCCGTGCATAACGCCGTCGACTGCCACCAAGCACACGAATACAGAGCAGCTCCTTGGCGCCGCTGTTGTCACAGACATTTAACCGAGTCTCTTGCTGTATCACGCCTGCTTCTCCTTATCTTTTGTTTGAGTCGCCTCAGCCTCTTCTGACGATTCGGTTTTCTGTGGCTTTTTGCCGGAGTCTTCAGAGGTAGCTGCTGCAAGCTGTTCCTGTCGCAGTTTAGGCTGCTCCAGAATCTTGGTAAGCGTAAAGCGCTTCTTAGCACTGAGCGGCCGGCACTCAGTAATAAGTACCTTATCCCCGACCTTGGCGGCATTCTTCTCATCATGGGCCATAAATCGACTGGTCACTTGGTACTGTTTGCGATACAGCGGATGTGTTTTGCGAGTAGTGACCGACACCACAATGGTCTTATCTGTCTTATCTGCGCTGACTACACCAATTATTGAGCGTGCCATTACCGTGCCTCCTTTACGAGCGCTTCGCTGAGCACTGTCAGTACCCGAGCTAAATCTTTGCGCTTGGCTCTAATCTGCCGAACATTCTGCATCTCACCCATTGCCAGACGACGCCTCAGCTCGGCAATTTCTTCACGCAGCTTCGTACTCTCAGTCGCAAGCTCGGCAGTACTCTTTTTACGAATTTCTACAACCTTCATGACCTATGCCTCTTCCCTCGCGATAAATCTAGTCTTGACCGGCAGTTTATGAGCAGCCAGACGCATCGCTTCACGAGCTATTTCCTCACTCACACCCTGCATCTCAAACATGATAGTGCCAGGACGTACTTTGGCAACGTAAAACTCTGGGCTACCCTTACCGCTACCCATCTTTACGTCTTGTGGCTTGCGAGTAACGGGGGTATGAGGAAATACACGGATCCAAATCTTACCGCCGCGCTTAATGTACCTCGTCATGGCTTGCCGGGCAGCTTCAATTTGTCGGGCAGTAATACGCTCTTGTCCCTGTGCTTGTAGGGCATAATCGCCAAAGGCAATAATGTGACCACTGCTGGCCACCCCTCTGATCTTCCCCTTGCGCACCTTACGGTACTTCTGACGACGCGGCATTAACATGACTAGTGCACCTCACCTTTATATATCCACACCTTAACACCTATAATGCCGGCGACCGTCTGAGCTCTTACCTGGGCATAATCTATATTGGCCCTCAGTGTGTGCAGCGGTACCGACCCGGCAACTTCTTTTTCGCGCCGAGACATCTCAGCACCATTTAAGCGACCAGCGACCTCAATGCGAATGCCCTTAGCGCCAGCCCGCATAGTTGCTGCAGCCGCAGACTTAATGGCTCTACGGAAACTCATGCGGCGCTCGAGCTGATGGGCAATGTTTTCCGCCACCAGTTTGGCATACAGATCAGGTTTCTTGACTTCGTCTATATTAACCCGTGCCGGAATACCGTAAATCTTTTCTATATCTCCCTTCAGATCAGCAGCACCTGAGCCGCCTCGGCCAATCACGACACCAGCCTTGGCCGTAGCTATAGTGACGGTCACCAGATTAGGAGTCCGGTTAATCTCAACTTTGTAGATTGCTGCCCGGCTGCCGAGCTTATCTATAATCAGACGGCGAACCGTTAGATCGTCTTTCAAAAATTTCGCATAATCTCGCTTGGTGGCAAACCATTTGCTGCTCCAGTCCTTATTGACTTGCAGGCGCATGCTGATTGGATTTACTTTCTGTCCCATAACCTTTACGCCTCCCCTTCCGCTTTTTTAGCCGACTGCGCTTTCTTTTCGACAGGCTTCTTGACTGTGCGCTTCTCACCCTCAACCGCAACCCGTATATGAGCTGTCTTGCGCTGAAACGTAAGAGCACGACCGTAGGCGGCTGGCCGGTAACGCTTCAGACGCGGACCTGGCGTCACGCTAATCTCAGTAATATACAGACTGTCACGCTTATAGCCATGGTTATGGTCTGCATTGGCCTGGGCACTCTTAATTACCTTACTGACTGCAACCGCGCTGCGACGAGGTGTATGCGTCAATATAGTTAATGCATCAGCCACACTGCGGCCACGCACAAGCGCCGCGACCACCGCAACTTTGCGGGGGCTAATACGAACTCCTTTTGCTGTTGCGTTTACTGCCATTGTTTTATCCTTGTGTCTGCTTCTTAGCTAATTTACCGCCATGACTGCGGAACTTCCGGGTCGGTGCAAATTCGCCAAGCTTATGACCGACCATATTCTCAGTAATGAATACGGGTACATGCACCTTACCGTTATGAACAGCAACGGTCCGTCCGACAAACTCGGGCGCAATAGTACTGCTCCGGGCCCAGGTCTTGATGACACTGCGGTCATTATCTGAAAGTGCAGCAATCTTCTTTGCGAGCTTAAAGTCTACAAAAGGTCCTTTCTTTAATGAACGACTCATTGCTCACCCCCAAAACTAAGCTGTGACATGTAGGGCTCTGGCTCTTGTTTCTTTGCAGCAATAAGGTAACCGCCCACCAGACCTGCCCTATATGCATCTGATTGCTCTACCGGCAGCAGATGTTGCGAATCAATTGCTAATTGGCTGCCATCAGCCTTGCCCCGAAGGAAATCATGAGCACCCACTACGCCAACCGTAATGGCAAGATTATGACTTGCAATTTCTGCATCGGACAAACCGCTGGCCCGCAATTCAAGTTCCGAAGACCATAATGATTTCGTTTCTAATCCTCTCATATGCTTATCTCCTCTTGGCCGCATGACGGCTCCTTACGATAAACTTATCTGTACTCTTACGCCTCCGCGTCTTGTATCCAAGTGTCTTCTGACCCCATGGCGTCTTTGGCGCAGCGCCGTGATTCTTACCGCCGCCAATACCGTGACGGCCACCGTCACCGCCGCCGTGCGGGTGATCAACGGCGTTCATAACTACACCCCGAACTGATGGGCGAATCCCTTTATGACGGCTACGGCCGGCTTTACCGAGTTTCACATTCTGGTGCTGCTCGTTGCCAACTACCCCGATTGAAGCAGTACAATTCTCATTAATCAGGCGGGCTTCTCCGCTCGGCAAACGAACCTGGGCATAACCACCGTCTCGGCCCATGAGCTGCGCGCTGTTACCGGCACTGCGTACCAACTGGGCATCACCGCCAACCTTGAGCTCAACAGCATGAATCGTGCTGCCGATTGGGATATTCTTAAGCGGCAAACGGTTACCGAGATCAATACCCGCCTCCTCGCCGCTCATAATCTGCTGGCCGACCTGCATGCCCTGGGCTGCCAATATATAGTGATATGTGCCGTTTGACTCTTTGATGCGGGCAATCCGAGCAGAGCGATTTGGATCATATTCAATTTGCTCGACAGTAGCGGTCACACCCTCAGCTAGCTTAAAGTTCACGAGCCTATAGAACTTCTTCTGGCCGCCACCCTTATGTCTCGTCGTGATGCGCCCTTGGTTATTGCGACCGCTGCCTCGTTTTTTCGCCACCAGCAGTGAACGAAGCGGCTTCTTGGTGGTAATCTCAGAGAAATCCTGATTAGTCATACCTCGACGGGCCGGAGTAGTTGGGCGATAAGTAGTAATAGCCATATCTATGCCTCCTCTGCTTTCTTGCGACTAAACCGACGACGTGGTGCAGCCTCTTTCTTAGCCTGTTTTTCCAGGGCCTTCTCCATCTTTTCCTGGGTCTCATGTTCCTTAGCGGCCTCTTCTTCTATTGCCTCAAAGAATGGCAGTTTCTGATCATTAGCCAAAGTAATGTAGGCCTTACGTAAATCTGAACGTTTGCCCTGAGTGGCCCGTGTACGCTTGCCGCTCAGACTCATTGTCCGCTTCGCCTTGCCTTTAACATTCAGTATGTTCACTTTCGCTACCTTGACATCGAACTGGGTTTCAATCGCCCGGGCAACACTATGCTTGTTGACTCCCGGAGCCACCATTACCACATAGACACCCTGATTACTGAGCGCATGTGTCTTCTCGCTTAATCGAGGCTTCACTACAGTCGTCTTGCTCATGACTTCTTCTCCTCGGGCATCAGCCGGTCGGTGAGCGCCTTCAACCCTTCCTTGGTGAGCAGCAGGCTGTCTGCGTTCATGACCTCAAAGATACTCAACCGGCGTGCGCTCATTACCTCCGTATCGGTCAAATTACGAGCAGCCCTGGACAACTCTTCAGAGGGATTATCCGATACTATAAGTACC
>DAHUZY010000030.1 GCA_027314885.1 Candidatus Saccharimonadota bacterium | reverse complement strand
GGTAATGATTGACTCAATAGTACGCCTCCTGCCAGGGGTATTAGGTGGAGAACGCTCTGCGGAGATTGAATCATTTCAATTGGATGATACGACGGTTGAATTCCCACAATATACACGCCCCGAGATCTTTAGGGATCTACGGGTACCCAACGTACTCCTCAGTGGCAACCATGCTGAGATTGAAGCTTGGCGCACACAACAAAGTCTAGCAAGCACAGGGAAGGAAACTACCGAATCGATCTCATAGTTCCTTGACGAGGTTATGCACGACAGTATAGCCGCTATTGAGTGTATTTTGAAGCACATTCTGGCTGTTCTGTGGTGACTGATTGACGTCGCCAGTCTTGACGGGAGCTGGAATTGCATGCTGTGGGGTGGCGGTCTTCAGGATATCCTGTGGAGAGCTACCGGGAGAACTACTAGGAGCACTACTGGCTGTTGTCGAACTCGTGGATACAGAGGAAGGGCTTGTCATTATGGTCTGCATCTTTGGCAAGGGTGCGGGTATAGAGAGGACAGAGCGTGAAGGTAGCACATGGGTGTTTTGAGTGAGCCGAGCCGTTGGTGCCGCATGATGGCTGTTTGTAGAGATAACAAAGACAAAACAAAAGAGCGTTATCAGGCCAAGGGGCAATATCACGAGATAGTCGTTTCTGCGTTCAGAGGACTTCATGGTTGCCATAAAGTTATATACCCTCATAAAACTCACCAGTTTTTTGCATAATGAAAGCAAGTGTACTGCCACTCCAAGAGATAAGCTGTAAGTATTTTCACATTTTTCTAAGAAGGGGTAGCATTCTTCTTGCGAAAATGACTGGCAGGATACGGCAAGGCAGGTAGGAGGATAATGAAACGGGTGCCGCGTCTAGGGGAGCTCTGTACCTGAATGGTGCCATGGAGGTCATGGGTGACGTACTGTTGCACCAGGGTCAGCCCGATACCGAGACCATCTTTGCCCTTAGTGCTATAAAATGGCTGAAATATTTTTGGTAACTGCTCGGCGTCAATACCCTGAGCCCAGTCGGTGACACTTATGCGGAGGGATTTTGTGTTGCCCTTGATGTCGATGTTAATCGGCTTGGCTAGCCCATCTGTTACCTCAGTTTGCGTGTAGGCGTCAATGGCGTTAGTCACCAAGTTGGCTAAAACTTGCTGAAGCTTGATTGGATCACCGTAGAGTCGGTGATGGGGGACTTCTGAAATGTCGAGGCAGATGCCAGCTTGGCGGGCAAGCGGTACAATCAAGCGCTTAAGCTGATCAATCTGCGGGCTAACACAGAATGATACGATCTCCGGATTGCCATAACGGAGTTGCCGCCGGGCTGCCTCGATGTAATTGTGGACCAGTCGCAGACTGCGCCGAGCACGCCGAACGGACAGTGCATCCTGCGCTGGTACTTGTTCAAGATAGAGCATGGCAGCAGAAAGCGGATTACTGATTTCATGGAGCATGCTGGCGCTCAGCCGCCCGATTTCTATAAAGTGTTGCAATGCCTCCATCTGGCCACTGGCAACAGGCTGCCTTGGGTGTTTGGCTGATGAATAATGTGCAGGGGCAGTCATTACTTCTTATGCTTTCATTGATTGACGGCGCGAGATGGAGAGGCCAAATTTGTAGCCACGACCGTGGACAGTATGAATAAGCGACTGGCCGAATGGACGGTCAATCTTATCCCTTAAAGCCTTAATGTGTACCGTGATGGCATTTGTCCAGGTATCGATACTATCTTGCCATATATATCGGTTCAGCGTTTCGCGACTGACGACCTGGTTCGCATGTTCCATAAGGCATTGTAAGATGTCAAACTCTTTGCGCCTCAGCGGAATAATAACGCCGTTACGGCTGACGGTGTAGTTCTGGCGATCAAGAGAGATGCCATGACTAGTCAGTTGTTTGGGAAGTTGAACAGGTCGCGTAGCCGGGATTATCATCCGGCTATCTCTGAGTAAGACACGCACTCGAGCTTTAAATTCACCAAGGCTAAACGGTTTAGTCAGATAGTCGTTCGCGCCGCCGTCGAGCAGAGTAATCTTTGTGAGTGTCTTGTCCTCGCCGCTCAAAACTAAAATAGGGGTCCTTAGACCCCTATCTCTTAGTTGCTGGCAAATAAAGTAGCCAGGCAGGTCAGGTAAATTGAGGTCGAGCACAATAAGATCGTACCGCCGACTACCTGTCTTATAAATGGCGGTTTTTCCAGTAGCGGCTATCTCAATCCGGTATATGCTTTTCAGCGCGAGTACGAGCGCACTGGTTATATTTCGATCGTCTTCTATGAGTAAAAGCTTTGCAAGAGACATGTGCTTCTATTATTACGCACTAATATTAAATAAATATTAAATCTCTCTATTTTTGCAATATTAACACAACAGTATATTATTGTCTATGCATTCTTAGAAAAGAGTTTATAGGTATACTTTAATCTGAAGTCTTTAAGGCAGCGAACCGGCTTTCAACTTCCGGCCAGTTCACCACATGCCACCATGCCTGAACATAGTCCCCTCGCTTGTATGTATAGTCCAGATAATAGGCGTGCTCCCAGACATCAAGGCCGAGCAGCGGTGCGCTGTTGTCGCTCATCAGCGGGGAATCCTGATTAGGCGTGGTCATTATGGATAAGTCGGGCTCAAGCCACACCCAGCCGCTGCCGAAGAGGCTGACAGCCTTATCGCTAAATACATCAATAAATCCCTGGTAGCTGCCATATTTTTCTTTGAGTCCATCTGCGAGCTTGCCGCCGGGTTCGCCACCACCATGAGGCGACATAAACTTCCAGAACAGGCTGTGATTATAGTGGCCTCCTCCATGGTTGCGAACAACAGTGCGGATTTGCTCCGGGACATCATCAAGGTTACTGATTAGCTCTTCGATTGCCTTGTCCTGCAGGTCCGGTGCCTGCTCAAGGGCTGCATTGACCTTATCTATGTAGGTTTGATGGTGTTTGGTGTGGTGTAGCTCCATAATGGTTTTACTGATGTACGTACCGAGTGCATCGTATGGATAATCGAGATCTGGCAATGTAAACATAGGCTGTTTCTCCTTTTTAAGTGTTAGTTACAGAGTCTATTGTACGCTCATCATTTCCGGGGCTGCAGTGGCAATTCATTAGTAGAGAAAAATTATGCGAGTTACTTTTTCAGCTTAAATGTCCGTGCTACAATAGAGACCCTTAACAAAAAGTAATCTATAGAAAGGAAGTTAACTATGCCAGATTTTGAAACACCAGAGGATGATCAGTTACAGCAGAGAGCAGAAGAGGGACAAATGCCAGGTCGGGAGTTGCCACTCAGGGCGCCACTGCCGGAGGGGTTGTCGCCAGAGTTGATTTATCAGCAGGATGCCATGATTAACGAAGGAGGCGCGGTTAAATCAGAGCAAGTGTCTGATGATCAGTCATAGCCGCTCGTAATTCATTAGAGTGAATATCATGACTAAGCTTATTGCAATTCATTTTCTGATATCATAAGAGATATGCCGCGCCAAAAGTTGTCTGAATTTCGCGCCAAAACTATTATTTATGGGGCGCTCGGTCTGCCGTATCGGGGATGGTCTATTGACACATCGGCTGATCTGAAGTTACAGCTCAAGGCGGTTCATGAAAGGACCTCTCACGTAGTAGTAAAGGTTGATGAAGGTGTCAAGCGGCGCTTCAAACAGGGCTTAGTGTTACTCGATGTGGCGCCGGCGGATGTTGAAGAGGCGGTACATAAGCTGCAGTCTCGGGGCTACCGATGGCTCATTGTCGAGCCCATGTGGGAGTATGCAAAAACCGAAGAACGATATTTCAGCCTTGCACTTGAACGGGGGGGCTGGCTTTGCCGCTATAGCCAAAGTGGCGGTGTAGATATTGAATCTGCCGCGAGCCAGGTAAAAAGCATGCTGCTGCGCCCGGGAGAAGACCCGAAAGAAGTGGCAAGTGCAACTGGTTTTAGTCAAGCGCAAATTGTCGCGCTCGAGGCGGTATGTGCGGATAATGCGTTCGCATTTTTGGAACTCAACCCCTATATTGTCGCTGCAAATAGCGTGCAGCTACTGGATGCTGCTGTAGAGGTTGACGATACGGCGGCATTTTTTGTGGATGACTGGCAATTTGATGACCTGAGATTTCATGTCGGTCATCAGCTGACGCCGCAGGAAAAGCTTATACAGGAGCTCGATGCAACTTCTCCAGCTTCGCTAAAACTGAACGTGCTTAACCCGGAGGGGAGTATTTTTCTGCTTCTGTCCGGCGGCGGTGCAAGCGTGGTGGTGGCTGATGAAATATACAATCAAGGTTACGGACCACAGCTCGCGAACTATGGTGAGTACAGCGGCAATCCAAATAGCGAGGAGACGTATCTTTACACGAAAGCAGTACTGGAGCTACTTATTAATTCGCCGGCTAAGCAGAAGGTACTGTTTATCGGTGGGGCTGTGGCAAACTTTACAGATATTGCGAAGACATTCGCGGGTGTGCTGCGGGCTATTGACGAGGTTGCCGGTAAGCTGAAAACACAGCAGGTGAAGGTCTTTGTGCGCCGAGGCGGACCGCATCAAGAAGAAGGCTTGAGGGCTATGGAAACGATGCTTGAAAAGCACGAGCTGCTCGGTGCGGTCCATAGTCCGGATACGCCGCTTACAGAAGCCGTTGACGAAGCGCTGAAGGAGATCGCCCATGGATAATTTGAGGGACCTAGAGCCGCACATCATCTGTCTCGGTAGTCATCCGGGGATCATACAGTCGATGCTTGATTACCATTACTGCCTCGGTCAGGAAAAGTCGCCAGTCGAGGCAATTGTCGGTACTAATCGTAAACAAGAAAGATATTTTTGGGGTCATCACGAGATAGTCATCCCTGTATATCGTGATCTCACGGCTGTACCGGTGCATCTTCGGTCTAAAGCGAATGTCATGCTACTTGTCCAATCTGCCCGGCGGGTACTGAGTGGGATGCAGGCCGCCTCTGATGCCTTGCCCAATCTGGCACTCGTTAATATCTTTGCTGAGCAAGTACCGGAAGCGCATGCGCTCCTGATAGGTAGCTTAGCTCGAGAACATAAAGTGTTGGTTGCAGGCCCCGCTTCAGTCGGATTGCTGTTACCCGGCAGTCTGAAGCTCGGTGCTATCGGTGGTACTGAGTATCCGCAACTAGTCAGTGCCGGCATCTTTGCGCCTGGCAATACGGCAGTCGTTTCAACTTCCGGCGGTATGGTCAATGAGCTTATACACGTAGTCACACGTAGCGGTTCAGGCATTTCCTTTGCTTTAGCTCTCGGTGGTGACCGCTACCCTATTACTGATCCCGCTGAAGCCATGCTACTCGCTCAGGCTGACAAGCAGACCGAGCGTATTGTCTACTTTGGTGAACTAGGCGGCGAAGATGAATACCGTATTGCTGAGCTTCTAAAAGATGGAAGTGTCAGTAAGCCGGTGATTGCCTACATTGCAGGCAGTGTGGCTGAGTTATTTCCTGAGCCACCCCAGTTTGGACATGCTAAGGCAATGGCCAGCTCTCAGAGTGAGACTGCGGCCGCAAAAAAAGCGGTACTGAGAGAGGCAGGCGCTCAAGTGGTCGATGTATTTAAAGACATCGGATCCTTGCTCGGCGACAATACTAGCTCAGTTGAGTCTCAAAGTCACCGGCCGATCCAGGCGCGCCGCCGCCGCCTCATTATGAGTCGTCTATCGGGTGAGACAAACGGAGAGGTGCAACTACTTGGCAAAGACCTGTTAGCTACTGTCAACGAAAGCAGTATTGCCAGCTTATATTTATCATTACTGCTTGGTATGACAGTCGATCAACCGAAAATAGTAGCATTTACCGACTATATTTTGCGTTTGCTGGTAGATCACGGACCCTATGTATCGGGTGCGGTCAATACTGCCATTGCTGCCCGGGCAGGCAAGGACTTACCTTCAAGTCTTGCGGCGGGACTGCTCACTATTGGTCCGCGGTTTGGCGGAGCGGTTAATGCTGCTGCAGCTGCTTGGCTAAGCGGGGTAGACAACGGTACTTCGGCAAAGAGCTTTGTGAGTAGTTTTACAGCTCAGGGCGGTATTATTCCAGGTATCGGGCATAAGAAATACCGGATTGACGTACCTGACCCGCGGGTGACAGCGATTGTAGACAACTTTGCCGGGAACACTAACAATGATCGTTATCTTCATTTTGGTCGCCAGGTTGAAACAGTAACAACTGCGAAGAAGGGTAACCTTATACTCAATGTTGACGGTGCTATCGCGGCCGTTATGTTAGACCTACTGGAATCAGAACTGGGATATACCCCCGAACAACTGCAGGAACTTGTTGACATTGAATTCTTTAACGCGCTCTTTATTGCCAGCCGCAGCGTTGGTTTAATGGCGCATTATTTAGATCAGCGTCGTCATGATGAAGGATTATTCAGACTGAGCGAAGAAGACGTGAGCTATATCCCATAAGAGATAGTTATGAACAGAGAACTTTTCGGTACTGATGGCGTACGCGGGCTCGCAGGAGAGTACCCGCTTAATGAAGAAGGAGCGCGGCATATTGGTGCAGCGGTGGGAAGATATTTTGCGGGGCAAGGACAGTCGGTAATAATCGGTCACGACCCGCGGGAATCTTCTGACGACCTAGTCAAGGCGCTCACCGAGGGCTTAATGGCGGGTGGCGTTCAGGTTGTTCGAGTGGGTATTATACCGACGCCCGGGCTAGCATATCTGACGCGTGAACACGATCAGTTTAAGGCGGGAATAATGGTCACTGCCAGCCATAATGGCTATGAGCATAATGGCATCAAAGTGTTCGGCAGCAAGGGGGATAAGTTACCAGACGAAAGTGAAGTAATTCTTAACAAGTTAATTGAAGATCCTATCGAAGAGAAGGTAGGCGGGACGGTCACCGATAAACCCGAACTCATAGGCGAATATGAAGACTTTCTTGTCTCTAGCGGTCATGACCTTGATTTGCGTGGCCTTAATATTGCTACGGATACTGCCAACGGTGCGGCCAGTGGTCTCGCCCAGCGGGTGTTTGAACGTCTCGGGGCTCGCGTGACACCGCTATTTGACCACTGCGACGGAAAAAACATTAATGCCCACTGTGGTGCGACTGATCCGCGGAGCTTAGTAGACCACGTTGTACGCAATAAGTTGGCGCTCGGTATTGCCGTTGACGGTGATGCCGACCGCTTGGTCATGGTTGATGCCAAGGGTCAGATACTTGACGGGGATAGGCTGCTCTACATACTGGCAGTGAGCGGGCACCATAAAGGTGTTATTGGTACGATAATGTCCAATGGCGGTCTTGAGACGGCGCTCAAGCACCAACACATCGTATTCAAACGGACTGCAGTCGGTGATCGATATGTGCTGGAGGAGCTATTGAGAAGCGGTTATACACTAGGCGGTGAACAATCCGGCCATATTATTCAGTCTCAGTTGCTCGAAACCGGCGATGCTCTCTTGGCGGCAGTGACTATACTGGCCGCACTGAGAGCGTCGGGGCGTAGCCTACATGAGTGGCGTGAAGATGTGCAACTTATATCGCAAGCAACCGTGAACGTGCCGCTCCAAAATAAGGCGGCACTCAATAGTTCCGCCGCTCAGCATTACATTGATTCGCAGACAAAAGCACTTGGCGGGCAGGGCAGGTTGCTGATTCGCCCATCAGGTACAGAGCCGCTGCTGAGAGTTATGGTAGAGGCTGATGGAGCTGAAAAACGAGCTCATGATATTGCAGACGAGCTATCGCAGCTGCTCAGCCAATATACGGCAGAGAAGGAGGTAATATGATGCTCCCCTTCCCGACCATGCTGGTTGATAATCCCGAACTCATTAAGGCCGAACAGCTCAATTTAGAAGGGGCAATGGCCCTAAAAACCTTGGCCGACAAAGGCTACGAAGTGTGTAGTGGACTGAACATCGAATACGCTGATATCATTACTGGTCTTTGTCGGCAGCCGGCGATCAGGGAATATTGTCCGAACGATATCGCTACTCGTTTTGCCAACCGGCAGGCAACCGTAAAGTGGCTGGCTGGCGGGCGGGCAGTATATCTTTTGCTGCCAATCGGTGCGTCAGACTCTACGCAGCTGGCTGGGTATGGTTGGCTGGGAGCCAAGCAGAACTCTCGTGTGCCAGGAGGTCAAGTCACCTTCGCGTTGCGCATTAGTCCTGACCATCAGGGCAAAGGCTTGGCGACACCGTTCTCGCAAGCAATGCTTGCAGATGCCCAGAGTGTATATCACGTTTCACATGTTTGGCTGGAAACCTGGCAGAGTAATGCCGGGGCCGTGCACGTCTATCACAAACTTGGCTTTAAGGACGTCAGCAAGAAAGCAGACCGGCGTCCATCTCTCTCAGGCGAAGAGGTAGAAGACGTACGGATTTATATGATGCCGGATAAAGACTAATAGCGATAGAAGTCTGCTTTGAACGGACCGACCAGTGGTACGCCTAAATAGTCAGCCTGTTCTTCAGTCAGGCGGCTGAGGTGTCCTCCTAGAGCTTCAACATGCAATGCAGCTACCTTTTCGTCGAGTTCTTTCGGTAATCGGTGGACGCCCATAGGATAATCGGTGCTGTAAAGCTCGATTTGTCCCAGTACTTGATTAGAAAATGAGCATGACATGACAAACGATGGATGGCCGGTAGCATTGCCGAGATTCACCAGTCTTCCTTCTGAGAGTACGATGATGCGCCGTTTATTCGGTAAGGTATAAATATCTACGAGTGGCTTGAGGTTCTTTTTCGTTACGCCGGGCAAACTCTCTAGCTGTTTGACCTGGATTTCGTGATCAAAATGGCCGATGTTACAGACAATAGCAGTGTCTTTCATAGCTTGCATATGCTGAGCAGTAATAATGTCCTTGCAGCCTGTAGCAGTAACGAATATGTCAGCTACTGGCGCTGCTTCTTCCATCGTCACAACTTCATATCCCTCCATGAGCGCCTGCAATGCACAAATGGGGTCGATCTCGCTAATGAGTACACGGCAGCCAAAGCCCCGTAGTGACTGTGCGCAGCCCTTACCGACATCACCGTAGCCGGCAACCAAAGCTACTTTGCCGGCAATCATGACGTCGGTCGCTCGCTTAATGCCGTCCATGAGAGATTCTCGGCAACCATATAAATTGTCGAACTTGGACTTGGTTACACTGTCATTAATATTGATGGCAGGTATCTTCAGCGTGCCGTCTTTGAAGAACTTGTGTAGCTGCTTCACGCCTGTAGTTGTTTCCTCCGTCACGCCCCTGATATCTTGCAATAGCTCAGGGTGTTTATCGTGTACGAAGGCGGTTAAATCGCCGCCGTCATCAAGCAATAGGTTAGGTCCCTTGCCGTCTTCAAATGTAAGCGATTGCTCAATGCACCACCAGTACTCATCTTCGGTCTCCCCTTTCCAGGCGAATACCGGTGTGCCATGTTTGGCGAGTGCTGCTGCTGCTTGATCCTGGGTGGAGAAGATATTGCATGACGACCAACGCACCTCGGCACCAAGCGCCTGAAGCGTCTCGACCAGTACTGCAGTTTGGATTGTCATATGAATTGAGCCAGAGATCCGGGCGCCTTTCAGCGGCTGACGATTGCCAAATTCCTTGCGGAGCGCCATTAAGCCTGGCATTTCCTGCTCAGCGAGGACGATTTCCTGCCTTCCCCAATCGGCAAGAGTTAGGTCGCGGACTTTATAATCTTGATCTGTCTTCTTTGTCATTCCTATAACTCCAAACTTTCATTAAAGACTTGTTGATAACGCTTCTTGACCGCAGCCTGTGTGTATTCTGCTTGCGGGCCATGATGCTCAAGGGCGAATGACGCCACCACTGCACCGAGTTGTCCGCATTGTCTGAGCTCCCATTGTCTCAAAAAGCCATACAAAAAGCCAGCACGGTAGGCATCTCCTGCCCCTGTGGGGTCGATATAAGTCTCAGGAGTGGCCACGCCAACCTTTAAGGTTGCAGGACCTTCATAGATAGAGGAGCCATTTTTGCCATGGGTAATAATTAAGACTGGCACTTGTTGACGCAGTATTGACTCACTGAGTCCGGTCCGGCTTTTGAGTAAGCTAAACTCATAATCGTTAACTATCACGATCTGAGCTGTTTCTATACCGCGTTTGAGGTCATTTATTGGCAACATATTGACCTGCTGGCCGGGGTCGTACATAAAGGAAATACGATTTTTCAGGCATTCTTCTACTTGATGACGCATGGCAGTGGGGTCGTGGGGCGAAAGGCATACAAAAATATTCGTATCTTTTTTGGTCCAGCGCGAGAGGTTGAGTTGATCGCCTTCTGCCATTGCCCCGGGGTAGAAACCCCCGACTTGATTGCCGCCACTATCCGTGAGTACTTGGAAGCTACTGGTCGGTAGATCTGTTGCGCGAACGGCAGTGGTATCTACGCCCATTTGCGTAAGTCGCTTAACATATTCTTTGCCGTCTGGGCCAACACAATCCATAAGACTGACACCTTGGCCGAGCTTGGCGAGGTTATATGAAATATTACCCCCCGTTCCTCCTTCGACGACCGAGAGGCCGTCAACGAGTACACTGAGTGATAAAACGTCGAGTTTGTCTGCATCGATAAGGCTATGGTAGTTGCCAGAGAAATGCATAATCCGATCGATGGCAATTGAGCCACAGACAACTACAGGTGTTACCTTCATGTCTCATCAGTATATGGGCCAAAGCCGTACAGCGTCAAATATCTTGTTCGCAGGATAAAGTGGTTGTGCCTTTTGCGGAGCGTGTATTAACCTATAAGTCTTTTAAGGATGTTGCAACAGAAACACGAAGTCTTATAAAGCACAAATGGTAGCGTAGCAGCGCTCTCGGGCTCGACCCGACGGTGAACGAGAGGTGAAATTCTCGGGTATCTATCAGCTGCCAATGGCTGGTGAATTGTCCGGAGTAGCCTAGCTATTACTCATTATTCTTGGGGGGCTCAGTCTGAGGAGTCTTTTTGCCACGCTGGACGACGAATGAAGCACCGGAAAGGAGTGTGGCATTCGGTAAAAATACGACTTCGCCGCTATCTTGTCGTAAACGAGTATGGGTTAGGCCCATATCAATAATTGTGCCGACGAATTCACCTCCAAGAGAACCGGATCTCAAAGTAATATGCTCCCCCACCGTAAATGGTTTGGCCAAAATCAAGACGAAGCTGGCAAAGAAATTGGCCAGCGCTTGCTGCGCGGCGACGCCTAGTATGATACCAACAACAGCG
>DAHUZY010000002.1 GCA_027314885.1 Candidatus Saccharimonadota bacterium | reverse complement strand
CGGGTAAGGAAGCCCCCAGGAGGTGTAATAATCCCCAGTACTATCCAACTCCTTTCCGTCAGCCGTCAACAATTTACAGGTAGTAATGCCTACGCTTGGATGACTTTTCAGTTCCTGAATGAGTTCAGCAAGCCACTGCGTATCTGCTACGGCATCGTTGTTAAACGTTGCTACGTATTCTGCCCCAAGCTCTATGGCTCGCCTGAAGCCACTATTAACTCCACCAGCAAAGCCAAGATTTTTGTTATGCGTAATGACCCCAATGTCTTTATAAGTACTGATAATATCCAGCGACTCATCAGTTGAACCGTTATCGACCACGATTATATGTGTTGCAATTGACTGAGAGCGTAAGGAATCAAGACAGTCTCTTAAATGAGCGGCACCATTCCAATTTGGTACAACAATCACAGGCTGAGGCAATCGACTTTGGCTCATTCTTCCTCTATAATACCTCAAAACATGAGGCATATTTTCTCAAAGCAAGACCGTGTGCTGCTGGGCGAGCTCGTCCGAACCGATTTTAAGCTACGATATCAAGACTCCGTGCTTGGCTATGCATGGTCTCTTCTGCGACCCTTACTAATATTCGTTATCCTTTATATAGTATTTGTTAAATTTTTAAAGGTTGGTACGGGAACTCCGCACTACCCTGTTTATTTGCTATTCGGAATAGTTATCTGGAACTTTTTTGTAGAGATGACTATGCAAAGCCTTACGTCAATTGTGGGCAGAGGGGATCTTATTCGAAAAATCAGTATCCCGCGCTGGATAATTATCTTGTCAAGCAGCATCGCCGCTCTTATTAACCTTGGCCTAAACTTGATTATCATTGCGATTTTCATGATTATTGGGCATGTTACCCCATCCGCTGATGCGCTCTTTCTCCCGCTTCTCCTTATAGAGATATATGTATTTTCTTTTGCTATGTCGCTTCTCTTGTCAGCTTTGTATGTAAAATACAGAGACGTAAGCTACATATGGGAGGTATGCATACAGGCAGGATTCTATGCTACGCCTATCCTTTACCCCCTTTCTCGTATCACAAACATCACCTTCCAGAAGATTCTATTACTCAACCCTCTTGCACAATCTATGCAAGATGCGCGGTATGGACTTATAACGAAACACACCACCATTATCTGGCACGTTTTTAATGGATCCTGGTACGCGTATATACCCTTTATTATTGTTGTAGTATTCCTGGTCGGTGGCATACTATTCTTTAAGAAAGAGTCCAAGTACTTTGCGGAGAATATATAGATGGAAGACAACCCAACGGTCATAGATGTAAACAATCTGTACAAAACCTTTCGTTTGCCCCACGAAAAAATAAATACTATAAAAAGTTATATTGTGAATTTCTGGCGCCGGAAAAAAGGCTACGAAGAGTTTAGGGCTCTTCGAGACGTTACATTCAGTGTAAAAAAAGGCGAGTTTTTCGGCATAGTGGGCAAAAACGGAAGTGGGAAGAGCACCTTACTAAAAATTCTGGCAGGAATATATTATCCAGATCAAGGAAAAGTTTTAGTAGAGGGAAAGATAACCCCATTTATAGAGCTGGGAGTAGGGTTCAGCCCAGAGCTTACTGGCCGGGAAAACGTTTTTCTTAATGGAGCACTGCTGGGTTTTAGCAGGAAAGAAATGCATGCAATGTATAAAGACATAGTAGGTTTTGCAGAACTAGAGAAGTTTATGGACCAAAAATTAAAAAATTACTCTTCTGGAATGCAAGTCAGACTAGCCTTCTCTATTGCAGTTAGAGCAAAAGGCGGCATTCTTCTCCTTGACGAGGTGCTGGCAGTTGGCGATGCAGCGTTTCAACAAAAATGCTATGACTATTTTGAAGAACTAAAGCGGGAAAAGAAAACAGTTGTTTTTGTATCCCATGACATGACAGCAATTAGAAGATTCTGTACCAGGGTAATCTGTATAAAAAACGGAAAGATCGTTTTTGAAGGTGACCCAGCCGAGGCGGCAGACATATACCAAGAAGAAAATATGGAAACCAGCAGGCAAGCCACAAAAGGAGAAACAGAACAACAGCAGGGTAATTCGTATAAAGTCGATATTTCTATTCACAAACAAACTGATGCAGAAGTTAACCTTAAGATAAACTTTGAGTCAAAAAAAAGAGGTGAGGTTTTTGCAGGAATTTCACTATTAAAAGACGGGCAGTCAGTGGCGGAAATTAATACCATGAAGCAGTTAAAGCTAAAAAATAAAGGGTCCATTTCTTATACTCTAAGCACGACGGTTTTAAACCCTGGCACATACCAAGTAAGCGCAGCGCTTTTTACGCGAGACAACAAGCAACTAGTAGCGGTATGCAAAAGAAAACCAAGCTTTATACTAAAAGATGTTGATCGCCAGTCATTATTTAAAGGAGCTATCATAAAACTACCCGACACATGGGAATCTTTAAAGAATTAGGTCTAGAGTGATATCATGCGCATAAACGTTACCAAAACTTTTTTGCCCCCCATAGAGGAGTATCAGGGCTATATAAGACAAATCTGGGCGAACGGCCAGTTAACAAATCAGGGGCCACTCTTAAAGCAATTTGAAAAAGAGATGAAGGGCTATTTAGGATTAAACAACTTTCATTTTGTCGTCAACGGCACAATGGCGTTGCAAGTTGCTTTAAGAGCGCTTGATATTACAGAGGGGGAGGTCATAACGACACCATTTTCCTACGTAGCCACCACTTCTTCACTTTTGTGGGAAAGAGTTAAGCCGGTCTATGTAGATATAGATGCTGAGACATTTTGCATTGACCCAAATAAAATAGAAGCAGCGATCACACAAAATACAAAGGCCATTTTGCCAGTACATGTTTTTGGACGTCCTTGTGACGTTGAAAGCATAGAAGTCATAGCAAAACGATACAACCTGAGTGTAATTTATGACGCAGCACATGCGGTAGGCGTTGAGTATAAGGGAGAATCTTTGCTGAAGCACGGGGAGATTTCGGTTACTAGTTTTCATGCGACTAAACTATTTCACACCATTGAAGGGGGCGGCATAATCGCCAGGTCTCCTGACATAAGCGCTAAAGTAGAGCTTATAAAAAGATTTGGCCATAACTACGATGAGCATAGGAGGCTCGGTATTAATGGAAAGGCCTCTGAGTTTCAGGCAGCCATGGGATTATGCAATCTTAAGCATATAGAAGACATAATTAATGAGCGAAAAAAGGTGACGGAACTTTACGACGAACTACTGATTGATACCGTAAAGGCGCCAAAAATAATGACAGAAATAAAATACAATTATTCCTATTACCCAGTGCTTTTCAAAAACGAAGCAACACTGCTGAAAGTGGTTAATAGGCTAGAAGAAGAAAGTATCTACCCTCGCCGATACTTTTACCCATCGCTCAACAAACTTCCCTATTTAAAACAAACCCAAGATTGCCCTATTTCAGAAGATATATCTAAACGTATAATATGTTTGCCCTTATATGTTGGGCTAGAAGAAATAGTTATACGAAAAATATGCGAGGTAGTTAATGGAAGCGCAGCATAATATGCCGACAAAGAAAAGGATATCTTCATGAGCAAAACCATTGGCCTATTGGGAAGTGGTAGTCAAGCGGATGAGATCGAGTCCTACCTTGATAGTGAAGTGAGCATAGCTTTTCGTGCTGTTTCGCAAAAGTACTTAGATCAAGAAAAGAGACACCACATAATAAATATAAACTCTATGGAAGCAACTTACGTGGGAACACCAGTTCTTGCGGCAGTAGGAGCTCCAAAATTACGCAAAGACATAGTAGAACAGTGGAAAGGCAGCCAGTACTTTAGTTTAGTGGCAAGTAATGCATGCGTGAGCAAAGGTATTTCTCTAGGCAAAGGATCAATAGTTGCACCAAATGTTACGGTAACCACTAACGTAAAAATCGGAGACCACACATTAATAAACATAGGGTCAACTATAAGTCACGACTGTACAATAGGTGACTATGTAACAATTAGTCCAGGCGTAAATGTAGCGGGTAGAGTTGAGCTTGCCGACGGAGTGTTTGTAGGTATCGGCGCCACTATAAGCAGTAACGTAAAAATAGCTGCTGGATGTGTTGTCGGGGCAGGCGCAGTTGTTATAGAAAGTGTAACCACGGAGAACAGTGTAATCGTTGGCGTTCCTGGAAAAATTATTAAAATCAATAAGGAATGGCTGCGTGAAATATAAGACCCACTCTATAGGGCCCTGCCTTTCTTTCCTTAAGAAAGCTGATAATGGTCACAAAAACACCCCGTATACTGTCGCCTCAGTTCAATACTTGTCTGTCCACGGTAATTCAACAATTATTTTTAATGGTTTGAGCTATGAATAAACCAAAAGTCAGCATTGTCTCGATCTCTTATAATCAGGAAAAGTATATAAGAGAGGCCCTTGAGGGCTTTGTTAACCAAAAAACTGATTTTGATTATGAAATTATTATTGCAGACGATTGCTCCCAAGATGGTACACAGAAAATAATAAAAGAGTATGCAGGTAAAAATAAGAAAATAAAAGCTGTACTAAGAAAGAAAAACATTGGACCAGAAAGAAACTTCATAGATGTATTCCAAAGAGCTTGTGGTGACTATATTGCCGTAGGTGAAGGGGATGACTTTTGGATTGACCTAAAAAAAATACAACGACAAGCAAGTTTTTTAGATTCCCACAAAGACCACACTATCGTATTCGGGCCTACTAAAGTTGTGTTTGAGAACAAGGAAGAAGAAGATTCGCTGTATCCAAATACCAGCGAGTCCCCAAAATTTAGCTTTGAAAAATTACTAAAGCAAAACTTTATGCAAACTAGCTCCGTAATGTATAGAAGACAGAACGACTACAGTGGTATTCCTAACTACGTTTCCCCAATAGATTGGTATTTTCATCTTTATCATGCGCAATTTGGAAAGATAGGTTTTATTAATCGAGTGATGTCGGTCTATAGGCGTCATCCAGGAGGTATGTGGTGGAATAGCTACGAGGACATTGATAAAATATGGGAGAAATATGGCCAGCAGCATCTACTACTGTATGCAGAGTTTCTAAAACTTTATGGGAAAAACCCCAAATACCAAAAAATTATTTACGAACATATTTATGATATGTTCAACGCTCTCATAGAAGTTGAGAAGAGGTTCACGGGCAAGAAAGAGCTGCTCACGAGACCCCTAATGGAGTTGCCGGAAATCTCTGAAAAGTTTATTATTTTTCAGTATGACTTTCTTAAGAAAACAGAGGCCTCGTTACGCGTTAAAGAAGAAGAGGCGCATAGGCTAGAGCAAACTATAGAATCAAAAGAGCAATTGCTCCAGCAAAGCGAGCAAGTTATCAAAGCTATAAAATCATCTAGAGCCTGGAAAATGAGAAATGCCATTGCTCGACTCATTGGCAGGGGAGTAATCTGATAATGATATACAGAAAGCCTACTCTGGCGGGATCAAGCAATAAGGGCGGGGAGCAAAAATGAAATACGTAGTAAACCTATTCCTGCCACCAGGTAGTTCTCGCCGCAAGTTAGTTAAAATAACACTTATTAAACTACACTTACGATCAAGTGTGGTTGCAGGATACTACAACACATGGATGCAACAACAATTAGAAAACCTACCGCTATGCCAGCAATCATCAGGAACATCTGACGGTCCAAAAATCTCCATTGTAGTGCCTGCATATAATACCCCGAACCAATACCTTAACCCCCTCGTCTATTCAGTAATTTCACAAGCATACAAAAACTGGGAACTCATACTTGTTAATGTGTCTACCAGTTCAAAAAATAGGCGCACAATTAATGCTTGTGTCCAAAGAGATGAACGCATAAGAGTCATAGAAGCAGAGAATAGAGGTATATCAGAGAATACAAATGTCGGTATTCTGGCGGCTAAGGGCACATATATTGCGTTTGTTGATCATGATGATGTCCTTGACCCCTTTGCCCTATACGAGTGTGTCTTAAAGATTAACGAGGAAAAAGCCGAACTTATATACACAGACGAGGACAAAATTTCAGATAATGGTGGAGTATATTTTGACCCACATTTTAAACCTGATTGGTCTCCCGATTTACTAACACATGTTAATTATGTGAACCACCTCACAGTAATCAAAAAAGACCTCGTTCTAAAGGCTGGCATGCTTGATCCGACCAAAGATGGGGCACAAGACTATGACCTTGTGCTACGCGTAACTGATATGAAGCCTAGAATTTCCCATGTGGCAAAAGTACTCTATCACTGGAGAGCAACGAAAAACTCTACTGCGCAAGACTTTTCTTCAAAAAAGAATATAACAAAAGCCGGCACGCAATCGCTCGAAGAACACTTTAAACGTCAGGGTGTCACAGTTAATGTTGTTCCTAAGGAGCAACAACCTGGCTTTTATGAACTAAACTTTAGTCGACCCCCCAAAATCAGTATTATTATTATGCCTTTCGCTTCAGATGCGTTATTGCGATTGTTTATAGAACTGCTTACTATGCGCAGCAATACACAAAATATAGATCTTGAGATAATTGTCCCAAACAATGTGAAGCCACGAGTAAAAAACAAGAATGTAAGCATAAAAACCGTAGAGGCAAAAAGTAGCTATCTAGCGAGCGCGCTAACTAATGCGCAATACCCAAATGCTATAGTAATAAACCAGATTGTATTGCCCCGAAACAAAAAATGGATGCAGCAGTTGTGCGGCCCCCTTGCGCTAAACCATGTCGGGGCCGTCGCTCCATTAGTAATAAGAAATAACTCAGTCATAGAGGATTGTGGACTTGTTGTCACAGCAACGGGTGACCGACTAGCCTTATTTAAAGACCAGGATGCATTTAACAACCAGACATTTTTTGGGAATACCAACTGGGTCAGAAATGCCGATGCGTTAACAGGCGGCATTACAGCAGTTCACACAAAAGATTTAAGACACTATTTCCGATCAATACATAATCCTGAACAGGCTACAATTACCGACTTTACCCTACATAATAATTCAAGAGAAAAATATAATGTCGTTTTTCCTGAGGTAGTCCTTGATAATTATTCAATACGCTTGAAGCCAATAAAACCCACGGCAGTATCATTTTTTTCTCCCAATCTCATTGCCGTTGGCAAAAACATTGAACCGTATACACCAGAACCCGCAGCAATTAACATTCTACAAAAAATCACAGAACAGGAACAGGAACAGGAACAGGAACAGGAGCAGGATCAAGACCAATGACAAAGAAAATTACTCACACAGCCAAGAAAGAACGAGGTGTTGCATATGTGGTTGTAGCTTGGAATAATAAAGACATAATCGATGAGTGTATTCAGTCTATTAAAAACCAAGATTATCAAAAAAAGCAAAGAATTATTCTGGTTGATAACGCCTCAAGCGATAACATAAAGGAACATGTGGCAACGAACTTCCCAGAAGTTGAGGTTTTACCACAAACTAAAAATTACGGCTTTGCCAAAGGAAATAATATTGGCATAGCTGCAGCGCTTGAAGATATTGACGTAGAATATATTGTGCTACTTAATACAGATGCAAGATTAGCAACCAACTGGACATCAACAGTGATTGCGGCAGCCAGGTTGCGGCCAATGACAGCCACTATGCAAAGCGTAACCCTAGACTATTATGATCAAGGCATAATGGACTCAACCCACGTTTATATATCCAGGTATGGACAAGGAACTCAAGGATCGTGGAGAACACCCATTGCAAAAGAAAAAGACACAGCTCCCCAAAAAGTATTTGGTTGTAATGCAGCAGCCATGCTAATAACGCGTAAGTTTATAGAAGCTCAGCCTTTCAAAGACTTTTTTGATGAAACTATGTTCATGTATCTAGAAGATGTTGATATTGCGGCAAGATCCACAGTAATGGGGTGGGATAATTACGTTGTGCCTGGGACCAGAGCATACCACATGGGGTCAGCAAGTTCTAGTAAAAACCCCGGGTTTTCACTTTATATGACCTTTAGAAATAACACAGGAATGCTAATAAAAAACCTCCCACTATCTATATTGTTAGTAATATTACTGGACATACCTAAAGCCGATAGGGCCTCCATTAAGCACCTTAAAAGGATAGGTAAACCAGAAGGAGTGCCAGCTATTATTAAAGGGAGGCTTGCGAGCTTAAAGTATATACCAATATTTCTGGTAAAGCGGCACAGATTAAAAAAGTACAGAAATGTTAATACTGACTATTTGTGGCAGTTAATGCAGAGAGGCTTCTAGATCACCATACGCCAGCATATGGAATACTGTAAATAAGACTAGGATTAACAATTACATAAGGACTAAGCCCAGAGGAGGCATAGACTTGTGGAGATGGTATTGCATATTCTTTGCTGTTCTTAATGCCAAACACAGTGGGACTAGGTGCAGACTTAATGGAATTACTTATGGGTTGACCTGTGCTCAAAAGAGACAAAAAGTCGCTACCTAGTAGGGTCGGGCTATTAGAGCCGACCCAGGCGCTTTGATATTGAGAAGGGAGGGAGTGCTTAATCCCGCCATCCAATACCCATATGTTGCCGTTATCGTCTTCAGCCAGGTAACCTTGCCACACCTTATTGCTCATAAGTGAACTCATTGTATAGCTATCAAGCTTAACTACTGGGTAATTAGCCAGCCCTAAGTTAAGGCCATTGTATATGGTAGAGATGCCAATTAACTGTCCTTTTGCCATGGCAAAAATTGTTCCCGAATATGTCTGGCCTGCCAGGCTACTTACAAAAGGAGAAAGAGAAAGGTTGTCAAAATTTAAGTAGTTTAGCAGCTGCTGAGAGGGTTTAATAACATTTTTATTGCCAAAGCTCCACATTGTAAGTAGTGCGGCATTACCTGCGCAATAGCTGGCACCATCTATCAAGCAAAACTGACCGTTTGGCTTTTGAATGTACTGGGAAAGGCTTCCGCCGTTAGGAAAGTTTGAAATAGCCGTTGAGCTTAACGAGACGGGATTTTGCAACCCCCATGCATTAGCTGTTCCTGGGGCCGGTATGCCATAGGCAGAGCCCTGATCTATCAAATAATCCGAGCCATTGTTTGTCACATAGTTACTCATAACTGATCCTTGGGGTAATATACTTAAAGCCCCTTGTGACAAATAGGTAACGGTAGTTTTTCCAGCCACTAAACCTAGCATTGCGGGATTGCTAAAAGGCAGCTTAGATCCATTGTCTAAAAAGTAAACAGCCGATGAAGAAGTTGATTTAGCTATAGCAGTCGCGTTTGAAGCGCTTGGAAGCAACGACCCATATGCTGTAGATAAGCTTGTAGCCATGGGGCTGTATGCAGATGTTAGCGAGGAAGGCACGGGGTGCAATCCCTGATCAACTACATATGTCTGACTCCCTATTGTAGCTACATTACTCTCCATAGCGCTACCACCAGGTATACTATTAATAAAGTTATTTGAAACCAGACTAGTATCCCCACTTTGATCAGCCTGGAACGCTCCATATGTAAATAAGTCTGGTATGCCACGCTTTGTTCCCGAATCGAGTAAATATACAGTAGAGCTCCCTTGTGCTTTTACCATATATTGTAAAGCCCCGGCGCTCGAAAATGTGTTAAAGAGTCCAGAGCCTATTGATAAAGTTGACCACGATGATGGCAACAAGCTTGCAGTATTACTGCTAAGAGAGAAAACTTGACCATCTGATAATACATAACTCGCGCTGTTATAGGTAAACTCTGGACTGCTTATGGCTGCTGACGACTGAGGCATCGTGTTAAAGTAGGCAGAAGAAATTTGTATTGGTGGATTATTTTGACCAGCCCAAAGCCCGTAGGCAGTACTGCTTGTTATTGCATGCAAGGCGCCATTATCAACTGCGTAATATGTTGAACTGCCACTTTCGCTAACGTAAGGTTTTATTTCTCCTTGATAGTTAGCAAAATTAACAAGCGAAGTTGATATTTGTGACGGGTTAGAAAAACCCCAAACACTGGCATCGTTGGAAGAAACGGAATAAACGTTACCATTATCTGCAAAATACGCTTGATTATTCTGAGTATTAACGACATACCGAGTCAATACTGTAGGGTTTGTGGGTATCGCGTTGAATATAGACGAATCCAGACTCGAGACGGGAAGCCCATTTAAGCCCCAGGAGTCTAAGACATCAGCGCTTGGGATTGCTTGTTTTTGATTATCATAGACAACGTAGTAAGTTGAGGTCCCTGTTTCCTCGGCGAGGTACACGCTTGTATCAACGCTCGGCCCAAACCAAGTGTTAAAGTACCACCAAAAATTTCTATTACCATAGGACGCGCAACCATCGTTGATAGCGGGTCCTGGTCCAGACGAGGAGCCTATTGGGTTCGTATTTGCCAGTACATTACTGTCCGGCTGATAAGGGGTGTAAATGTACAAGGCGGCAGTTGCTGCATTCTGTATATCAATAGTACTCCCTGCACACCCAGGCGCATAATCAATAGTATTGCTACCTATCCAATAGTCAAACGCCCCAGGGTTGTTTAAATAATACCTAAACTGCCAAGCAGCGCCGTCCACTTGCTTATAGAAATCTGCATAAGTAGTGCTGCAGCCATTACTGTCAGGGCACGAGTAGCCCATGGCGTATTGATACTCACTATACCAAGGCCAATTGTCGGTTACCAATCCTTGCTCCTTTTGTAGGGTAGTTAGTATAACTTCAGGATTAATCCCATATGTCTGAGCGGCATTATAAATAATTTGTGCTGCACTTACGCTGCCAGCTATCTGTTGGGGACAAGATAAAGAAGGATTGGGGCTACTAAAGTTGTTTTGGAGAGTAGAGGTATTTTCACAAAATTCATTTATACATGCCCCGTTTGGCGGATTGGTTGATTTAGCGCCAGGAGCGTAACATCCCCCAACACTGTTTACCATATCGTTTAGCCAGGTTTGGATTTGCCCCTCGCTTAAGGCATTACTGTTTGTAAATATATTATCGTCAATGATGTGCCCAGCCTGAAAGTTAGTTGTTTCAGCGTATGCTTTTCCAATAGTGCTGGAATGCTTGCCAAAAAAATTAGTGGGCAATAGTCCTAAGGTGGGAGCCAACAATATAATGAAAGCCAACAGTGCGGTTGAGTATATTCTACGTTTTAACATCAGTAGCTACCCGATAAATGCACAGGATTGCTTGCCCACTTTGCGCTATAGCTACTGCCGTTAACAATCAACTTAACAGAGACATTCCAATTACCTCGATCGGGAAATTGGCTTACCGGAATACTAAAAACTGGGCACACATAACTATTATTTTGGGTGACAACTTTATCCGTACGGACAAGTGTTGCTTGACCACTCTGAGATGCGGAAAGTGTACAAGTTCCACTCGAGGCTCCATTGATTATAGTTCCTACCTCCAAACTATTACCTACAACAGAAGCTCGTGTAATAGCTAGAGTAACGTTTGTCAGGGCTGAGCCCTTGGACGGTCCAGTATTCAGAGTTACTGCAGGAGAAGAGCTTGATTTACGTTTATTATTTAAAGAATTAGCTGCAGGAGAAGTACTCGTCACTACATTAGGAGGTAATTTAGTGCTAGAGTGTGTGAGTACAAGTTTATCAAACAATAAATATATAGCTGCTGCAACAACCAGGATAACCGCTACGAGTACTACTATATTGAACTTAATCTTCATATAATTCATATAATCGAATCAACCAAGAAACTTTTGCTTTTGTTTTTATTATCTCTATAATATTATAGCGAATGTGCTTATAAATGTAAAGAAGTAGCCTTAGAGGTAAGGCGTCATAGAATTTAGAGACTGAATGAATATAGAAACCATAGTATCGGCTGCTCGCCCACACCTAAGAGCATCGACAGTTTTTGTTGCGGTCGCTTTGGTTTTCGGACTGTTCTTTGTTATGAATACACCCCTTCTTTGGGGTAGTGATGAAACATCCCATATCGCACGGGCCTATCAAATTTCTGAGGGTCACGTTTTTAGCCAGAAACTAACAGATGTTGCGCCTAGAGGCGGGGGGTATGGGGGTAATATTCCAGCCACCTTACACACCCTAATAGCATATGTGGACCACAACCTACTTACTACGGGATATGTAGGCAAAGCAAATATTGCTCAGTACAATAAAATTGGGAAACTACCAATTAATAGTGCCAAGAGTGTAGAATATGCTTTTCCTAATGCTGCGCCATATTCGCCAGTAGTTTACCTGCCCAGCGCATTGGCAATATGGATTGCCAGGGTGGCTAACTTTTCTCTTAGCTCAACAATTTATCTAGCACGCCTTTTTCAACTGCTTGCTTATATCGGGATAGTATATTTAGCACTTAGAATATTGAGAAACTCAAAAACTAAATGGGTAGTGTTCGTCGTAGGACTTATGCCGGTTGCGATTGCCCAAGCGTCAATTATTACTGCAGATACATTAACAAATGGAGTTATTTTATTGTTCCTCGCGTTTATGATAAAAGGATTTCTAAAATCTAAATACTCTAAAGCTGAGCTCGCCACACTGCTTGCTACCAGCCTCGTGTTACCGCTAGTCAAACCTACATATGTGGTGTTGTGCTTACTGTTACTTTTCATTCCCCACGAAACCATTTCCTCTAACATTAAAAAGTCCAGGGTTTTCAAAACACTAGGTTTATTGGCGGCACTATGTACCTTTCTAACATGGAGTCTTCTCACTAAAGACACATTAAGTGCAGTTCGGCTAATTATACCTGGAAATATCTGGATGTATATTCACCCGCACCAACAAATTAAAGTACTAGAGCACAACCCATTAATTTTTGTCAAAGCATTAATTAAGACATTATTGGTTGCTGATGCTGGTTATATCTATCAAATGTTCGGGTCGTTTGGTTTCAATGGGTTTCAAATCCCAGGAACCACATTTGTTCTTTATTTAACAGCGTTGTTTGTATCCGCGGGGATCGCAGAAAAAATTAAACTGAAGTTTATTAACAACCTCGCAATTATATTAATAATAATAGGGGGAGTCGTAGGAATTTTTCTAACGGAGTACATTGCTGCAACTCCTGTTAAGGCTACCATAGTTGATAGCACCCAAGGCCGGTATTTTTTGCCATATCTCCTTCTGTTAACATTCTGGATCACGGCAAATGTAAGGACTAGATTAAGTGCAAAGAACTATAACCCGCAAATCGCAATAGTCAGTATGGTTGTTGTAGGCCTTATACTGACATGTGCAAAGTTTTGGTACATAACCTACCACCATGCAATCGGGCCTTCCTGAAGCAACTAGTTAGCTAATTACCCTTCACTTGCTCTCGTGATATTCTTTCTCGACATTAACATTCCAGACGTTGTCTTTGCCCCTGTGCCCGTCTGTTATATTTTGCACTGCCTCTATGGCGGTCAACATTGAGTGATCTTGATTATTGTAACGATGCTGCCCATTCCTACCAAGTAAATACAAATTTTCAAAGTGATCTGTAAACTTACGAATTTCGTCAAAGCGTCCATAGGTACCAAAATAGGCGGGATATGTCTTTTTGATCCTGATAACAGTGCTGTCTAATACGTCTTCTTTATCAATAATTTTGATACTTGCAAGCTCGTTGATTCCGAACTCAGCCATTTTTTTATCTGACTTAACCCAAAGCTCATCGCCCTCGTTAACGAAGTACTCCATACCGATCCATACACTGCCAGGGTCTTTAACTAGATAAGGACTCCAGTTATTAAATACCTGTAAGCGACCAACTTTTACGCCAGGTTCTTGTATGTATATCCAATTGTCAGGCACAACATTATTTTTAGTAGGGTGGTCTGTTTCATTTTTGATCTTAAGTCCTTTCATCAACAGTCCAACTGTAATAAAGTCGCGATAAGGCAGACCCGCTGCTACCTCTTTAACGTTTTTCGGTACTCCTACCCCATCAAAGGAAGAAATAAGCTCGTTAACTGGCATTGTTGAAAAGAAATAGTCGCCCGTAATCTTTTCTGACGCACCAGTCTTTGTGTCGGTAATTGTAACACCAGTAATCCTTTCTCCTGCCGCATGGATTTTAGTAATAGTCTTGTTTTTATGAACTTCACCACCAAGCTTTAAGATAATTTTGGCCACTGTTTCCCACATGTGCCCCGGTCCTAATTTAGGATAAAGAAAATATTCAATAAGACTCGTTTCAGTTCCTTTTTGTGAAAGGTCAGCAGACTTGCCTCTGCGCAGCACACCTTTGAGCGCGTGAGCTATGGCTTTACTAACTGATAATCCCTTAACGCGTTGAGCTCCCCAGTCGGGTGCAATTTCAGAACATGGCACTCCCCATACTTTTTCTGTGTAGTCACGGAAGAATGTATTGTATAGTTCACGACCAAAACGATTTACATAAAAGTCTTCCAACGAGTTCTCTTTAAGGGGTCTAAGCCTGGCCTTTATATAACTTAGGCCCATTTTAGTCATACGCATCACCCCTAGATTTTTAATAGTACTAGGCTCAAGCTTTACGGGGTAGTTAAAAAACTTACCGTCATAGTAAATACGACTCAAACGACTTCTCACAAGCATTACATCGTCTGTTTTATTTGGGTCAGCTCCATCACCTCCTGCTAGTTCGCGGGTTTTCCCCTGGTATTTCAGAGTAAACGTCTTAGACGCATCAGTTCTTTCAATTGGCAAAATATTATGCCACCATTCCATTACGGTGTCGGATTTACTAAAAAAACGGTGACCACCAATATCAATACGGTTGCCCTTATAGTTTATGGTTTTTGATATGCCCCCTATGTCGTTACTAGCTTCAAATACAACTGGCTTTATATCGGTTTTATGCAACAGCTCATACGCAGCGGTTAAGCCTGCAGGACCTGCGCCTATAATAATAGCCGTTTTAGATTTCTTCACCATTTTGCTAAATTTTACCAATTTAACTTTCAGATAACAAACTTTATGTAGTAATGCTGGATATTAGGGTCAACTTGCTATAATAATTAGAACTCATGGCTAAAAAGACTGTACTCGTTACTGGTGGTGCCGGTTTCTTTGGAGAAATATTAAAAAGGAACCTCTTGAAGCAAGGCTTTACTGTGGTGAGCATTGACCTAGAGAAAGACGACTTTCAACACCCAAGCTTAGTGGCATATCAGGGAGATATACGAGACAAAAAACTGCTCAGTAGGTTAATGCAGAAGTATAATTTCAACGCCATATTTCACCTCGCTGCAATATTAGCTCATGCAGTAAAAGATAAAAACGAGCTATGGACAAGCAACGTTGAGGGCACTCGTAATCTCGCAGAATTGGCAGATAGGTATAACATAAAAAAAATAATCTTTACATCCTCAAATTGTTTGTGGGGAGAAAGCTTTGCCAGGCCGGTTAAAGAAGAAGATCAACCTAAACCGATTGAAATATATGGTCAATCAAAATTGGAAGGTGAAAAAATACTTTTGGAGCATAAAAATATTAAATCAGTTATTATTCGTTGCCCCACAATTATAGATGCTGGAAGACTAGGACTACTGGCAATACTATTTGAATTTATTGATGAAGGTCGTCGAGTTTGGGTTGTTGGAGGGGGAGATAATGAGTACCAGTTTATATATGCCCAGGACCTAGTAGATGCATGCATCAAAGCCCTAGATTATAACAAGACATCAGTATTAAACATTGGCTCAGATGATGTAAAAAGTTTCAAAGAAGTCTATAACTACGTAATAAAGAAAACCGGCACAAATGCTAGAGTTGCAAACTTTCCCAGATGGATAGCTATACCTGCCATGAAACTTGCATATGCTCTTAAGCTTTCCCCTCTTGGTCCGTATCAATATAAAATGATAGCAGAAAACTTTGTCTTTGACACTTCTAAGATTAAGAAGGAATTAAACTGGAAACCGACTCTAACTAACGAAGAGATGCTTTATAAAGCCTACCAGTATTACCATGATAACCTGCGTGACATAAAAAATCGCTCTGACGTTTCTGCTCACAAGCAAGCCGCAAAAATGGGTGTTATAAGACTACTAAAGTGGATCTCGTAAATAAATGCTTTCCTCATTATACGCATTCTTAGGTGTTAAAAATTTCCGAGGGATGATAGACGTATTGTTTAAGCAAAGAACAAACACCGCACATGTTCAATTCTTCCGATATATTTTTGTTGGAGGGTTTTCTGCCGGTGTCAACCTAGTAACTATTTTTATTTTTACTTCTTCCTTGCATGTCCACTATCTCCTATCAGAATTAGTTGCTTTTATAGTGGCCACTATAGTTAATTACGTACTCAGTATCTTGTGGATATTTAAAAGAAGCCAGCACTTTAAACTTGAATTTATGGTATTTACACTGATAGGGGTGGGGGGACTCGGAATAAATGAACTTATACTTTGGGTATGTGTTTCCAAATTGAAGCTTTATTATCTACTGGGGGAAGCAATAGCTATAGCAATTGTTACAATATGGAGTTTTGCTTTACGCAGGGTATTGTTTATGAAATTGGCTGACAAGACAAGGGGCTAGACTACATATTGGTTATATCAAAGCAGTTGAGAGTAATTGGCAATTAACTCGTCAACTGTTCCTGGGCTACCATTTTTGGAAATGCGGCGCCGGGTTATTTTGCAAGCGAACCTCGTTCATAGATCACTAGTTTCTACAAGGTCATTAGTGGTATCTTTGTAGCCGAATAGAGAGCAAAAACCTCCACAAAATATCCTATAGCTTATCAATCATCTATGTAAAGTTTTTTGCCATCTCCAGGCATCTAGAAGGGCATCTTCTAGACTTCTTTCATTACTCCAACCAAATAACTCATGAGCCTTCTTGGTTGACGCGTAGGTAGACATGAGGTCACCTTCACGGCGAGACCCAACCTTATAAGGTAGTTGCACGCCGGTCACTTTTTCAAAGGTATGTAGTACATCAAATACGCTATTACCATTACCGGTGCCCACATTGACTTTGTCATAGAAACCGGCTTCTTTATTCTTTAAATAATCAAGCGCTTTGACATGAGCTTTTGCCAGATCGACTACGTGGATATAATCCCGTATGGGGCTACCATCAGGAGTAGGGTAGTCATCTCCATAAACGGTGAGCTCTTTATGCCAACCAGCGGCAGTCTGAGTCAAGAAGGGCACCAAATTATTAGGCTTACCAAGAGGAAGCTCACCAATAAGAGCTGAAGGATGAGCACCGATTGGATTAAAATATCGTAAGCTCATACAGCGCAACTTCTCGCTGCCGTTAGTGACGTCTTCTACTATAGCCTCTCCCATTTGCTTAGTTTTTGCGTAAGGAGAGGTGGCCTGCTTAAGGGGGCTTTCCTCAGTAACAGGCAGCTCATCTGGCTCGCCATAAACTGTACAAGAAGACGAGAACACAAAGCTGTTTATTGGTGTGCTATTTAAAAATATAAAGAGCTCAATTAAGCCGGCAACGTTATTAGCATAATACTGAAGAGGCTTCTTTGCCGACTCCCCAACTGACTTAAAGGCTGCAAAATGAATGATGCTCTCTATGCCTTCCTTAGCAATAACCTCTTTTAGTCTGTGAGTATCTTGATAATTCTGCTCATAGCATGTAACCTTTTGCCCAAGCAGTCTTTCCAGAGCTTTAATTACTGACCGTTTTGAGTTACTGAAATCATCAATAATTACTGGCTTATAGCCCGATTCTGCTAACTCCACTACTGTATGAGAGCCTATGAAGCCTGCGCCGCCAGTCACTAAAACAGTTTTCATAATAACCTTTATTGGGCCAAAGACAACAAGTATTTGCCATAGCCAGACTTCACCAGTGGTTCAGCCAGCTTACTTAATTGTTCATCATTAATAAATCCTTGCCGCCAAGCGATCTCTTCAATACAACCTATCTTTAGCCCAGTACGCTTCTCAATTACTCGTATATATTCGCCTGCATCATTCATCGACTCAAACGTACCGGTGTCTAGCCAGGCAGAGCCTCGACCCATAATCTGTACCTTTAACTTCTCTTGTTTTAAATACGCCTCATTAACTGAGGTAATCTCAAGTTCGCCACGATTACTTGGTGTAATATTCTTGGCAATCTCCACAACGTCATTGTTATAAAAATAGAGGCCAACTACCGCATAATGGGACTTTGGCTGCGAAGGCTTCTCTTCTATGGATACTGCTTTACGATTATGGTCAAACTCGACAACGCCATAACGCTCGGGGTCAGAAACGCCGTACGCGAATACTACGCCACCATCAGGATCAACGCATTCTTGCAGGCTTTGTCCAAACGCTTCACCATAGAAAATATTATCTCCGAGAATAAGTGCAACTTTGTCATTGCCGATAAATTGCTCACCAATGATGAAAGCCTGGGCGAGGCCTTCTGGCGCTGCCTGCGCTGCATATTGTAAGTTAATGCCTAGAGTAGAGCCATCACCCAGCAAGCGCTGAAACTGAGTTTGGTCATCGGGAGTAGTAATTACCAAGATGTCGCGAATACCTGCCTGCATGAGTGTGCCAAGAGGGTAGTACACCATGGGCTTATCATATATCGGCATCAACTGCTTAGAGATCGCCTTAGTGATGGGGTATAGCCGAGTACCTGAACCTCCTGCAAGAATAATGCCTTTCATGAGTTAGCCTCCTTTCCTATGTATGCTTTGAGGTCTTCGCGCCAATCCCGAGGATTGAAGCCTGTAGCTCTGATCTTGTCTAAATCCAGAGTGCTTTTAAGCGGTCTAGGCGCTATGCCTTTCTTTCCCTTATAGTACTCAACTGTGGTGGTATCAGTTACCGACTGGTCGATCTTCGCATCATCAAAAATTGTTCGCGTTATATCTGCCCAACTGGCCGCCTGGCCGCCATTGCTTACATTATACGTGCCGAATGGACAACTATGAGTAAGCAGGTGATCAATTGCTCGTACAAGCTCGCTCGTGAACGTAAGTCTACCTACCTGGTCAGCCACTACTGCTGGTGAGATGCCTTTCTGGCCGAGGCCGAGCATGGTGCGAACAAAATTTTTACCTTCGCCAATAACCCATGACGTTCTGAGTAAATAATGTTTAGGGAGCAGGCTAACTAAAATATCACCAGCAGCCTTGCTTTGCCCGTATACGCTTAGTGGGGATAGTGGCTCGTCTTCTGTGTGTGGATCTTGGCTGCCATCAAAAACGTAATCGGTTGAAATGTGTACCAATGTAATGTCGTGTTTAAGCGCCATACGCACCAGATTGCTGACTGCCATTGCATTGACTTTCCACGCAGCTACCCGGCCTTCGTCAGTTTCAGCACCATCTACGTTTGTAAATGCGGCTGCATTCAGGATGGTCTTAATTGAGCTCCAGTCAAAAGCTTCAACAGAAGCACGATCTGTAATGTCGAGAGTGTCAATGTCCGCACTTTTCGCGCCAGGGTACTGAGCCTGTAAGGCGAGACCGAGCTGGCCATTGGCACCGACAATAAAGACGCTGCTGTTATCTGTCATTTCCCTATCTCCATTGGCTGTACGTTAGGGAACATTGGGTTACCTAAGTCCTTCTCTGAAACAATTGCCTGGTCTTTAGCGATGGGCCAAGCTATTGCAAGAGAAGGGTCAAAAGGGTTTACGCTCACATAGGTTGCATCCGGTGACCAGTGTGCGTTTACTAGATAGGTGTAGGTTGTGTTAGTTTCCAGTGTCTGATAACCATTGGCCACACCACGCGGCACAAACACGGCCTTGTCTGGTGTTATTTCCATAGTGAAAACCTTACCAAAGCTATCTCCTGATCTGAGGTCAACCCATGCCCCAAACACTCTGCCATTAGCGAGTGAGATAAATTTCTCCCATGGTTCGGCGTGCAACCCCCGTGTGACACCTTTTTCTTGATTGTATGAAAAATTATTCTGCACAACTTCAAAGTGAGGCAAACCGAGTGCTTCCATTTTTTCCTTTTGGTAGTTCTCTTTAAACCATCCCCGGTTATCTCCATTGAGCACTAAATCGATTACAAAAAAACCGGGTATGGGAGACTCATGTACCGCGAGCTCGCTCATTATCTTCCAATCTCCTGATACTTAGCTTCCGTTTCAGCCTTTTGAAGCCGCCACCAGGACTCGTTTTGTCTATACCAATCAATTGTCTTAGATAAGCCTCGTCGAAAATCTGTATATATAGGACTCCAACCAAGTTCATCATGAAGCGTAGTAGTGTCAATTGCATAACGCAGATCATGACCTGGCCGGTCATTAACGCATTCATAATCCTTCGGGTCCTTGCCCATGAGTTCTAGGATGAGCTCAACCACTTCTTTGTTGCTTTTCTCGCCATTAGCACCAATAAGATAGGTTTCGCCAGAACGGCCATGTTCTACAATAGCGAGTACTCCTGATGAATGATCTTCTGTATGTATCCAATCCCGTACATTTTCTCCAGAACCGTACAGTTTCGGTCTGCGTCCATCCAATATTTCAGTAATTTGACGGGGAATAAACTTCTCTACGTGCTGATACGGGCCGTAGTTGTTGGAGCAATTGCTAATAGTGGCCTGAATACCAAAGCTTCTCACCCAGGCCCTGACTAAAAGATCAGAACCGGCCTTGGTGCTCGAATAGGGGCTGGAAGGATTGTAAGGAGTGTCTGGGGTAAACTTGGCAGGATCATCCAGCGCAAGGTCGCCGTACACTTCATCAGTCGAGACATGATGTAAGCGCTTATTGTGCTTCCGCACAGCCTCTAGGATACGAAAGGTGCCGACAAGATTAGTTTCAACAAATGGCCAAGGAGAATGTAAAGAATTGTCATTATGCGACTCGGCGGCAAAATGAACCACCATGTCGCAATCTGCGACCGCACGATCAATCTTTTGCTCGTCACAGATATCGGCTTCAATGAGATGAACACGGTCCCCGTCCAGACCCTCTAGGTTACGTTTGTCACCAGCATAGGTAAGCTTGTCGTAGACAGCAATATGCCAGCTAGGGCGCTCTCTGTAGAGATAACGGACAAAGTTGGAGCCAATAAAACCTGCTCCTCCAGTGACGACAATCTTCATATAACCATCAGTATACCAGTTTTTACTACATGTCGAGCGGGGCACATATAAACTGTGATACGCTGATAGTACATTGTGAATAATTGGGAAGGAGACTATGAAAAAACTTATCGCCTTTGACCTTGATGGGACACTAGCGCCAAGTAAATCTACGTTGCCAAAACGTATGGCCGAGTTGTTAAACCTGCTCTTATCTAAGTTTGATGTGTGCATTATATCAGGAGGGAAATATGAACTTTTCCAACAGCAAGTTCTCAGCCAACTTACTACCTCTTCACAGCTTTTGCGAAGATTGCACCTTATGCCTACTAGCGGCACCAGGTATTTTAGTTATGATACAGAGCATAAGAACTGGTACTTGCAGTATGCCGAAGACTTTACTCCTGAGCAAAAAGAGAAAATAGTAAAGGCTTTAGCAGAAGGGCTCGAAGAGTCTGGCCACAAAGCGGACAAAATATATGGTGAAATTATTGAAGACCGCGATAGCCAAATTACTTTATCGATTCTTGGTCAAGACATTGTTGCCGAGCTAGGGGAAGAAGGGGTGCGCATTAAAGAAGCATGGGACCCGGATGGTAATAAGAAGCTGGCACTTCGTTCCATCATTGCTCCTAAAATACCAGAATTTGAGGTCAGAGCAGCTGGCGCCACTTCAATAGATGTAACCAGGCCTGGTATAGACAAGGCATATGGTATGCAGAAGTTAATGAAAGCAACAGGACTTGAAAAAAGAGATATTCTTTATTTTGGCGACAAGATCGTAGAAGGTGGTAACGACTACGCGGTGAAAGAAATGGGCATTGATTGTGTTGCAGTGAGAAACTGGGAGGATACTGCATATGGAGTTGAAGCAATAGTAAAAATTGTTTAAGAGTTGATACGGGTATAGCGTGAACGCAATTTGGTATTATTAAACGATGATCATTGTTATCATTGCTGGTGGATCGGGTACTCGTCTCTGGCCACTCTCAACACCGGACTATCCAAAACATCTGCTTAAGGTGGGTGGCGACAACAGATCACTACTCCAGCACACGTATGATAGGGCACGCCTTATCACGGACAAAATCTACGTTGTCTCGGAAGTGGGACACATTGATCATGTCAAAGAACAAATCCCAGAACTTACTAACGATCACTTTATTATTGAACCAGCTCGTCGCGGCACAGCTAATTGTATAACCGCAGCGTTGGTATATATTTCAAAGCGCCACGATAAAAACGAGCCAATAGCCTCAATTCATGCCGATCATTTCATTCATAATAATGACGGCTTCGAGGAGTGCTTTGATGCGCTAGAAGCTATTTGTGAAAAAGAAAAACGTATTATACTCGTCGGCGTGAAACCGACGTATCCCGCAACTTGCTTCGGTTATATACAAAAGGGTGAGGAACTCAAGGGAAGCCCAGGCGTCTTTAATGTCCATAGCTTTAAAGAAAAGCCGGAAACAGCAACCGCAGAACAATACATAGCAAGTGATAACTATTTGTGGAATTGCGGCTACTTTGTAGGCTCCATCAACACCTTCGTTCGTTCCATGCAACAATACGCCCCAAAGCTTTATGAAACGTATCAACGGCTAGATTCGGCTTCCCCAGATGAATACAAGGCAGTCTATCTTGGTCTAGACGCCAATACAATTGATTATGCGCTTATTGAGAAAGTACCTGATCTGTTGGTCGTGCCTGCGTCATTTGATTGGATGGACATCGGTTCATTTAATGATCTACATAAGGCGATCAGCAACGACGGCAATGGCAACTATATACATGGTCTAGTGGAGATTGACGAAGTCCAGGACTCATTAATAGAAAACCATGAGAATAAGCCGGTCGCGGTAATCGGCATGAACAATGTGGTGGTTATCAATACTGCTCGCGGGCTATTAGTCGCCCCTAAAGACATGAGTCAAGAAGTAGGAGAGATCAGTAAACGTCTTGAGTCAAATAAACACAACCAGGGCTAGTTTATATTGATTTTCCCAAGCTTACTCTATAGGCAACCGGTGTGTACTGTTAACTAAGAGCCCGTTAACTTATTCTACAGTCACAGACTTAGCAAGGTTCCTCGGTCTGTCCACGTCATTGTCTCGCTTGATGGCGATATAGTATGCAAAGAGCTGCATCACTATGACTTGTAATATAGATTGGGTCTCTGGTTCGGTTTCAGGAATATATATGACATCACTACAGAACTTAGTGATCGCCTTATTGCCTCTCGTTGCGAGTGCCAGGACCGGCCCCTTCCGGGCCTTAATTTCCTGAATGTTAGAGTATGTTTTTTCTAAAAGTGGCGAGTCTGTAGCAATAGCAAAAGTCGGGAAGTTTTCATCAATCATCGCCAATGGACCATGTTTCATCTCACCGGCTGCATAACCCTCAGCATGCAAGTAAGAGATCTCCTTTACCTTGAGCGCGCCCTCAAGTGCTGCTGGGAATCCGGTGTGTCTGCCAATGAATAGAAAGTCTCTGTAATCCGCATACTTTTCAGCAATTGCCTTAATCTCATCTGTATGATCTAAGATCGCCTGCGCCTTAGCAGGGAGCTCGTTAAGTTCTTCAATCAGGGGCCTAAAACGCTTACTGCGCCCGTCGTTAAGATGAAGCGCAATCAGCAGTAGGACGGTCACCTGGGCAAGAAAGGCCTTGGTGCTCGCAACTGCTTTTTCTGGCCCAGCGTGGCAATAGACGCCGGCATCAGTCATGCGTGCAATGGTGCTTCCTACCGCGTTTACAATACCAAGTCGCAGTACGCCGTAATCCTCGACCTTCTTCAGTGCCGCAATCGTATCGGCGGTCTCACCTGACTGAGAAATAGCGAGCAGCGCTGTGCTACGAGAAAATGGTTCTTTACGGTAATTAAACTCACTCGCGAGCTGTACCTCAACTGGAATATCGGCCAGCTCCTCAATAAGGTATTCACCCACAAGGCCGGCATAGTATGAGGTGCCCATGGCGACAATCACAATACGATCGATGTACTTAAGCTGCCCGAGTACACCCTCAAGACCTCCAAGTTTCACCATGTTCTGCTCTACAACAGCCCGACCGAGGGTGGCCGAACGTATGGCTGCGGGTGCTTCAAAGATCTCTTTGAGCATAAAGTTCGGGTAGTCTCCAAGCAACGCCTTCTCGTTCTCGTAATCAAGCAGTTCTATCTTCGGGCTTGTATGCGTATCTTCTTTTAAGTTATGAATGTCAACCTTGTCTTTGGTGATCACCGCAACGTCATAGTCCTCCAGGTAAATAACCTTTTTCGTGTGGTCCATGATTGCAGAAGGATCAGAAGCTAAGAAGTTCTCATGCTCACCAACGCCAATTACGAGCGGACTGGATAGACGGGCGGCATACAAAGTCTCAGGTTCTGCGGTAGATATGGCCACAATTGAATACGCCCCGCGCACATCCCGCAAGGTTGCCTCAAATGCAGCGACGAAGGAGGGGAGCTGTTTGAGATAATAGTCAATAAGCTGTGGCACAACCTCTGTGTCAGTTTCAGACTCGAAAGTATAACCCGCTTCTTCAAGGCGCTGCCTTAATTCATCAAAGTTCTCAATAATACCGTTATGGACAACAAAGATACTGTGGTCACTGTTCATCTGAGGGTGCGCATTGGCTACTGTTACTCCGCCATGTGTGGCCCAGCGAGTGTGCCCAATCGCAAGTCCCGCGTTGCTGGCTTCCTCTTCTACTTCCTGCGTTAAGCCGTTGACGCGCCCGACTTGCTTAAAAACCTGCCCCCCCTTGCTATCTACTAAGGCTATTCCTGCAGAGTCATACCCCCTGTACTCTAACGCTTCCAGGCCGCGCAATATAATGTTCTTGCTGGGTTTGGGACCGATATAGCCAACAATGCCGCACATACTATTTAAGTAGCTGACCTTTCTTCAAGACATTCGTTAATATAGTGTTGCATACTTTTTATAAAATTGTGTACAGAAAATTTAGCTGCCTCACGGGCAATGAGGGCATAGTCCCAGTTCTTGTTGGCTGCAGTCTCAAGCACCGCAGAGAGACTCTTGACAGTTTGCCGATCGAATAAGAGACCTGTTTTATTGGGTGTGATGTAATCAAGTACACCACCTTTATTGTATGCGATCACGGGCGTACCGGCCGCCATAGCCTCCACCGCCACAATGCCAAAATCGTCCATATTCGGCATGATAAAGGCAATGGCTGAGGCAAAATGAGCGACAATGTTCAGGTCATTCACTTGTGTCAGGAAAGTTGTGCTGCGTCCTGCTAGTTTCTCAAGTCGTTTACGGTCTGGCCCATCGCCAATCACAATGAGGGGCACCTTTAGCTCATTACACGCCTCAATAGCCAGGTCAAAACGTTTATACGGCGTCTGTCTCCCCGCGACGACAAAACCATGTCTCAGCGCCGAGGTGTCAGCGGATGACTTAAAACGGTCAATGTCGACCGGTGGATGAATGACTATCGACTCACGTTTATAGTAGCGCTTAATCATGGTCTGAGTGTGAGAGGAATTAGTAACGTAAAAATCCGGCTGACGGGCGGCGTGCCTGTCCCAGCGCTTCATCGGCCCAACTAGTAGCTTAAGACCCAATCGTGCGAGCCAATTGAGACCAAATGGAAACCCCGGCTTGTCTAGGTACTCATCATGGCGGATCCAATAGTAATGGGTGGGTGAATGGCAGTAGCAGATATGTATGGTGTTTGGCCCGGTCTTAATACCCTTGGCCTCCGCGCCGCTGGAAGAGAGCACAAGATCATACTCACTGAGATCCAACCGGCTAAACGCCCATGCTCTCAATAGCGGCAGGAACTTCTTCAGGCTACTCGGTAAGTGCTGTAGCCAGGTTGTCCGTACGTCAGCGTCTTCGAACCAATCGATCTTATCCGGATTGTATTGAGAGGTGTAAATAGGAGCGTCAGGATAAAGCCGATGTAGCTCAAGCACTACTCGCTCAGCACCACCGATACTTGTTAACCAATCACATACAATTGCGACCCGAAGTTTTTTAGCTGCGCTCATCCGCGAGTACCTTGATGAAATAAGACAACCCAGAAGGTCTTAGCCAGGATAATGAGGTCACCCCAGAATGACCAGTTCTGTACGTAATACAAATCGAGCTTGCGTCTTTCAGTAAAGCTTAAGTCCCGCACGCCAGATATCTGAGCTAATCCTGTCAGGCCTGACTTGACGCTTAAGATGAGGTTCTTCTGCTTAGAGCGCTCCAGCTCGTAGGGGACTAACGCTCTCGGGCCAACTAAGCTGATGCTGCCATTAATGACGTTCCAGAGCTGCGGAAGCTCGTCTAAACTATAACGACGCAAAAACCCGCCAATAAGGCTCAGTCGGGGATCACCAGGCATGTAATCGCCATTTTCTCTATATGCTTTTATAAGCTCTGGTTGCCCCATCTTACGAAAGGCATCCTCCGGCTTAAGGCCGCTGTACGCTGGTCTTATAGAGCGAAACTTATACACCCAGATAGAAGTATCAAAGCGGCTCAGGCGTTCCTGCCGAAAGAAGATAGGCCCGCCGTCAGAGAGCTTAATTACTATTCCAATAATAAGCATGAGAGGCAGTGCAATGATGAAGAAAAGACCCCCAAGGAAGATATCCATTAAGCGCTTGACCACTCGGCCCCAGCCGATTAATGCTGTCTGATGGACGGCAATAATCGGGACGGCATGAAAAAGGTCAACCGATAAATTACCTACAAACAACTCGCTATTCCCGGGCACAAAACGGTAGGCGATATGGTTCTCCTGCGCATAGGTGAGTATCTCATCATTTTGGGCACCACCCGCATATAACTGGGTCTGAATGATGGTGTGTACTGATTTTGCCTTGAGAGACTTAGTTGCCTCTTGGAAACTTTTAAAATGCTTGAAATATTGATTGGAGGCCCGCTCAGCACCATCTACCACGCCCACTATCTTGTGCCCGGTGATGCTCGCATCGGCCAGAGCCTCAAGCAGGCGACCAGTTGTTTTATTGTCACCGACAATCAGCACGTTATTTATGCCGACACCGTAGGTAAACAGCATGCGCCGTATTCCCCGAGCGATAGTGCGAAAACCAAAGGCAAAGAAAAAGACTAGGAAAAACCCGTATACAGTCACCAGCCGAGCCGGAAAAATGGCGACATTAACTATATAGCTGTAGCTAATAATAAATAGAATACCAATGAATGATCCTACGAGCAGGCGCCCGAGTTCACTGAAGCGCTTCTCGAACAGCCTGATGTTATATAAACCGAGCAGCGCAAACAGCAGAATCCAGAACGGTAAAAGGCTTGCGAGGATCATGATATACGGGAGTGCGTGAATCGGAGCACTTAAGCGGGCATGGCTGATAGACACCCTTAATATATAGGCAACGGTAAAAGCGGCGGTAATTGCCAGGGCATCACCAATCATTAAGGCGATATTGAAAATGAGCGAAGTATTGTTCTTCATACTACATCGTAAAAGCTTATGGTTAATTCAGCTGATAGACAAATCAATAAACCACTCTAGCTGAGAGTAAGCTATACTAGATTATAGCTTATGAAGGCATCGGCGCTAAAATACACAATCCTCTCTTGGGTAAGTGCACTGGTCACGATCATTATATTGCTCGTACCTTTCTATGGGTTTTTGACGGTGTGGCTCGCGAGCATAGTGGGTCACTATACCGCTATCCGTCTTTGGACGGAGACCCTATTGCTCATATGTATTGTTGGGGTACTCTACCTATGGATTTTTGATCATAAAATACGAAGTCACACTCTCTCAAGACTACTCGTGCTCATAATATTAGCCTACGTAGCTATGACATTACTCTGGGGACTTGTGGCATATCTGAAACACGCAGTGACCGCCAAGGCTCTTGGCTACGGCCTGATTGTTGATCTACGGTTCCCCATCTTCTTCCTCGTTACCTGGTCTGTAGCGCTACGACTCTCACGCCTCAGAAACCGTTGGCAATGGTTAATCAGCTGGCCGGCACTTATAGTGGTTATATTTGGCCTGCTCCAAGTCTTTGTACTGCCACACGATTTTCTCAAGCACTTCGGGTATGGCCCCGGCAGAATCCCTGTAGCTGAGACCATAAATAGCAACCCGAACTATATTCGGATTGCATCAACACTCAGAGGTGCAGATCTGCTCGGTGCCTACCTGCTCATCCCCATTAGCTACCTCACCGTACGGCTTATCGGCCCTAAAAGGAACTGGCGGCATGTAGTATTTTTGTTGGCCAGTCTTGCTGCACTGTTTTATAGCTATTCCCGCGCCGCCTGGATTGGAGCGGTGCTTACAATCGGTATCATTGTACTGCTCGGCATCAAGTCTCAAAAATTGCGCAAGGCGCTGTTGCTCACCGCTGGCGGGCTAGTAATCATTTTTGGCGGCCTATTCGTTGCCCTTCACAACAATGCTCAGTTCGAGAATTACGTATTTCATACCCAAAAGCATTCAGCCATTAAGACAACCTCTGACCAGCAACACCTCATTGCGTTCAAGCAGGGCGTCAGTGACCTCGCTCACCACCCGCTTGGCCGTGGTCCCGGCACCGCCGGACCGGCCAGTGTCTATAACACCGGTCACCCGGTACGAATTGCTGAGAATTTCTACATTCAGATTGGTCAGGAAATGGGCTGGATTGGACTTATCTTGTTTATGCTCATTAATGTTGGCGTCGGGTACCTGCTCTGGTTGAGACGATCAGATCCTCTTGCCCTCTGTCTGCTCGGTAGCTTTATTGGCCTGACATTCGTGAGCATGCTGTCACATGAATGGGCTGATGTTACGGCAGCCTATGTCTGGTGGGGTCTTGCCGGAATTGCTATGGCCCCGATACCTCAATCGAGTAAAAAGCATGGCGCGCAAACTCTCACCACAGTTCATTAAATACCTTGCCGGCGGCAGCCTCTATTTTTGGAGTGGCTACGCCATCTTCGCCATCGGCTACTCGCTGCTACATCTTTGGTGGTTGTGGGCCAAGATGGCGGCAGATATCGTTGGCTGGACTCTCAATTACCTCGCACAGCGCTACTGGGCGTTTGCTCCTTCGCATCCACACCTAAGAGAAATTGAACACATCAAGCGCTACCTCGTTATAGAGAGTATTGGTTTTGTGTTGGACTACCTGATCATCGCAGGCCTTAAATCGATCGGCATTACACCTTACATCGGTTTCTTTGTGTCAGCAGGTTTCTTTACCGTCTGGAGCTATCTTTGGTACAAGTACTGGGTATTTCCCGGCAACAACAGGTCTACACCTTCTTGAGTTAAAGAGCAGACAAAGTTAGTATATAAGTATGGACAATATTGACGAAAGATATTTTTATCGAGGTGAGGCAGCTCATGAAGAGAGCCGAGAGCGCACCTTACTGCCACCGCAAGTAAAGTGGCTCGCGTCTGGACTAGTCGGTATGACAGTAGGGGTAACCCTAATAGCAACCGGTGAATCGGCTATCGGCGGCCCTATATTAGGAGCGAGCGCCGGATTAGCTGCTGCCAGCCTCGCAAAAAGAGAAAAGTAAAAACCCGCTTATGAGCAATGTCTCTCCATAAAAATGAATGAAAAGCCATCCACTCAGCAATTATCACTGCCAAGCAAGAAGCAGCGCGAACTGCTCAGCTTCATCCAGAACTTTATAGATGAACACGGCTATAGTCCGAGCTATCGTGAAATAATGAGCGGCCTTAACTATAATTCAGTCGCTACAGTTGCCGTCCACGTCAACAACCTGATTAAAAGAGGGCACCTGAAGAAACGTGATCACTCTGCCCGCTCTCTGGAGCTTGCGCATGCTGCCCAGCCCACAAAGGTGACTACTAATCAGGTAAACCCTCGGCAAGAAAAGTGGCTTATAGAAAAAATTGAACATGTCTTTCATGAAGTTGAAAGCCTCGGGCCGGAAACGAGAGAGGCCGGCATAGAACGTCTTACGACCTTGGTCGGCGCACTGCGGGTATTGGGTCTCGATGGCGCTGCCCAAAGCTTTGCTGTCAGACTGAACGCGCTAAAAACCAAACCCTTGCAGTAATTAATACTATATCTATTAGGTAGCTAACTTGGTACACTTTGAGTGGTTTTTGCTATATAAATTAATAACTAAATGCTGGAATCCCGTGTAACTCGGGAACTGTGCCGCAACGGTGAGCCCAATTTTTGAGGGCAAGTCCGACACAGCAAGAACAAGTCTCTCGAGCAAGAGCATACAATCGACAATGATGTCGCAACCCTTGCTCAGTAGAGCAGGGGTTTTTATATGTCACTAAACAATACAGCCGAGCAGCTGTCAGCAGTAGATCAAGCACGCGAAATAAATTACGAGCTTCGGTATAAAACAGATACTGCCACCTGGCTGGCCGAGACCCTTTATGGTAGTATGCGCACGAGCTTTTACTATGACCATGATCCTATGAATGGGCTGCTCAGCGAAGACGGAGGCAAGCTAGAGGATATTTTTGACGATGCCATCAAAGAGGCTCGTTTAATCACCGAAGAAAATCCCGGACTCCTCTTTGAATTACGCCGGCGTCTGACGGAGCGTGAAGAGCTTGATGACATGGAGGCCCTTGCCCAAAGTGCACTACTCACCGAAGAAGGTGCCCAGGCGAACACCATCATAGTGGTTTCGGATTTTCCGTCCGAGCTGATGGACGCGAGTGAAGACGTCGGTGGCTATAACTCTGCTCGCAAACAAACGATGCTGAGGGTTATAACTAAAGAGCCGGATGGCAGACTTAGGGTTACATCTCGGAGTCTTGACGGATCAAATCGCCAGGCCCTAGAAGCTATCTACCATCGTTTTGGCCTACAGCCACAGGAAGGTGAGCTGCTTGGGCAGCGCATTACCTTGAATATACCGCCCGTCTGGCAAGGACAAATAGTCGGCAACTTAACCGATGCGTACGACCAGTCACTGAGCGAACAATTTGGTGGTCACTGGCACGCTGGAATGCGTCTACCAAATGAAAGGGCCCATATTAACACCTATGAATTCTCAAAAGCCCAGACAGATCTTATCGATTGGTTTAGTAATATAAGACTTAGGGATCCTCACCGAGCTGAACAATTGCGCTACAATGTCGCAGCAACGGCGAAAGCTCGTTTTGAAAGATTCCTTCAAAGCAAGGGCACAGAATTGATGCCGGTGGCTGATCACGTGCAGGCATCTACTCTCATTAATTTGAACTATGTGAGGCAGGCTTTCTATCGGGATATGGAAAGAGAGCTTTATAGAGAAGGTAGACGCGCTGCCATTAGAGGGGATGTTTTCAGTGGCTGTGGCGCAACCGTTATAGCAGAGGATGAGCAGCGGGGAAGCACGCAATTGTCTCTACTTGGATACGGCAATAGGTCTACATTGGACGCAAACGGTAAGTGCACCTATCCTGTAAAAGAATGTCCCGAGTGTCATAAAAAAGATGTACTCGCGACAGAGACGGATAAAGAAATAAGTGGTAGTTGTGGCTGTGTGGTGAAGAAGAAATAAGAATATAATTAATGCTATGAATAGAGTAGGCATCTACGCCGGTACCTTTGACCCGGTGCATAGCGGTCACGTTGCGTTTGCACTCCAGGCTCTGGAGTTTTGCAAGCTTGACCACGTGTACTTTCTGCCTGAGAGAAGGCCCCAAGCCAAGGTTCAGGCTACACATTATGCACACCGGGTTGCCATGTTGCGTGAAGCACTCAAGCCGCATTCGGGCTGCAGTGTGCTGGAGCTTGTCGACGCACACTTTACGGTGAAGAAGACCCTCAGTAGACTGAAGCAGCAATTACCAGATAATCAGCTGGCATTTCTATTTGGCTCTGATATAGTGCCAGGCCTTATGGGGTGGCCAAATGCCGGGACATTACTGAGCTGCAGCGAACTTGTTATTGGTCTTCGTGGTCAAGATGACCGAGCAGGTATCAAAAAGCTTGTAGCGAGCTGGCAGGCTGTGCCGAAAGAGGTTACCATTTTTGACAGCTACGCACCGATGGTGTCATCGAGTCAGATACGCAGTGCTCTTAGACAGAACCGCTCTGCTTCGGGGATACTAAAAAGCGTAGAACGCTACAGCAATAATCACTGGCTATATGTATCCCTTTCAGATATCAAGTCTTCTAGGGCTTAGATGGCGAGCTGGCTTTAGTTTGATTGGTAGTTCCGGCCGAAGTTGAACTAGTACCTGCGTGCCCGGTCTTTTGAGCAATGGCGGCATTGATGAGAGTCTGGAAATTAGCGACACTTTCACCGACACTGATCTTTTTTCCGTCAAGATAGAAGGTCGGCGTAGCATTGACACCGAGCTTGTTGCCGGCAGCCATGTCGGCGTTAATGGTGTTGTCTACTCGGTTGGAATTGTAATATTGATTGAACTTATTGACATTAAGGCCGAGTTGTTTGGCGAGGTTATCAAAATACGGCAATGGGTTAGAGGCACCTACCCAGGTATTGGCAGTTTGGTTACTGTTATAGTAAATGCCGTTCTGTTCATAAAGAAGATCGTGCATTTGCCAGAACTTGCCCATAAGTGACGCAGCTTCGGCGGCCCGCGCACCGGCAAAGGCGTTCGGGTGAATACTTGTCAGAGGGAAGTTTCTGAACTGGAACGTAATCTGGTTGGAATACTGTGATACCACTTGTTTCACAATTGGATAGTACTGACCGCAGTAGGGACATTCATAGTCACCGTACTCAACTAAAGTCACATGATCCAGTCCTTTGCCTTCAATATGTTGGCTAGGTGTGCCGCTGTTATTACTATTTCCTCCGGGGGTGCCGTTATTACTGAACGCAAATATACCGATAAAGATTAAGACGATGACAACGATAACGGCCCAGAATTGCTTGGACATAGCTATAAAAGCTCCTTCATAAATTAGTATGTTCTAGTATACATCATTCCTTTGCATTCAACAGCTTCACCGTATAAGCTAAAAAGCAATGACAGATATTATTATTGCGATTGTCTGCCTGATTCTGGCACTACTTGGTATAGTGCTGCGTAAAACATATTTTGCACTGCCCGCGAGCGAACTGAAGCGGCGCGCCCGTTATGGCGACCAGAGCGCGAGGCAGCTCTATAGAGTAGTCAGTTACGGCAACAGCTTACGGGGCTTACTTTGGTTATACATCGGACTGACTTCAGCAATCGCAGTTATATTACTAGCCCGTTCTCTGCCTATCTGGCTGGGTATTCTGGTTATTGGTCCGCTGCTTTGGATTGCATTTTCATTAATCCCCGCTGCTCGCACGAGCAGTTACGGCCAATGGCTGACAGGCGCCGCTACACCGATTGTCGCCTGGCTGCTTAATTATTTACACCCATCGATCAGTCGCGGTGCCGACGCCATTGAGACACGCTTTAAAGCTCCCCGGCACAGTGGGCTGTTTGAAAAAGAAGATCTCGTCGAACTTATTACTCACCAGCCAACTCAATCAGATAGTCGCATTAGCCTCGAAGAACTAGAAATTGCCAGACGGGCGCTAGAGTTTGGAGATGTGAGAGTTAAAGATGTCTTGCTGCCGAGCTCCAGGGTTAAGGCACTGCAACCAAGCGACGTGATCGGACCGATCCTCATTGATGAGCTGCATAAGAAAAGACAGCCATATACTCCGGTGAGAGAAGGCAAAAAAGGACCAGTCATTGGCACGCTCGCCTTTGATAAACTCGGGCTTCATAGCAAAGGAACCGTTCGGGAGCTCATGGATAATGCCGTTTACTATCTTCATGAAGACGACACGTTAACACAAGCACTGTACGCATTTCACTTAACCAACCGCCCGTTTTTCATAGTGATCGACAACGCCGAGGAATATATAGGTATTATTACAGTCCAAACTATGATTGAACAGCTACTTGGCCATGTTCCCGGGGAGAACTTTGATCAATATACAGATCCAAGTGCGGTAGTGGCTCGTCGCCGAAGCCAACGAGAGCAACCAGAGCCCAGTGTGGAGCGATCTGTAAAAACAGATGCCGAAGTGTTAGAATAGCAGCACTATGGAACAATCAACAGGCTCGTCCAACCATACGCGACTTTTAAGTGATGAGCTGAAGACGCATATTGGTGAGGTTATTCATATCGAAGGCTGGCTGCACAAAAAGCGCCTGCTCGGCGGCCTGACATTTATTAGTATGCGTGATCGCCGCGGCCTCGTGCAGGTTGTTATTCAGGATAAGACAGAAGTTGAAAAATTAAGAGGGCTGCAAATTGGCAGCGTGCTCGCAATTGAGGGCACCGTCATAGAGGAGCCGAGAGCACCCGGCGGCGCGGAGCTACATGACCCCAAACTAACAGTTTTGGTGCCCGTCACAACTGAACCACCGATCGAGATAGATAAGCCCTTGAGTCATAAATCAGAGAATCTCGATACCTTGTTTGATCATCGTGTGCTCGGTCTTCGTAACTTGCAGGAGGCCACTATCTTCCGTTTGCGCAGCGAGCTGCTTCGCTATATACGCGAGTTCTTATACAAGCGTGACTTTATTGAGATTAACACGCCCAAGCTCGTCGCCGGAGCAGCCGAAGGTGGTGCTGAAGTCTTTAAGACAGACTACTTCGGCAAGGAAGCCACGCTCGCCCAAAGCCCGCAGTTATATAAACAAATCATGGTTGGTGTGTTTGAGCGGGTCTTTGAAATCGCCCCTGCATTCAGAGCAGAGTTGTCGGCTACCACCCGTCACGTTTCTGAAGTCACTATGCTTGATGTTGAGATGGGCTTTATTAAAAACCACAGTGAAGTGCTCGACCTCGTGCAGGATCTCCTGTATGACGTTTTAACTCGCCTGTATGAAGAGCATGGCGACGAACTGAAAAACCTGAGAGCTCCGCAGCTCAAGCTTACGCCAAGGTTCCCCCGTTATAGCATGGCCGAAATACACGCTCTTTATGAGAAGGAGACGGGCAAGGATGTTAGCCAGGAAATTGACTTGACGCCCGAAGAAGAGAAATGGATTTGCGAATATGCGATGCAACGAGAAGGCAGCGAGGCAGTCTTTGCTACCGGATTGCCAGCCAGCAAAATGAAGTTCTACCACATGAAGGGTGAAGACCAAACTGCCCGCTCGGCGGACCTTTTATTTAGGGGCATTGAAATTAGCACTGTGCCGCAACGGGAGCATCGCTATAAAGAACTGGTCGCACAAATGAAGGCAACTGGTATTGACCCGGACAGCTCGGGTTTTGCTCCGTACGTCACAGCCATGAAACATGGCCTGCCAGCCCATGGCGGTTTTGGTTTCGGTATTGACCGCCTGACCGAAAAAGCAATCGGTCTCAATAACGTCAAAGAAGCCATTCTTTTCCCACGAGATATCAACCGCCTAAGCCCCTAGACTTAATAAGTAAAGGCGCTTAACTACCCCACTCCTTTGCAGTAAGTATGGCTGCTTGTCTTGGCAATACCTTTTCCATAAGTACAGCATGCACCTGTTCGTCAAAGTCGGCACAAAGATCAGAGAGTACCGTCATCTCAAAATCCTTATCAGCTGCCTCCCTGACCGTAGATAGTACCACACCGCTGGTTGCAATGCCGCCGAGGATGAGGTGCTCAATCCCTAAAGACCTCAATATCACCTCCAGGTCGCTGCCGCTGAATGCGCTGACGCGGTGTTTCACTACCACAATATCTTCCTTGGCAGGAGCGAGTGAGGGCTTGGGGTTGCTCATAACACTTCCCATCGAGCCTTTTAAGGCACTGAAAGACTTATTGCGGGGACTTATCTCGGGGAAGCCTGGCCGGAAGCCAACGACTACGAATATGACAGGTATGGATTTTGCACGTGCTGCCGCAACTGACTTTTTAATGCGCGCGAGATATTTTTCAGGTTCTTCCAGCCGCTGCAAAATACCGTCCTGGACATCCATAATAAGTAGTGCCGATTTAGAGCGAGCTTGGAGCATATACTCCATAGTATACCCGAGGGGGGCTTATTATTTAACCGAAACGTGAGGGTTGCCACGCACATAAAAGCGCCAAGGAAGTTCACGGCCACGACTGATACCAATGCGAGTTGCGCGTACCACCTCGTTAGCTGGCAGTGCCGGCTGCACCCTGAGCGTAAGCGGAGATATTTTTAGATTATGACCGTTCAGCTCACTGGTGATGTTAAATGCCTGAGTGAACTTGGCAGGCCCGTTGGTGAGCTCTTCTACGCTGCGCCCATGACGATACGCCTGCATCAAAGGAATACCCTCAAGAGGTTCGAGTGCTCGAATTAAGACAGCGGCACCATGCCCCCGCGGCCCAACTACAATATTGGCGCAGTAGTGCATACCATACGTGAAATAGACGTATAAATGTCCCGGCGGCCCAAACATGACTTTTGTTCGCTCAGTTTCCCCCCGGTAGCTATGGCTAGCCACATCTTCTTGATCATATGCCTCGGTTTCAACAATGCGTCCAATCAGTTTCGTACCGCCCAGATCGCGCTCCAATAGACAGCCCAATAGGCGAGGAGCGGCACTGAGGGCTGACCCGTCGAGTAATGTTTCCGCTGTCATGATGTGGTAGCTCGACTAGCCCTTACTGGCAGTAGCAGAGGCAGGCTATAGAGCAGCAGAATGCCGAATGCTATCTGAAAGACAATTTGTCCTTCTATCAAGTATCCGTGCTTTGGGTTTAACCAAATTAAACACGCAACACCAGCTGCGAACTCCAGGACAGTTAAGGCGATCAACTCCAGCCTGTACCTCAGTCGCACTATGAACCAGCCGCTGAGGAGTAGCTGCAGTACAAACAATGTACTGCCGATAGCCTCATGGAGGTCGGACACAAATGCGTTCAAAGTATAGGGTGTCAATACGATACCGACAGTCAATGCCGCAATGGCCACCAAGACGTACCGGGCCGGCTTAAGCAAGTCTTGGTTGAGCTGGCAGGTACCGCGCCAGCAGAAATATGCTGACCCAACAAGGCCAAAGCAGTAGGGGGCTATGGTGACGAGGAGTGTTCCATAATAGCTAATACCGTCATTAATGGTAAGGCCTCTTGATTTAATCAACACACACACCAGGAGACCTATATAAAGGCAAAGTTGACTATAGAAAAAAGACCGCCAGACAGAAGACCCTTGCATATTTGTATTATACGCGTCTGACAAGAGAGCGGTGGGAAACCTTACGGCCAGGGGAAGCAATAACTGGTAGACTAATAGTAAGAATAAAGAGGGGGTTTTATTATGGAAACACGCATGCTCGGAGCGGATTTACAGGTTTCAGCCATAGGCCTTGGCTGTATGGGAATGAGCGATTTTTATGGCACCAGTAACGAGGGGGAAGCAATCGATGTGATTCGCTACGCCCTTGATCGCGGAGTTAACTTCTTAGACACCGCGGATATGTACGGCCCCTTTACGAACGAAAAGCTGGTCGGTAAAGCCATCCAAGGGAGAAGGGATAAAGTAATACTTGCCACCAAATTTGGAAACGAGCGAAACCCTGATGGCAGCTGGGTTGGCATTAACGGTAAGCCGGAGTATGTGAAAAAAGCCTGTGATGCGAGCTTGCAGCGGCTTGGTGTTGATCACATTGATCTGTATTACCAACATCGAGTGGATACAACCGTGCCCATAGAAGACACTATTGGTGCCATGGCCGACCTTGTACAGGCAGGAAAAGTAAGGTACCTGGGTATGAGCGAGGCGGCACCGGGGACTATTCGTAGAGCCCACAAGGTGCACCCTATCACCGCCCTGCAAACAGAATATAGTTTATGGACCCGGGATCCGGAGAAAGAGATTCTTGATACCGTTCGGGAGCTAGGCATCGGCTTCGTTGCTTATAGTCCGCTTGGCCGCGGTTTTCTCACCGGTCGCTGGAGCAAGCCGGAAGACTTGCCGGCTGACGACTGGCGACGCAAACAGCCGCGCTTTCAGGGAGAAAACTTCTACCAAAACCTAAAGATAGTAGAGGCAGTGAAAGCAATTGCCGACGCCAGGGGAGTAAAACCGGGACAAGTTGCACTGGCTTGGGTGCTTGCGCAAGGACAAGATATTGTGCCTATCCCCGGCACAAAACACCAGCAATACCTAGAAGAGAACATCGCTGCAGTCGATATTGTGTTGAGCAAGGGAGAAATTGACCAACTCAGTGAAGCCATACCCCCAGGCAGCACCGCAGGTAACCGTTACCCAGACATGTCGACAGTCAATCGCTAATACTTGACCAGTAAGTAGCAAAACGCTTATTGTTTGTGTCACAATAAGCGCATGGCTGCCAATCAGGAAAACGGTAATCACGAAGACCAACCCACCACCGCCCCGGACTTGCCCCGGTCATCAGGTGGAACCATACATGTGCGGCGAACGAAACCAGCTGCGACGGTACCGGCCGAAGAAACCCCCGAAAAAAGGGCTTCCCTTGAAAAACCTCTGTCAGATACCTTTGATAATCCTGAAACGGATCAAGCTGTTGATGACATTATGGCCCGAGAGAGTGATATGGTGTTAGCGGTTGATGATGCGATCGCCAACCGCCAGTCAGCCGTGAAACCCACTTCCTCAGGCTGGAGAAACAAGCTCAAGCGAATAATGAGAAGTAAGTGGACCTGGGTTTTTGTGCTCATTGTGCTCATTGCTTTGTTTGCAACCCCCTTCACCCGGTATAAGATACTCGGACTAGTGGTGAAAGAAAAGCTCAACATCAGTGTCATAGATGAGCAGACCAAAACACCGGTCAGTGATGCGACTATCACTCTTGCAGGCGAAACCGTTAAAACAAATGGCAATGGCCGCGTAACCATGCAAGTCGGCGTGGGCAAACATAAACTGGTTGTGGCCAAACACTATTACCGAACCGTAACTGAAAACCGCTTTGTGGGTTTCTCAGGTAGCCACGAGCTTACGGTTCCGATGCAGGCAACCGGACGCTTAATAGGGGTAACGATTACAAACCGTATCAGCGGACAACCGCTCGCTGGTGCCGAGGTACATGTCCTTAATACTACTGCCAAAACAAATTCCCAGGGACACGCCACCATCGCCATGCCGACCACTCACGCAAACGACCCCGCCAGTATTAGTTTGAATGGCTACAATACCGCACAGGTGACTATTGTTGTTACTACTGCCAAACTGGTGACAAACAGTTTTCAGCTTACTCCAGCGGGCAGTATCTACTATCTGTTGAACCAAGGAGGCATGCTTAATGTTATGAAGTCTAATCTTGATGGCAGCAATCGAACGGTATTCATAGCTGGTACCGGGCAGGAAGCACTTGCTACAACCCGGCTGATTGCCTCGACCGATTGGCACTATCTGCTGCTGGAGGCAAACCGCAGCGGTGGGCACCAGGCACTGTATCTTATAAATACTGCCAATAAACAAATGACGGGCTTTGACAGCACCAATGCGAGCTTTAACCTAATCGGTTGGTACGGCCACTATTTCATCTATAGTTTGACGAATAATAGCCTCAACCCATGGCAGCAGGGTTATGAGGCGGTCAAAGAATATAGGGCAGACCAGGGTGAACTTTACCAGCTGGATCAAAACCAAGCGGTGGGCACCAGCGGCAGCTATGCGACTCAAAATCTAGCGAATTTCTTTATTACCAGTGATGGACTTTCGTATAACACCCAATGGATAACTCAAGGTGGATATAGCTTGACAACGCAAAACGACGCCCTGAGAGTTATTCTGCTCAGCGGCCAGACACCAAAAGACTACCAATCGTTCATCGCCAACAACACCGGCCAGATAAGCGCCAACCGTTTTGCACCGAACAGCGTGTACTTTTCTATACCAAATACATCAACCGGCCAAATCACCTATTATCAATACACAAATGGCGGCGTTGCCCCAGCAAGCATTAATCAGGCAACCTTTAATCAAACAAACCCGATGTATGTTCCATCACCTTCTGGAAATGCTGTAGCCTGGTCTGAACAACAAAACGGCCAGGACATAATCTTCACCGGCAACGCGAACGGCGGTAGCCCCAAGCAAGTTGCTGCGCTCAGCGGCTACCATGTCTATGGCTGGTACACGGATAAATATCTCCTGCTCGACCGCGGTGGGCGGCTGTACATAATACCCGCCAGTGGCCTGAGTGGGGGCAGGCAACCGTTGTTTATTTCAAGTTACAGCGAGCCTGCCAGCTCAAGCAACTATGAATACGGAGGCTTTTAAGACTTCTGTGTCGGCAGGTAGACCACAGCCATGACTCCATCGGTATGCGCGTACGCTGTCCATGCCCGATTGATGAGCCGATAGGGTTTGTCTAGGGTAACAGAAGTTCGACGTTTGACAAGTTTCTGATCGTGCAGTTGTTTGACAATAAGCTCGCGCTCTTTATCAGTGTCAGGATGGATCAGGTGTGTCAGTTGAAAGTTGTGCCGGATTGGGGCGAGGCCTATATCTCGTGAGGCAGCACCGACCCAAAGCAAATTATCTCCATATATATGCCGCTTGCGGTGGTGCCAATGGATGGTATGAACTGCCAGGTGTTTGCCCTCTTCGTACGTGGTAGCCCAAAAACGTACATGATGCCGGTTGCTGACCCCGTTTACCGGAACCTCAAAAGCCAGATCCTGCTTGCGTCCAAAAAGAAACAGGCTGCTGACCGGACCGGTGGGGTAATCCCGGCTGAGCAAAAAGCTAAGAATTTGTTTGATGACATTCAGTGGTGTATGCGGATCGGCTTGTCGCCAGCCAGCCGCCTCCATGGCAGTAATGAGTTGTCTTCGGGTACCAATGATGCCTATATTGAGGGGATCAGAGGCAAAGCCATCCGGGGTAACGCAGTAAAAGGGCAGATGGTCAGCTGGCCTTAGAATACGATAAGCCCGAAAGAGTCCCGGGATAAATACGTAGGCGATGAGCGCATAGGTGATGAGTATGGCAACCACAACCGGCAGGCGGCGGTGGAAATAGGGAAATACATCGCGAAACGATAGATATGCAATAGCGAGGCCAGGCAACAGCACAACAATGCGTTTGGCAAACCGGGATATGTAACTAATCATTAGATATACCTATAATACAATGGCACATATGGTTAATGAAGCAGACACGTTACAATTCCGGCAATCAGTGGTGACATATTATCAACAAGCAGGGCGACATAATTTGCCGTGGCGGCAACCCGAAACAGATGGCAGCTTTGACCCATATAAAATACTTGTCAGTGAGATAATGTTGCAGCAGACCCAAGTTAGCCGAGTGCTCTCGAAATACGAGCAGTTCTTAACCGCCTTTCCACACATGCGAGACCTGGCTAACGCGACCCAAGCCGAAGTTTTAACACTTTGGAATGGCCTAGGCTATAACCGTCGGGCCCGGTTCTTGCATCAGTCTGCGATAATGGTTGCGGCGCAAGGCTATGCGCTGCCCAGACAGGCGGCAGAGCTGACAAAACTTCCTGGTATCGGACCGAACACGGCAGCTGCCATCCGGGCATATGCCTTCAACGAACCGGTCGTTTTCATTGAAACAAACATACGCTCGGTGTTTATCCATAACTTTTTTGCAGATGACCTGTCTGTGACCGATGCCAGGCTTTATCCTCTCATTGAGCAAACCCTCGATGACCAGAATCCACGGCAGTGGTACTGGGCGCTTATGGACTATGGCAGTTACCTCAAGAGTAAACTGCAAAATCCAAGTAGAAGAAGCGCCCGCTATCAGAAGCAGGCTCCATTTATGGGCTCTCGCCGCCAGCTCCGTGGTCAGATTATTCGTTTGCTCAGCCGACAACCAATGCAAAGGGAGCAACTGCAATCCGCTTGTCGTGATGAACGCCTCAACCGGGTTCTCAATGAACTCTGTCAGGAAAAATTAATTAATTATCACCGCCGGCAATACTATCTTTGAACAAGCCCAGCCCTGAGTTTGGCAGACGGCTTTCATGGTATACTTTCACTGCAACACGCAAAAGATAGTAAAAGGAACATGCCCAAGATGTCCAATCCACAAACAACTATGGAACCAGTACATTTGCGGCCAGACCAGGCTCATACACCGCAGCCAGCGGATAATACTAAACCAGTTGAGCAAGCGCCAGTCCATAAATCTGCCACCTCTGTAAAGAAGCCCCCCGCCCCGGTGAAGAAGACAACGAATAGCGGCGTGGCCACAGCGATTGTCGCCACTGTCATTATTGTTCTAGGACTCGCTGCGCTCGCTACGTATGCATATATAAAAACTAAGCCATGACAGATATAGCTACGCGTCTCAAGCGGCCCGGCGCCGTTGGGGTTATCCCTACCGATACCTTATATGGCCTCGTAGCCAGAGCTGCCGATGAAGCAGCAGTGACACGGCTTTACAATCTGAAACACCGCGAGCGAAAACCCGGAACCGTCATCGCTGCAGACATTGACCAACTCCAATCCCTCGGTATAAAACGCCGTTATTTAAAAGCGGTAGAGCAATTTTGGCCGGGCCCTATAAGTGTCGTCATACCAGTCAGTGACCCCGGGCTTGAGTATCTCCACTGCAGCAAACAGAGCTTGGCAGTGCGTCTCCCGGAACCGCCATCATTGAAAGCAATTTTGAAACAAACCGGCCCACTGCTCACGAGCAGTGCAAATTTGCCCGGCCAGCCACCAGCCCAAAATCTTGCCGAAGCCAAGGCCTACTTTGATAATAATATAGATTTTTATGAAGACGGCGGCGACCTTTCAGGACGTCAGCCCTCTACTGTTATCCAGATCGTAGATGACGCTATTGAGGTGCTCCGCCAAGGTGCAGGTAAAGTAGGGTAAGATGTTACAATACGGCCATGACCTTTAACGAGTATCAAAGACAGGCCCTCACTACCGTAATTAGTACGGGTGACATGTTCAAGGACTCGCTTCACTGGGTACTGGGTATCAATGGTGAAGCTGGGGAGGTGGCTGAAAAGGTTAAGAAGATCATCCGGGATAAGAACGGGATTATGGCTGAAACAGACAAGGCGGAACTCGGCAAGGAGCTCGGTGACGTTTTATGGTATCTGGCGGTTTTTGCCCACGAGCTTGGAATTCCTTTTGAAAAGATCGCGAGTCAGAATCTCGATAAGCTCAGCAGCCGTAAGGCTCGAGGTGTGCTCAGCGGCGACGGCGACAATAGATAGTGTGCTTTTAATCAATAAATTCTTGCCGAAGCCAATCATCGAGGCTGCCGCCCCCACCTCCAGCCAAACAAACAACCATGTCGCCCAGATCGAGGTGCTTACGTATAACACGCGCGAGTCCGGCATCCCGTTCCATCGGTTTGGCAATCAACGGATTGTCAAGGTGTGAAATAAGCTCGGCAGGCGGAATAATTCGTTGGGTAGGGTCTTCTCGAGCCAGGTAACTGGGAATCCAATAGAGTTTATCGGCGCCACTGAAGCAATCTTTGTAGTCGTTAATCATATAATGCTGTCGCCGATCGGTCAGTGGTTCATACACAATAATGAGCTTTTGTCCGGTCTGGGCCGACATCTCCAGCGCCACACTCATCGCACCGCGTATTTTTTCAGGTGTGTGCGCGTAGTCGCTATACAGATTTGGTAGGATTTGTTCCATCCTTCGAGAAAGACCTGGAAAACTGTTAATTAATTCAATAAGCTCGTTGAGCGGACAGCCAGTGATACGATGAACAGCTTGTATAGCTAACCAGGCATCCATTCGATTATACTGACCCAGCAGCCCTATCTCTTTAAGGTGTGAGTCGTCACTATTAAGCACTTGTATATTCCCCCGGGTAGGTGTCTGGAGTCCCAAGTACTCCGCGTCTTCGCTCCAGATAAATGTATGTGCTGATTGAGAGATAAATTCCCGAAATGCTTCCTGGTAGTCTTCTCGAGAAGGGAAGATTTCGTGGTGATCCCAGCTCACCCCCGTAATTGCACTGACCGCCGGCTCAAATGCCAAAAAGTTACGGTCAAACTCGTCGGCTTCGTAGATAAAGTATAGGCTTCCCTGATTATACTTACCCATTTCGGCGAAGTTAGTCTTGGCGGGCAGGAGATAGCTGACAGGTACGCCCAGTTTTTCTTGAAGCTTAACGCATAGCCATACCAGCATAGCGGTTGTAGTTGTTTTGCCGTGAGTACCGGCAGCAGCAATCATTTTAAGCTTCTTTTCTTGCAGAATTAGGTTAAGCAACTCGTCTCGCTTGGAAGCTTTGATGCCTTGCTCGCGGCAGTACGCAAGCTCAGGGGCATTTGGATTCTCCAGCGGTAGCGCAGATGTATACACAAACCAATCAATTGGTTCATGCTCGTGCGCCGCTGCAATAATCTCTCGCGTCTGCCCGATATGTATATCGGTGATGCCATGCTTTTTCAAATACTGAATGTATTGAGAGTCGCGCTTATCTGAGCCACTGACTTTATACCCTGCTTGATGTGCGATTTGCGCCAATGGGCCGATGCCAGCGCCGCCAATGCCCGAAAAGTATATATGCATAATGGTTTTCATAGTACAGCCTTCGGGGTGTAGGCGTCCAGCTGGACTCTCTTCCAATACAAAATGAGCCTGAAGTGGTGTTCGGTTTCCAACGCAAAATGAGCCTGAACTCAGTATGTGTGGCAGCATGGAGGTATGACGATACACATGGATACCACACATATACCAACTCTAAAACAAATGGCTCAATATGTCAGCGGCCATAATATTGTTAAACTAAGTTGCCAAAACAAAACAGAAGCCTATGCTTTTCTAGAACAAGTATTGGTTAAACATAGTTACACAACTCTGACCAAACCAGATAAATCGATTGTCAAAGCTTACCTTAGCCAAATCACTGGTTATTCCAGAGCACAGCTCACTAGGCTATTGCATCAATATGTTCTTAGTGGGCATCTTGCCTTATCTCCTCGTACTCAGCCAATTTTTCGGGGTATTTATACCCGGACAGACATTGTGGAGCTAGCTAGGATTGACGATCTACTAGACGGCCTGTCTGGACCAGCCACTAAGCGAGTACTGAAACGAGAA
>DAHUZY010000029.1:3770-11457 GCA_027314885.1 Candidatus Saccharimonadota bacterium | reverse complement strand
TCCACTCTCTATGCGGTCCGCCGCATTGGTTCCCTGCAGCAGCAGTGCATCCGCGATGTTAAGTTGCGACACGAGACGATTCTGGATATCTATAAATGTCTTACCAATAATCTGTCGCTTCTCTTCTGGGTCAATGGCTTTTATAAGCGGACCGTGCTTCACTGCATCTATCTCAAGAGTGGCCCGTTCAAATTCATCGGTAGCATCTATTTTTTCAACTGGCAGGCCAGCCTTATTAAGCGCTTCAACCACCTGCTCGTCTTCATCTCTCATAAAACCGCTATCGATGTAGTAGGCGTGTAACTTTTCGGCAGCAATCACTTTAGAGGCAAGCGTAGCAGCAACTGACGAGTCAACGCCACCGCTTACAAAGGCAATGACATGATGGGCACCTGCTTGTCTCACTATCTCTTGTTTTTTTGCTGTTATGAGCCTTGCCAATTGTTTTTTATGGAATACGGGGTCGGGGCTTAACTTGGCAATACGAGTGAGAAAATTATGGAATAGCTGGTACCCTTCAGGCGTGTCATCAAAGACCTCAGGGTGAAACTGTACCCCCAATTTGTTACCTATCCCAATAGCAGAGTACGCAGTTTCGTTGTTACTGAGCGTATGCGAGCCGAGCACCTTGAAACCAGCAGGTAACCCTGTCACGAAATCACCGTGGGTAAAGAGCGCGCTGAAGTCTGGCTTTAGCCCTTGAAACAGCGGGTGTGTAGTGTCGACTTTCGTGGTGATCCGCCCATCTTCACGAATAGCATTCTTCGTGACTTGACCGCCATGAGCCGTTACCATTGCCTGCATACCGTAACAAATACCAAGCAAGGGCATGGAGCTGTCCCATAATAACTTATCCGGTTGTGGCGCTGTTTCCGTATGCGAACTAGCTGGACTCCCAGAGATAATAACGGCAGTATAGGCAGCTTCGAGTTCGGACCGAGGGGTGTTCAGCGGCAGCACCTCAGCTGGCACGCCCTGCCTCTCTACTGCCTTACGCACTAAATCGACATACTGTCCCCCGGCATCAAGAACCGCAACGCGACTAGGCATTTTCATATCTCATTATATGACTGCAAATCATCTTTAGGCAATGAGGTCACGCCTTTTAGTTACCCGCAAAATTGGTATATAGCATGAAGTGTGTCGTTAAATGTTTTATCATCTGACTCGAGCAGGGTCATACGGAAACCAGGTGTCGAGCTGTTGAAGCCGGTGGTCAAGGGTACTGTGCACACACCGGTAGCGGCTAGCAGCTGATAACAGAAGTGTTTATCGAAGTTGTGGTTAGGCACGCCTAAAATAGTCTTATTCAATAACAGCCGTACTTCAGGGTTAACTGCACCTTTACTCATCGCCTGGTCGAGTATCTGACGGTCAAGTATAACAGCCAGGTAAAATGCCCCCTTTGGTTGTACCACTTGCAACATGGGATGTGCGTTTAAGATTTCTATAGCTTGGGTAGCTCGACGTGCATATTTTTGACGACGTCGTTCCAGGTGTTGCTCGTAACGTCTATCTCCTAAGATAGCCGGCAGCACGGCTTGAGGCAAAGTGGTGGAGCAAACCTCGGTCATTTTAGCTTCTTCTAATGAGCGGATATAGGCATCAAATTCAGGATCAGAGGTGCGGTTATAGAATTCGACCCATCCACAGCGGCTGCCAGGCCACGGCACCTCCTTGGACAAACCACGCATAATAAGGGTTGGCACGCCGTCAGCCAAGGCTCCCAAAGAAACGAAGTCAGCTTTATCATATGTGAGATTAGCATAGATTTCATCGGCAATCAGAAAAAGCTTGAACTCTTTAGCAATGTCGACAAACTTTTCAAGCACCGCTTTCGGATATACCGTACCGGTAGGATTGCCCGGGTTGACCAACAACAGTCCCGCGATAGAGGGATTCTCTGCTACCTGCCGGCGTACGTCGTCAACATCTGGCTGCCAGTCACGCTTGGGATCCAGTCTATAAGTTAAATGGCCGGAATGGCCGTGGGCCGCTTCGACTGAGGAGTGCGTGGGATAGGCAGGATCAGGTCCGAGCACACGGGCACGGGGATTAAGCCAGGTATAGACTTTGTTAATAGCGTCGCCAAGTCCGTTGAAAAACAGTATGTCTTTAGGGGGTAAGTATGTTCCCTGCTTGCTACGGTCGGCGGCGATGAATTCACGGGCAGATGCAAGCCCATTCGTTGGCGAATATCCATAAGATGAAGAGCTCTTTTTTGCCTCTTCTGCCACTACGTCCCGTATCCACTGGGGTACCTGCTCACCCTTGGCGACCGGGTCACCAATATTTTCCCAGGTGATAGTAAGACCGGTTTTCTCTAGCTCACGGGCAAAGTCAACAATACCACGGATCTCATAGTGCAGTTCGCCTGCTCCCGGATGAACTATAGTGCCCCTCATATAGCCCTTAAAATTGCTGCAGGTAGTTGGTACCGAAAGTAGTCGTGAGTGATTGTCGGGCGGCGTGGCGCTCTTTAGCAAAGCCTACCAGTCGCTGAACCAGCTCGACATTGCTCATGCCCGCCTTGTTCCAGTTGTGGGCGTAGAGGCCACCAGGCAAAGGATTAACCTCATTGAAATAGACACTCCCGGCCTTTTCATCAATCAACATATCAATACGAGCGATACCGCTACAACCCATTACTTGATAAACTTTAAGCCCAAGCTTTTCAGCTTGCGAGTAGAGGCCTTTTGGCAGGTCCGCAGGTATCTGGCTGTAACCTTGTGCACCCTTACTGCCGCCGCCTTTACCCTTGCCCTTCTTGCCACCTTGCAGGTACTTGGTCTCAAAATCAAAGAAATCTTCGGCTTTGGTCATTGGCCGCTCCAGCAGTGCTGCCTGTGGCTGCTCGTTGCCTATAACTGGCAGCGTAACTTCAATCAGATTCGGCACTTCTTCTTCGACCAGCACTTCATCATCATAATGAGCAGCTACCTCAAGCGCGTTACGCAGTTCCGTTTCGTTGGTAGCTCTGCTAATGCCGATGCTTGAGCCCAAGTGTGCCGGCTTCACGAACACCGGGAAGCGTAGTTCCTTATCAAGAAGTTTGAGTAAGCCACTAGCATTACGTTCCAGATCTGTTTTTGCAAACGACACATACTTGGATATGGGGATACCGCTGCCTAAAGCGACACGTTTAGCCAGCACTTTATTCATGCAAATCGCGGCGGCACTCACTCCGCATCCAACATATGGCACGCCCGCCATATCAAGGAGACCCATGAGGGCACCGTCTTCGCCATACGTACCGTGCATAGCTGGAAAAACTAAGTCGATTTTACGATGTTGCTTGCGGCCAGCAATACCGCTAGCCTTAACGAGTGTCATACCGCCGTCAAACTGCACGCTTGAAGGTTGTGTACGGTGTAGATAATTCTGAATCTCACCGGAAGTAAACAGCTTAATATCTTTGAGTTTATCGTCCCAGTACCAGGCGCCGTCTTTAGCAATGTATACCGCTTCAACTCGATATTTTTTTGTTAGCTCGAGTGGCTTGATAACGCTAGCCAGTGCGGTCACTACTGATACGTCATGTTCGGCAGATCGCCCGCCAAAAATAACTGCGATGGATTCCATACGTACCATTATTGCAATTTAGCTATACAATTTCAATATGCAATTTATGAAAAAGTCGGAGCAAACAAACCTAACAAGACAGTTAAAGCTTAGGCGTAGTTATCCGGCCAGTCGTTCTGCATCATCACGAGATCTCCCTCGGCCACAAACTGTGACAGATTGGTATAAAATTCGAGTGGATCAGGTTCAATAATGAGTTCTCCTTTGTAGCCTTGCAGTCCTTCTTGTATATACTGGGCCACCGAATTTTTCATCAACACTACAACGTCGGGATCAGCTTCTTTTATGAGGGCTCCTATGGTGTGGTGAACCTTGGCTGTTTCTTCTCCCTGATCGACGAGCCCCGGTGTAACATACAGCTTGCGACGCCGAGCAGGTAATGTCTTGAGTAAGCGCGTGCCAGCCCTAATACCCTCCAGATTGCCATTATATGTATCGTCAATAATCCACGCACCACTCAATTTATAGGGCTGCATGCGGTGCTCAAATGGTACGGTCTTAGCAACGCCCTCGCGCACCTGTTCCGTGCTTAAGCCAAGCTTAAGAGCAAAAGCAGCCACAAACGCGAGATAGTCTACCTGATGCGCCCCAATCAAACCGCTGTTAAGCTTTAAGTGCTCTGCTCCCTTGGACAACTGAAAGCTGGTGCCCTCAAGCGACACCTTAACGTCAGAAACACGCCAGCCAAGTACTCCATGGACATCAAACAACTCATAGTCTTTCTCCAAAAATGGTTCTACGTTTTCATCCTTATGAACAAAGACGTTCTTGCCTTTGAGATAGTTGGCGAGGGCAAAAATATCCTTTCCTGCGGCCGCTAGCGTCTTATATCGGTCGAGGTGTGCAGGAGCAAGGCCGGTTATGACTGCGTGTGTCGGCTGAGTCAATCGGGCAAAGCGAGCTACATCACCAGGAGCACCTTCTCCGTACTCAATAATGAGAATGTCCTCATTGCCGCTGAGTCGCCGAGCAAATTGAGCATGGCTGCGCACTACATTTCTATTTGCTGGTGTAGCCGCAACGGTCAACCCTTGGGATAACACAGTTTGCAGCAGCTCTTTCATAGTTGTCTTACCGTAACTACCTGCTACCGCGATCTTTTTACCTGGGTGACTGGCAAAGGCTGTCTGAGACTGATGCCCTGCTTGTGCCTCAGCGGGAATCTCCACTAGTGCTCGGCCGATCAACAAAGGCACCACTAAAAGGTAGGCCCAGGTAAAGGGGTAGCTGATTATGGCCGCAACGCCAAACGGCACTCCACCTGCTAGACGATGCCAGATGCCGAAATATATGAGAAGAATACCTCCGATAAGCTGCAGCAGTATTCCAAGTCTGAGCGCCCACAGTAACAATCTGGCAGCCCGAGTAAAATCCAACTGGCGGCGATGCATTACCTTCTGGAAGTCTTTAGTGCGATGCAGCCAGGCGATATACGGGCGGATTTTATACTCGCTCGCCTGCAACATATATACCAGGGCTTTGGGGTAGTTTAAGTTATACATACTCTTTAGTGCTTTAATCATTTTAAAAATCCTTCTATCGAATCTGCCACTACTGGTAGCTGCTGTTGGTGCAGAAAGTGTCCGCCAGTCTGGACCACTTTAAGTGTAGATCCAACAATCAGATGATGGTACTTTTCCCCATGTTTCAGCGGCACGGTTTCATCGTCTGCAGCATATACGAGCAGTACGGGCAATTTAAGTGTGTGGGCATCTGCTTGCACATCCTGCCGTACAGTTTTTTTGAATGTCTCCTGGAGTTGAGGCATGACGAATAAGTCCGATCCGGCGGCCCCATAGAGATTACGTCTTAGGGCGTCGCGGTATCGATTCGGAAGCCAGGCAGTTGCCACATTACCAGTCTTGGCAATAACCTGGAACGCAAATCGACGAGCAGATTGATCAGAACGGATACCCGAGGCAGCCAACAATACGAGCTTCTTAGGACTAAGCACCTCACGCGCAATAGCCCTAATAGCAATGGCTCCCCCATTGCTATGCCCAATCAGAGCATATAGCTCATCAAGCTCTAATTTTCTTAGGAGTGCCGCTAGGAAACGCCCATACTCATCAAGCCCCCACACTGCTGGTGGCGCTTCGGTATTCCCGAAGCCTGGTAAGTCAACCGATAAAACTCGATAGTGCTTAGAGAGTTCAGACTGCAGTGGCGCCAGGCCACGTAAACTGTCACCCCAGCCATGTAGTAGCAGCACAAGTTTACCCTTGCCGCTCAGTTCACAATTAGTTATGAGGTTGTCAACAACAACTTGCATGTGTAACTCTCATTATACCCTGGGATAACCCATAGCGTTTGGTTTAACATATACGGCACCACCCCTTATTAAAGCAGTGATGAGGTGCTGACACTAAGGGTGTTGAGGCCACCTAGGTTAGCGCCAAGACCGCTCAGACCTGAGCCACCTGAACCGCCCAGAATAGGCTGGAGCTTTTTGTATAGCTGCAGTACCGACTCAGCACCAGATGGAGGCGTAATAGAGACTGGACCGTAATGTAATGTAGTTGTGGAAGTCACAGTTTGGCTGGAGACCTTGCTTGCATATGTGACTTGCATAAGTTGTTTGGTTGCCTTATTGATCCATATTGTTGCTGTTTGGTTATGGTTATTCTGCTTTATCGATTCGATTGCTTTTACCAGTTGAGAACCCTTTTGGCATGACTTGATTGATTGGATAATCGACAAATTACCCACATGCTGCAAGAAGGCTACCATTTTACTCTCGTTGAAAGTGACATACATTTTATCAGCAGCTTGACCATCAACTGTCACTGAGCTATTTTGATTAACTGTCAAAAAGGGATACTTTGCATAATCATTCCTCAGCAACGAAATATCGGACTGATTAGAGGCAAAAGAGGTGTTCAGATAACACCCAATGCCTACTGAACTAAGGAATGAACTGTTTACTTCAAACCACTGGTTCGATAAATCCTTCGAAAGTGTGGTGGCAGTTGAGGAAAGTGACGGGTCAAATTGCATGGCAAGATTTGAGAGCGAGCTTAAATCTCCAGCCCGCAAGTATAGATTTTGGCCGACATAACGTCCCTCTAAGCTGATATTTGTGCCCATACCAGAAAAGTTTAGGGTAAGATCATAGGCTTTGGCGCTCTTATCCACGCTCGCTTGTGTTCTAATAGTCATCCCTGAAACGGTTGTGTTACTAGTCTCGCTTAATGAATTTTGCTGCAAGTCATTTATGAACGCGGCTTTCAGTACATTGGCTGGCTCGTTGGGGGCAATATACGCCACATAGGTGATTGCAGCCCCGCCTCCGAGAATAATAAGGGCAGCCAGGCAAATTAAGGCAAGTTTCAGGAACCTAGAGCGAGCCGGCTTCGGTGGCGTGGCCATGGGAGCAGGTTGCATCGTTTCGCTCATAGCTACCGGCTGATCATTTGAGCCAAAACCGCTGCTTGTTACCGTTGCCGCACCCGGAAGTGGAGGTGTCGTATTAGCTGGATCTGCAGCTACAGCACCGGTTTGAGTTGTAGTCTGGGGTGAAGGTAAAACCGATTGTCCAGGAAGCGGAACAGTCGGCGATATAACCTGTGAGGGGAGTGACGCTTCTATGGAGCCGCTCTCAGCTGGAGATGGTGGCAGCGGTGGATCAAGAGGTTGAGGCATACTATTGCTACTGGGTTGCATGTCTTTTTGATCCATAGTTTTGTTGTTTAGTTACCGTAAAAGCCTTGTCTTAATTCGCACCTCGCGTGCTTTGAGTAACTACTGTTGTGGCTGATCGGTGCCTGTGGGACTTGGCAACACGATTCCACCGCCTGCCTCAGGAATTTCGGGTGCAGGCGGAACGGGCGGCTGTGGGGTTAGAGAAGGAAGTGGTTCGCTTGCGGCTGGCGGAGTGGGAGAGGGCGGTGTTGGTTCTAGAGGAGGTGTAGGAGATAGGGGCTCTAGAGAAGGAGTTGGAACTGGCGTCGGTGATGCTGGCTCTACAGATGGTGATACCGGTTGAGTTGGCGTGGGCTGCAGGGGGGAAGTCGGTTCCGACGGGGCCAACGGATTGCTTAACGGCTGTGGGTCACTTGGGTTTATTGATGGGTTAGTATTAGTATCTTGGTCCATAGTATAACCA
>DAHUZY010000029.1:0-3760 GCA_027314885.1 Candidatus Saccharimonadota bacterium | reverse complement strand
TTTTATGGGTTAGTTTTTGTGTATACAGATGACATTATACATAAGCATTATAATATTCCAAACTAATGTTTACCATCTTATTGGTTCGTGTGGTGCGCGGGGCGGGAATCGAACCCGCACGGCCGGTAAGGCCAACAGATTTTAAGTCTGTAGTGTCTACCTAGTTCCACCACCCGCGCAAAGAAATATGGAGACGCCGACCAGAATCGAACTGGCATAAAAGGTTTTGCAGACCTCTGCGTAACCACTCCGCCACGGCGTCATGCATACTTCTGGCAAGACACATTATACGGTATTATGTGTAAACTATGAGCGTTATATGCGTTTACATCTGCTTATTAACTTAAGATAATTAGATTATGCGACAAATTACTAATCAAGCTGGTCTCATTTATAAAGCTTTGCTTGGTGTGGTTTTTGTGATTGTGATTAGTTTTGCCGGTTTTCTCATTTTCCGTATTTTCCACTTCTCAGTCACCGGCCAGACAGCAGCATCAAGCCAGACTCAGCAAAATGCGGGTCCTCATCAAACCAATACCTATGCCGTCTTAAAGCCGGCAGTCGTACCATCAAAGGTAGCCGAATGCCAGCAAGCTATTAGCTTTTCGGGCAATGGCAACTCCGGTCCTACTCAATGCGCTAATGGCGACCTTAATGTTACAGAATGGAAGGCGCTGGCCGCCCTGGAGCCTACCGTTATGCGCCTCGGGTATAACCCGAGCATCAGCCAACTAGAGGCCGACATGTGTAAAGATGCCAATGCCTCAAGCTCGGACGCCAACACACATAACAGTAATGCAACAGAGGCAACGGTATACCGGATCAGCACACTTTACTATGGCTGGCACTTTACGCTTAACCCTGCAAGTGTACTGAGCACTTGTAGCTAGTACACAAGCTGAGCTGCACCCTGCAATAGGTAGTTCCGTAATGCAAGCTAACGCTCCAATGACCTCCAGTTATTACTACTGCGCGCATACAGTAGCGTCATCAAGACAGACTGAGACGCTTAAGAAAATTCTTAAACACATATAGGCATGGAGACCGACGAATTGAGAAAAATGGACACTAAGGAAGAGCACCTGCTTGAAAAATCAGACAGATGGCTTAGTGTTGCTCGTGGACTCCAGTTCAGTGCGAATAGACGATATGAATGGCGATTCCAACAGCTGCTGCCAAGGAAGAAAAAGCGGGGCGGGCAGATTATCGAGAGTGCGCCAACTAAAGTGGGTGAGTTTATCTGGCTCCGTAATACGCTCTCGACCATCAGGGCAATCACTAATCACCCACACAGTTACGTAATGTTTCTGCTCACTTGGGAAAAAATCATTGGTCACAGCTGCAAAACGGATATTAATAATTTCTAACCCGGTCTCTTCCCTCACCTCACGCTTGGCAGTTTCTTCAAATGACTCACCGAATTCCATATGTCCGCCGGGGATAGACCAGCTGCCTTCTCCATGTGCATTGTGGCGCTGTCCCATCAGAAATTTGCCATTTCGGCAGATAAATACCCCTACTCCGACCCGAACTGTAGGTTGTGCTTGCATATGGCTTTTAGTATACCTAAAAGCCGTCTGCATCAAATAATATTAGGCCTCACAAAAGATTTCTCACTGTCATATACTCGGCAATATCATACAGTAAGAATCTCAATTGTAAGGCCCGAAAGGGCCAAGGGGGAACTATGGCAAGTAAGAGTAATCGTGGTTTCGCATCAATGGACAAGGATAAACAACGAGCAATCGCCAGTATGGGCGGGCGGGCAAGCGGTGGTAATTTTGCCAACGACAGACAAAAGGCCAGTGAGGCCGGCAAGAAAGGTGCGGCTGCCCAGCCAATTGAAGCTAAGCGAAGAGGTGGTGAGCATAGCCACGTCAGACGAAGTTAATAGACAGCAAATATAATAGAAGGGTAGAAAAACGAAGACCCTATTTCATATCGTCTTTGCGCGCTAATGGTTTGGAGGGGCCCAATCCGCTACACTATTGTTAATGACAAAGAGTGGCCCGACCTCAGAAGTAAAGAAGCAATCCGGTCAAGACCAAAGAGTTGTTGGCCGAAGGTTTCACGCACCACAATGGCTTGTGCTATTGTCCCCTATTATCCTTTACCTCGTTACGTCATGGTTATTCATGAGTCCGCCTCATTTCAGCGATCTTACGAAAGCTATCTTTAATAATGGGGGGGACCCACAACAATTTGTCTGGTTCTATAATTGGTGGCCGTATAGTCTTATGCATCACCTTAATCCATTTATTACCAGATACTCGTGGTACCCACTAGGATATAACTTGGCATGGGCAACCTCCATCCCGACGCTGTCTTTACTAATGTCGCCCATAACATTACTGGGCAGTGCTGTCTTATCTTTCAATCTTACTGCCATCCTTTCTCCCGTATTCGCCTCTACAGCGTGTTTCTTTTTGGTGTACTACATAACAAAGAAATATACTCCTTCCCTGCTCGCCGGCTATATCTATGGTTTCTCGAGCTATGAAATGAGTGAGCTTTTGGGCCATCCCCAAATTTATGTTGACTTTCTCATACCACTTTTAGTGCTCCTCGTTTTGCTTCGTTTAAAGAACCGTATACGTTCAGTATCCTTTATTATTCTGAGCGGTCTACTCTTAGCATTACAATTCGGCATCGCAACCGAGCTATTTAGCACCTATGTGTGCTTCGCTATTATAGGTCTTATTATCTTCTACATATTTGTACCAAGCCTACGGACACGGCTTCTGGTCATCAGCCGCGAGCTTGGTCTCGCCGTTATACTCTTCCTAGTTATAGCCTCGCCATATATCTACTATCTCATACGCGGGTATGCGCACGTACCTGGTGTCATCCATCCCATAAGCGCCTTCTCGATTAATGCCGCCAACTACTTTATTCCCACCCCGATCACTTTGGTAGGAGGTCATGCACTGTCAGGTCTATATAAATACTTCACCGCAAATCTCAGCGAGAATGGCGGGTACATTGGCCTACCTATCTTGCTCATCTTGCTTTATATTACTATCAAATATTGGCGACAACGTGTGGTTCGAGCATGTGTAATTTTGTTGGCCGTCATTCTCGTCTGCGCTCTCGGACCAAGGCTGCATATTATTGGCCAGGCAGGTAGCAGTATACCTATGCCTTGGGCACTGGTATCGTGGCTACCTATCATAAAATATGCACAGCCAGATCGCTTTACTGTCTATGGTTTTATGCTTATTGCTTTGCTTATTGGTTTCTGGTTATCCCGAGAAACCACACCCAGAAACCGCTCCTTAAAGTACGTAGCTGCCGCTCTTGGTATTGTGTGCATTCTGCCCAATACAGCGCAGTATACCTGGAGCAGCGTGAGCATACCGGCGGTCCTGCAAAGGACATCCATTACTGCACATATACCGCCGCAAAGCAACCTCCTTATCCTGCCTTTTGAGCGACAAGGCAACAGCGATTACTACCAGTACGCTTCGGGTATGTATTTTACCCAGACCGGGGGCTACATAGGACCACTGCCGAAAAAGTACATCAACAATACGGTTGTCTCCTCGCTGGAAAACGGAATTATCGCACCAAGCTTTGCGCACAACTTTGCGTACTTTTGCACCCTCAACCGAGTGAACTTTATTGTTTATTTACCACAAACCAGCCCGTTAATAATTTCAGCTATCACTTCGCTTCATTGGCCCACGGAGCACTTTGAGAGCGCCTCAATAGTCCGTGTTCCTACGAGATCTCATTAAGCACTTGGCGCAAATCAGTGATT
>DAHUZY010000028.1 GCA_027314885.1 Candidatus Saccharimonadota bacterium | reverse complement strand
TCATAGTGAGAATTACGGTAACACTATTAGTATCTAACCGGTACTATTTCGGTAACATTACTTTTTATCTAATGCGAAACTCTTTACAAACTCCCAGGGGCAGTGGTATACTTACCCCTTAGTTATTAATTTATGGCAGTAAACAAGGAAGTCATCGAACTCACGGGCACCATTATCGAGACCCTTCCTGGGGCTCAGTTTCGTGTCGAACTTGAAAATGGCCATCAAATTATAGCTCACGTTGCCGGTAAGATGCGGAAGCATTTTATCCGTATAGTGCCAGGCGACAGCGTTACTGTAGAGTTGACGCCTTACGATCTTACGAAGGGTCGGATTACGTACCGCAAGGGGTAAAAGCCATTAGAAAAGAAGCAGTGAGTCATTGCATATAAAGGAGCATGATCCGCATGAAAGTGCGTGCCAGTGTCAAAAAGATTAGTCCAGACGACATTATCGTCCGCCGCAAAGGCCGGGTGTATGTTATTAATAAGCTAAAACCGAAGCATAAGCAGCGGCAAGGTTAGGAGTGTAAGTTCAGCGTGGCAAGAATATCTGGTGTTACCATCCCCGATAACAAGCAAGTATGGGTCTCCCTGACTTACATATACGGCATAGGTCCCGTAACTTCACGCACAGTGCTGAAAAAGGCTGCTGTTGAACATACTACGCGCGTTAAGAACCTGACAGATAGTGAAATTTCCCGTATTCAAGATGTGATAGCGGCCGATTTGGTAGTTGAAGGTGAGCTGCAGCGAATTGTAAGCGGTAATATAAAGCGACTCAAGGACATTAATGCTTACCGCGGCCTCCGACATAAAGCAAACCTACCAGCTCGGGGTCAGCGAACCAAGACAAATGCACGCACCCGCCGCGGCAAGAAGGTTACAGTCGGTGGCACCGCCAAGAAGGTGGCATCTAAAACATAAGAAGGTATGAAGTAATTTATTTATGACAGAAGAACCAACTACATCAGTCAAGCCTACGAACCAAGACAAAGCTGCAGCACCAGCTGCAGCGGCCACCACGACTCGCCGCAGGAAAACAAAACGAAATGTACCGAGCGGACAAGTGCACATTCTGGCTACTTTTAATAACACTATCGTAAGCTTCAGCGACCCGAAAGGAAATGTTCTGACTACCTCTAGTGCGGGTGCTTGCGGATTTCGAGGCTCAAAAAAAGGCACCGCCTATGCTGCTCAAGTCGCAGTTGAACGAGCCGCTCAAGCCGCCAAGCAGCAGTATGGTTTTGCCAAGGCAGATATCTCAATAAGGGGCATTGGCCTGGGCCGGGATGCGGCGATACGGGCGCTCACTTCCCTAGATATTGCTATTGAAAGCATTCGAGATGTGACTGGCGTACCCCATGGTGGTGTACGGGCACCGAAAGCGAGGAGGATCTAACAAAATGGCACGCGATCGTCAATCAATTGTAAAGATGAGCCGTCGGGAAGGTTATGCGCTGCACCCAAAGGCACACAAGGCGCTTGTAAAACGGACTGCCAAACCGGGGCAAAACTCGCAGAGCCGCGGACGTATGACCAAACCAAGCCAGTATACGTTGCAGCTTCGGGAGAAGCAAAAGGTAAAACGTCTCTATGGCCTCCTGGAGCGTCAGTTTAGTAATTTAATGAAGGAAGCAAATCGTCGACCTGGGCAATCCGGCCAGCTATTGCTGCAGATGTTAGAGCAGCGAACCGACAACGTTATCTACAGGGCAGGTTTTGCACCGTCACGCCGGGCTGCTCGCCAGCTTGTCACTCACGGACACTTTTTACTCAACGGTACTCGTATAGACATACCTTCAATTCGCCTGAAAGCAGGTGATAGTCTTACACCACGACCGCACAGCCTGAAAACTGACTATTTCAAGAAACTGGACGATGTCAGCCCCGCACCGAGTGAAACACCGGGTTGGATTAAGGTAGATCGTAAGAAGGTAACTGTATCCGTCACAGGTGTGCCATCTCGTGACGATACCGAGCCAGATATTGAAGAGCAATTAATTGTCGAGTATTACTCACGCTAAGATAAGGAGCAAACGCATGTCAAATACTATTCATACCCCGGGCCTCGTAAAGGTAGACGAGCACAGTGCCACCAGCGCTTCTTTCGCTGTCGAGCCGCTACACAGCGGTTACGGCATGACACTCGGCAACTCGTTACGGCGGGTGCTACTCTCCAGCATCGCCGGAGCAGCGGTCACTGCCTTCAAAATTGAGGGGATAACGCACGAGTTTACTGGTGTCAAGGGTGTCAAAGAAGACGTAGTGGATATTATGCTCAACTTAAAGGGCGTACGCTTTCGTATCTATGGCCAAGAGACGCAAAACCTGCGCATCGTGAAAAGCGGCAAGGGTCCTGTTACAGCGAAAGATATTCAGGTCAATGCTGATGTTGAGGTGGTAAATCCAGACCACGTCATCGCAACGATTGATGATCCGAAGGCGAAGTTCGTGATGGATCTCGTTGTTGAGGTGGGCCGCGGCTATCGCACGATTGAAGAAGGCGCAGCCAAGAAAGCCAGCGACATGATCGCGCTTGATGCTGTTTTCAGTCCTGTCCAACGGGTGCGGTATAAAGTCGAGAATACCCGCGTCGGCCAGGCAACTGATCTTGACCGATTGCTGCTCAGCGTTGATACGGATGGTTCAATTACACCGCAAGATGCGTTTGAAGAAGCAGCTGCAATTCTGCTCAACCAATATACTGCACTGGCCGGCAAGACCCGCGTACCAGTCAAGGAGGCTGCTGCCGATGACGGCGATGGCGGCGACATGGATTTCGGTGACGATATGATAGATAGCGAGACAACAGCGCTCAGTACATCAATTGAAGACCTTAATCTAAGTGCGCGCACCACGAACGCTCTCGTGAATAACGACATCCACACCATCCGTGATTTATTTGCCTTAAATGATGCGGAGCTGCGTGATCTCAAGGGCTTTGGCAGCAAAGCACTTGACGAAGTAAAAGAAAAGCTCGCTGAGTTGGAGTTATAGACACATGCACCGTCACGGTTACCAAGGACGCAAATTACACAGAGAGCGCGATCAGCGCGAGGCTCTTATTGAAGGTTTGGCGGAGGCCCTTATTGCTCACGGCTCAATCGAGACCACACTGCCGAAGGCTAAAGAAGTAGTTCCATATATGGAGAAGCTGATTACCAAGGCTAAAAAGCAAGATCTCCATAATCGCCGTGAGGTGATTCGTAAATTACAGACTCGTGCTAACGCCCACAAGTTAGTTGATGAAATAGCTCCGAAATTGAGTACCCGCACGAGCGGACACCTGAGGATAGAAAAGACCCGAGTGCGCCGTGGCGACAATGCGCAGCTGGCCCGCATCAGCTTCGTTGATGATCTCAAAGCCGCACCAGTTGCCAAACCAGTAGCAAGTAAGCCAGCTCAGCCCAAGCAGACAGAAAAGAAGTCAGCCCAACCGGCACGCAAGAAGACCGAGTCGGCATCAACTACCAAGCCAAAAGCAAGAAAGGCTACGACATGAAGACTTACAGCGCAAAACCAAGTGACGTTGCTCGTGAGTGGTATGTCTTAGACGCATCAGAAGTCCCGCTTGGACGGTTAGCGACAAAAGCTGCTACCTTGTTGACGGGCAAAGGCAAGCCGCAGTTTACGAAACACATCGATTGTGGTGATTACGTCGTTATTATTAATGCATCCAATCTTGTAGTGACCGGTGGTAAGGAAACAAAGAAGGTGTATTACCGGCACTCAGGCTATCCGGGCGGCCTGAAGGAAACGACGCTCGCTGATGCACAGGCCAAGGATCCGACGTTTGCGGTTACCCGTGCCATAAGAGGCATGTTGCCGGTTAATAAGCTGCGTGACGGCCGGCTTAAGCGGTTAAAGGTTTACGCTGGTAGTGAGCACCCGCACGCACCACAGCAAGTTAAAACTATTTCCATAAAGGACAAAGCGTAATGGCTAATAAGGATACATATTTCTACGGACTGGGACGGCGCAAGAGCGCCACGGCTCGAGTAAGATTAATCAGCGGAAAAGGTCAACTAACAGTGAATGGCAAGCCGGCAGAAGAATATTTCGCCGACAGCAAGTACCTGCTCTCTCGCTTGACCCAACCGTATGTGGTCCTTGATGTAGTTGACAAGTTTGATGTTAGTGCAGTCGTGTCCGGTGGTGGCCATGAAGGTCAAGCTGAAGCAATTCGTCTCGCTATCTCAAAAGCGTTGGTTTTAGTCAACGAAGACTTTAAGGGCACACTAAAGCGTGCCGATCTACTGAGTCGCGATTCTCGCGAAAAAGAGCGCAAGAAGTTTGGCCTCAAGGGTGCCCGCAAACAGCGGCAATTTACGAAGCGCTAGGCGTAGTTTGCATAACCAGAGATTTAAAAAGACAATAGAGATGTCGGCGTATTAACTTAATAGTAAGAGAGCGCGCGCTATATATCGGAAGTTAACAGCTTTAATGACTATCATTTCTTTAGACCCCATCAAGCATTGAACTACCTTACTCCAAGTGAATTCTGTGATACGCTCGGCATAACTATTCTTCGCAGGCAAGTGTCCACAAATTGTGAGTAAGCGCAACTCATTTGACAAGTATGGCACGGTTGTTCTACACTGATTTTCATGTTCAAAGTGCTGTATGCCATGTTTTGGTTTATGCCCACCCCTACGTGGCGGCTTGCCTTGACGTGTTAACTGCACCAGCAATATCATGACAAACCGCCGAATAAGAGGCGGTTTTTTAATGTAATAGAGGAGGATAAATATAAATGAAGACTATACAAGAGGCTACCGGGCCTGAGCAGTGGGGCTACCCTGTGCCAATTCTAGATGAAGCGGAGCGTGTTAAGGCGGTCTTGATGCCCCTCTATACGGCCGGTTTGGCGCAATCAAGACTCAATATGCAGGAGATGGTGGGCGATGGCGCCCAAATCCGCACCGCTCTTGACTATCCAATTGCGGAAGCGGTTGACACAAGCCGAGTCATTGATGCCCGAGCATCAAAAAACCCGCTTATCGATGCACATACAGTAGGGCTCGCTTTGCCATTATCTAAAAACAGTATGCTCACAACCCTGTTCCACCGGCAAGACCTGGCGGCTATCCATGGTCAAAAAGATTTACGTTTATCGGTAGCGTTAGGTGAATGTAGTGTGCGTGATCCTGAAGCCACAAAAGAGAATACCATGCGGATAAAAGAGTGGCAAAGGAGATTTCCACTCCTCAGGATTATGCAGCGTGTGTATGTAGAAAAGCCCCGCACACCGGTTAAAGCTAATTTGCCCGAGCCTTGGAAGGGCTTTCTATATGATCCGTACCTTGACGATTCTAACAATATAAATATAGGGGTAATTGCTTCAAGGATGCTCGTTTGCCAAATCACGGATTACGGTGTACCCGTTATGAAGGAGCAGTTGAGCTCTCTAACAGCTCAGTACACAGATGGAATGATTGCGCAGGACAATTCTGGTGCCCGTAACGCCAGAGATCAGACAATTATGGAGATTATGTCGGCAAGCTCAGCAACCGCCGGTAACAAGAATCCTGTCGAAGGAGACATCGAGGCGGCGATTCAGGCTGTCAAGTCGTCCCGGCGGCCCCATGTATTTATTGGTACCGACCACCATGGTACTGTCTGCGTAGTTGAGGGTAGGGGAAATGAAACGGCACACGTCATCTTAAGGGGTGGCAGACTGGGAAAGAATTATACGCCCGAAAGCGTGGAAGAAGTAAAGAGATACGGTAAAGAATATGGCGTGGCGGTGACCGTCGGTATTGATGTCTCTCATGACAACAGCACAGACCCTGTAACCGGCGCCAAAGACCATACTATGCAGCTAGAAGGTATCGAAGCGGTAACTGAGCAGCTGAAAAGCGGTGAAGTAGCTATCACGGATGTGCAAATGGAAACCAATATTGTACCAGGGAAGCAAGCGTTTCGTTTAGGTGATGACCCCAAAGATCTTGAGTATGCGGTCAGTATTACTGATGCCTGCCTTGGCCCAGAAGATACAGAGGAATCGCTGGTACACTTGCATAAGGCAGTCGCAGCGAGGATTGAGTGCACTACGGGTAGTCGCGGTATGATATCGCTTTCCAAGTCCATGGCCGCTTCGGTATAATGAGGAAAATCCATGAGTAACCCCGTCATCTTAACAGGCATCAGAGCCAACAACGATCTGCATATCGGGAACTATCTCGGCGCTTTGCTGCCTTTGATAGATCTCGCTAGGCATTACGCCGGCGAGTATGAGATAAATCTGTTTGTGCCAGATCTGCATAGCTTCACTACCCCTATAGATCACGGTACATTGCAGGAAGGTATCGAAACCAACCTAAAGCTTTATGTTGCTGCTGGTTTGCCCCTCGATAATCCAGCTGTGTACCTTTACCGCCAAAGCCAAGTGCCGGCACACAGCGAACTGACTTGGATATTAGATTGTTTTACCGGGGTAGGGGAGATGCAGCGCATGACTCAGTTCAAGGAGAAGACTGCACAACTGAGCTCGGACCGGGTGAGTGTCGGGCTCTTCCACTATCCGGTACTGATGGCGGCGGACATCTTACTTTACCGTGCTTCTTATGTACCCGTTGGCGAAGATCAGACTCAGCATTTAGAATTTGCTCGCGACATCGCTGAGCGTATGAATAAGCGGTTTAATAAAGAGCTGTTTACCATACCAAAAGCTGTGGCTGAGCAACACCGATTCTTCGGCAAGGATCAAGGTCTTCGTATTAAGGATCTGGTTGATCCGACCAAAAAGATGAGTAAGTCGAGTGTGAGCGACAAGGGGACACTGTTTCTGACGGACACACCAGATGTTGCCCGCAGTAAGATAATGTCTGCGACTACAGATAGCCTAAATAGCGTACGTTATGATAAAGACAAACAGCCAGGGGTGAGCAACTTGCTTGATCTTATGGCATTGCTTCGAGGGCAGTCCGTTTTGGAGTTGGCACACGCATACGAAGGGCAGACCCAGTACGGGCCCTTAAAGCATGATGTTGCAGATACTGTAAGCGGCTTTCTGCAGGAATTTCAGAATACCCTGGCGCAGGTAGACATGGATGCCGTTCGTGCTAAGCTCGAACATTCCGAGAAGATTATGAATGAACGCGCTAATAGTGTACTGCACGTCGTGCAGCAAGCAGTCGGCTTGAGGTAGAAGACAGTGTTGTCGCGGCCTCTTGACGCTCTACCGGTTCGTCTTGATCAGTATGTAGCCAACAAACTAAGACCGATGAGTCGAGCATTTGCATCCAAGTTGATCGATCAGGGTAAAGTGCGGGTCAATTGCGCTGTGCAGACCAAAGCTGGCTATAAATTAAAGCCTGATGACAGTGTAGAGATTGCTTTTGACCCGGCCGCACACATGCAGATACCAAGAATTAAGCTGGCTGTTATCTATGAGGATGATGACTGCGTGGTGATTAACAAACCGGTGGGACTTTTGTCACATAGCAAAGGTGCTTTCAACCCAGAACCGACTGTAGCTACCTGGCTGGCAGATAAAGTGCATAATTTAAGCGGCGAGCGAGCTGGTGTCGTTCATCGGCTTGACCGGGCTACAAGTGGCGTCATGATTTGCGCCAAAAATGACGTGGCTCAAAAATGGCTGCAAAAACAGTTTGCGACGCGCAAAGTCAAGAAAACTTATCTGGCAGTTGTGGCAGGAGATCTGATGCCGCCAGAGGCAGTCATAGATATGCCGATAGAACGCCATCCGAAACACCCCCAGACTTTTCGTACCGGTCCAGGCGGAAGACCCGCAGTAACCGCTTATAAAGTACTGGAATCAGATGCTACTAAAAGTATAGTTGAGCTGCGCCCGACGACCGGACGGACTCACCAGCTTAGGGTGCACTTGGCTCATCTACATCACCCAATCGTCGGCGATACACTATATCATGGACCGGCTGGTGAACGTTTATTGTTGCATGCTTGGAAACTGGAAATAACTTTGCCAAACAAAACGCGTAAAACTTTTATGGCACCACTGCCAAAAGGTTTTACAATATAGCATATGAAGGACCTAGTACTGCACGCAGATACCCAGGCACAAGTCGAGGCGTGCATAGACGCGTCGAGCCATGGCGTCATTTTGGTAGGGCCGCCCGGGAGCGGCAAAATATCGATTGCCGAGAAAATTGCCCGTGGACGTCTGAAGCTTGATGTGTTAACCAATTATCCCTACTACTTACATATTCAGCCCGACAGGAGTGCCATCTCTATTGATTCAGTGCGTGAGATTGATCAATTCTTAACTCTCAAAGTCCCTGGAGGAGGGGAATGTCGCCGAGTAATAATTATCGAGCAGGCGGAGTGCATGGGGCATGAGGCCCAGAATGCATTGCTCAAAAATTTGGAAGAACCACCGCTCGATACTCTGATACTCTTGACTACCGCGAAACTGAACGGCTTATTACCAACTATTCGCTCGAGGATCCAGACTATACACGTTATCCCCCCGGGCAAAAAGACTTTGGCTGCATATTTCTCCGAAACAGAGAAGGAGGCATTTGAGCGAGCCTATGCCATGAGTGCCGGTAGAGTGGGGCTATTGAGCGCCCTCCTGACTGACAGCGAACATCCACTGCGCCAGGCAGCTGAATATGCCCGTCGTTTATTAACGCTTGACCTCTTTGACCGACTTTGTCTGGTCGATGAGTTGGCTCGCCAAAGTAACCTGGCGATTGATATGACGGCGCTCCTGGGGCAGATGGCCCATATCGGCTTAAAAACGGCAAGCAAACAAGCCAGTCGTCGCTGGCAGGCAATTTTGGGGGCGAGCTACCATGCGCACGAAGCGCTGAGTAAAAACGGCCAAGCAAAGTTAGTGCTGACTAATTTGATGTTACATATCTAGCACGTGCTACAATGTAAATAGAAGATGTATGCCTTATTGATCGTGGCCGGATTTGGGGCGCTTGCCTACTATAATATGCATATTCGTGACGACGAATTTGCAAATATCTCACGCCGTGTTGGAGATAGGATTGGCAAGCTATGGGATATTGCTCACCAGGGCATGCGGGAAAATCGCTTCTTACGAGCTGAAAAAGCATTGCTGACAATACTAAAAATTGACGAGAAAAATGCTGCTGCCTATAACCGGCTTGGAATTTTATATGCCAAACAGAAAGAGTATAGGGACGCGATCGATTGCTTTGAAATCGCCTCTTCGATCGAACCAACCGCCTCAAGTTTGCATAACCTTGGGCTGATCTATTATGAGACCGAGAACTATGAGAAGGCAGCCGTAGCTTTTGAGCAGGCTATTAAGCTTGAAGACAATCTGGCGGCACGTCACCTGGCTTACGCCAAAGTTCAGGATAAACTTGGCAACAACAAGTTGATGTTCCAAGAGCTAGAACGAGCGGCTAAGCTGGAACCGACCAAAGAGACGTTTACGCTCCTTCTGCATACCTATAAAGAACACGGTATGCTCAAGGAAGCGCGTCGCATTGCCGAGAGACTCAAGCGGTTGAAGCGTTCACCAAAAGCGAGAGCCCGCCGGATACTACGTCCCCGGCGCGTGGTCGTCTGATATAGTCAGCCCAACGCTATTTCGATAGTATAGTTATTATGGTAATTATTGCAGAGGTAAAAACACATTCCCCTTTCGGCTGGGAGTCTCAACATGACTGGCCCGAGCTTTTTAGAATTGCGGATCAAGTTGGCGACATGATTGCGGTACACACGGATCGGCGCTGGCATGGCTCATTTGATCTCATTAAGAGAGCGCGTGACTTGACGGATAAGCCAATTTTGGCAAAGGGTATTCATTCAACGGATGAAGATGTAGTAAAAGCAGTGGCAGCGGGAGCAGATTTTGTGTTGGTGGTGGGCAGAATACCTGCTGTATACCAAGACAGATGTCTGATCGAGCCATCCAGCCTCAAGGAGATACGTACGATCCCAACAGGTCAAAAAGTAGTCTGGAATAGCCGAGACTTGGCGTCTGGGGGCCTGAAGCGTCATGCTTTCACTGAGGCTCGTGCCTTGTTTTCGGGATGGCTCTGCCAGGCCAGTAACATAGTAAGGGTGAAAGACATTGAGCCCTCGGCTGACGGGATCTTAATAGGCACTCACTTGCCAGAACTAGCCCAAGATCTCCTTGCGGCACGAGCTACAGGAAAAGTCTAAGGCTTAATATTGGCTAATTGTGTAGTAGTTTCTCTGGGTTCACGATTAAGTGACCCACTATATTTTGAGATAGAAACAGCTACTGGCAAGTTTGATCCCATTATCTTGCCGGTTATAAGCGTATGAATAAGTACGATCATTATTCGTCCATATATAATCTATGTATGTTAAATGTGCAAAAAACCAGTAAAGACGAGAGCAAGCATGTGACTGATGAGCGTATTAATACAATCTCTCACCTAATAGGCAGCTGCCTAGCGGTATTGGGCGCAGCGCTTCTTATTGCCCAGGCCTCGGCCCAAGGTAATGTCTGGAAGATTGTCGGCTTAAGTGTCTATAGTGCTGCTCTTGTTAATCTGTTCCTCTTCAGTACGCTACACCATGGAATTAATGCCAGCCGCAAAGTGAATGAATTGTTACGAACCACCGATTACATTGCGGTATTTGTTTTAATTGCCGGCACTGTAACCCCCTTAGTACTCGTGCTTTATAGGAACGTGTATGGTTGGGCCGTCTTTGGTGCTGTTTGGGCCATTGCTATCTCGGGTATGGTACTGAGGGCTGTACACAGTAAATTGCCGAAATATATCACCAACACATTATACATAGTCCTCGGGTGGCTTCCCGTCGCGCTGCTAGGGGACAAGCCGCATCTACCATTAGGGGCACTTTTATTGTTGGGGGTAGGCGGGCTTATCTACAGTATCGGTTTTATTATCTACGTTATCGAAAAGCCAAATATAAAGCCGGGAAAATTCGGTTTTCATGAGCTTTGGCATGTTCTAGTCCTCGTAGCTGTGATCTTGCACTTTTTTCTAATGTACAACTATGTACTGTTTTAGCTATTTTACTAACTAGCGAGTCTAGAATAGATTCTAAACCATCCACGTTTATAGGTTCCTGCTGCTCCTGCATAGCCCTATCGTTGCGAAGTTATTTGTCTGTAGTAGTTAGTTTCAATACTTGGATCTTCCATCTATTGCTTCTTATCTATGAATGATTTGGATGTAATTAATGCCTATGCGCGATTAATGTTGGTGTAGCGGTGTTCCCGAAGTTTAAAAGTTGTTTAGCAGTAAGTTTAAAACTGCATTAGTCTTTAAAAAGCTCTATAATATCTTGCCATTGGACTTGCTCTAAACTGCTGACCATAGCATCTGCTTCATCTGCAAATTCTGGTTTTTTTAAGTTAATGTTATCGGGTACTGCAATGCACTTCATGCCAGCACTTTTAGCCGCCCTTATGCCACTTATGGCGTCTTCAAAAACTATGCAGCTTGAGGGGTGTACACCTAGCTTTTTTGCGGTTGTAAGGAAAACACCAGGGTGCGGTTTACCGAACTTTTCATGTTTGGCTGAGTATGTAATGCAAAAATGATTTCTAAGCTTAAGTTTCTTAATTGTAGCTTCAATAATTTCAGGAGATGACGATGAGGCTAAAGCTAAAGGCACATTATGACCTTCCAAAATAGAGATAATTTTCCTCACGCCAGGTAACTCTTTGCCGTTCAGTCTAATGTTATAAATTACTTCTTTGGTAATGTCTGCCTCTAAGTCGTAACTGGACACTCTTAAAGGTTGTGTTTGGTGCCAATAGTTCACAACTTCGTCAATGCGTTTACCTGCCATTTTACGCACATCATCTTCGGTTATCCTACCGCCGTGCTTTAAGACTGAAGAGACATGTGAGGCTCGCCAAAACGGCTCGCTGTCAATGAGTAGACCGTCCATGTCAAAAATCGCCGCTGAAATATTCGTCATGATTTATTTAGTTCTAACTCTGTTGATTATACCCACGTGTGCGCTTATAGACAGTGCCGAAACGCAATTCTTTGCTGCTTATTTTTATGGTGGTAATAATTATACTGCAAATCAATACTATGCGTTCGTTGCCCAAATAGCCGGCTTAGAGTAGCTGAACCCATAAAGCGTCCACAGTGCAGTCTACGTTCCTATGATTAGAAAGGCTGAAAGTGATAGAGCTCTTGTTATTGGTGTTTGATTGTTTTTACAGTTTGGTGCAAATAGCCAATTAGTGTAAAAAGCCCTGCAGAGTACCCGATGATTCCCGTATTTATAGTATTCCTGATTTTTTTTGGTGCAGTGCACTGTACGAAGTAGGCACGCTACTACGAACCTATTCTAATACTTAGCTACTTTAAAATCATTTTAATTAGGCTGGATTTTGCACTTCTCTGCGTGCGATACTTCCGAGAACAGCTCCAAGATAAAACAAATCTGACTCCTGAGGAGCGTCGGCTTCCATCCTGACGAGAATGGTTTCTAGTAAACCGCCTTCACCATGTGAATCAAACTGTATATTCTGGCCGAAGTTGAGTTATAGGCAAAAACGTGTTGGTTTTTGAGCCGTATTCTCTCTGTTAATTGCTCTTAATTAATGTCGTGAGACAT
>DAHUZY010000027.1 GCA_027314885.1 Candidatus Saccharimonadota bacterium | reverse complement strand
TCATAGTGAGAATTACGGTAACACTATTAGTATCTAACCGGTACTATTTCGGTAACATTACTTTTTATCTAATGCGGACGGATAGAAAAAATTCCTGTTTTTCTGTATAATGAAAACCTCTTATCGAAAAGGGAGTAGCGTTTGGCGGAACAGATTACGGTAAAAGGGGCCAGGGAGCATAATCTTAAAAACATAGACGTGGTTATTCCCCGTGATCAGCTGGTGGTTATTACGGGCCTGAGCGGATCGGGGAAGTCAAGCCTTGCTTTTGACACTATTTATGCCGAGGGACAGCGTCGTTATGTAGAGTCCCTCAGTGCCTACGCTCGCCAATTCTTGGGTCTCATGGAGAAGCCGGAGGTTGATCAGATAGACGGATTATCCCCTGCTATATCTATTGATCAAAAATCAACTTCTCGTAATCCGCGCAGTACAGTTGCAACAGTCACAGAGATCTATGACTACTTGCGTCTTCTTTATGCCCGGATCGGTACGCCGCATTGCCCCATTGACGGCCGTCCCGTGGTTAGGCAAACTGCGTCCGGTATCATTGACCAGATTGTGGTCACGACAACTGGCCGGCGCCTGCTTGTTCTGGCTCCAATTGTTATAGATAAAAAAGGTGCCTTCGAGCACATACCTGAACAATATCAACGAGCCGGTTTTGCCCGAGCTCGTGTTGACGGTGTGGTCTATGCCCTTGACGAGTTCCCGTCATTGGACAAGACATACCGGCACCGCATAGAGGTTGTGGTGGATCGTCTTGTTAATAATGAGGAGAGCCGCAATCGTCTCGTACAGTCTGTTGAACAAGCTCTGGATATTACCGATGGTAGGGTGGAAATCGTTGATGGAGATAGCAGCGAGAACTGGAGCTATAGTCTCATGTATGCCTGTCCCGACCACCCTGAGATCACTATTCCTGACCTTGAACCGCGCACCTTCAGCTTTAATAATCCCCAAGGCGCCTGCCCAATATGTACCGGTCTTGGTAGCCGCCTGGAAGTTGATCCTGACCTAGTAATTCCGAACGGCAATCTGACTATAGCGGAAGGAGCAATCAGACCATACAACCGCATCAATGTCGACAATTGGTATATGAAAAAGCTGCAAGCGGTGGCAGAGCGGCACAATTTTTCCTTGCATGTGCCAACCGGCCAGCTGACAAAGGAACAACTCAATCTCATCATGTACGGGACGGGACAGGAGAAGTACCGGATTAATCTTGGTGTGGGGCGGAGCTTCGAGACGACGTATGAGGGGGTGGTTACCAATCTCGAGCGCCGGCACAAAGAAACTGAGAGTGACTTTATCCGTCGAGACATTGAACGTTTTATGCAAGAGAAACCATGCCATGCCTGTAAAGGCCTTCGTCTGAAGCCAGAAGTATTGGCTATTACTGTCGGCCAATCCTCTATCATGGACATTTGCCGCCTCTCGATTGATGAAGCGCTTACGTGGTTTAAGAAGCTGAAACTGACGGATAAAGAAATGACTATAGCGCAGTTGATCCTAAAAGAGATTGATGCCCGCCTGCAGTTTCTGCAAAATGTCGGCTTGAATTACCTTAATCTACTACGCGGGGCAGCTACCCTGAGTGGGGGTGAAGCTCAGCGTATTCGTTTGGCCACCCAGATTGGGTCAGGTTTGACAGGAGTACTTTACGTGCTTGACGAGCCAAGTATCGGATTACATCAACGGGATAATGCACGTCTGATTGCCACCTTGCAGCGCCTCAAGTCCCTTGGCAATACCGTCATTGTGGTGGAGCATGATGAAGAGACGATCCGTACAGCAGATTACCTGTTGGATATTGGCCCTGGAGCAGGTATTCATGGCGGCCAAGTTGTTGCAGCCGGATCTCCTAAAGAGATCATGAATGTGAGAAACAGTATCACGGCCCAATATCTAACCGGTACAAAAGCAATCACGACCCCAAAGAAACGACGCCCTGGAAACGGAAAAGAGTTGGTCATAAGCGGTGCCAGAGAGAATAACCTCAAAGACGTTACCGTTAATATACCGCTCGGCAAGCTGGTAGTAGTGAGCGGTGTGTCCGGTTCCGGTAAGTCGAGTCTTGTTAATGATATATTGGCTAAAGAGCTGCTCGCTCGCCTACACCGATCAAGTACAGTGCCGGGCAAACATGACGACATAGCCGGCATCAAGCAGCTGGATAAAGCCATTATTATTGATCAATCACCGATCGGCCGCACACCACGGTCAAACCCTGCAACTTACACTGGTTTGTTCACGCCGATTCGAGAGTTGTTTGCCAGCTTACCAGAAGCGCGGCTGCGCGGATATAGTGCAGGCCGCTTCAGCTTTAACGTACGTGGTGGCCGCTGTGAGAACTGCGCCGGGGATGGCATAATAAAGATAGAAATGCACTTCTTGCCGGATGTCTATGTGCCCTGCGAGGTCTGTCATGGCCAGCGGTATAACCGTGAAGCTTTGGAGATTCACTATAAGGGCAAAACCATTGCCGATGTGCTGGCAATGACTTGTGAACAGGCGCTTGAATTCTTTGAGAATATACCGGCTATTTCCCGCAAGCTACAAACTCTCGTAGACGTTGGTCTTGGTTATATCGGTCTTGGTCAGTCGGCTACGACCCTCAGCGGCGGAGAGGCCCAGCGTATCAAGCTTTCCAGCGAGCTCTCACGCCGTCCTACCGGTCGGACGCTTTACATACTTGATGAACCGACAACCGGGCTTCATATGGCGGATGTAGATAAGCTTCTTAAAATGCTGCATGCACTCGTAGATGCTGGCAACAGTATTGTAGTGATTGAGCATAACCTAGATGTTATTAAGAATGCCGATTGGCTCATAGACATGGGGCCTGAAGGCGGCGCGGCCGGCGGGCAAGTTATCGCTGAAGGTACTCCAGAACAGGTCGCTAAGAAGGGGAGCTCCTATACTGGACAATATCTAAAAAAGATATTATAATATATACATGCAACTGTATATACCGGCTTACGCCAAAGACCGGCGTCGCTATGATGCGGTGCCCTCAGAGCTCATTAAGAAAGGTCTTGACGATCGGCTTGAAGTGGCATCCCGAAAGCTGGCTGAAACGCAAAGAGCTTTTCAAGCAGATCACTCAAAAGAGGGCGCATACAACCGCGCAGTCATTGAGCTTGGCTCTTTAGCTATCGCCAAGGATGAGTTTTTGGGGCAACCCCGGAACGGTACGATGCGTGAACCCGCTTCTTGGCTGGAGGTTGCAAGAGATAGCTTGCAGGCATACGCTCAAACCCATCCAGGGGATAGAGAAGTGCTTAGCTCAAAATTCTTTTCTCAATCTCTGAGTGACCGGGAAGCGTTGAATCGTGATGTCAACAGTACTATCCAAGAGGAACCACGCATGCTTACGGGAGTGCAGTTTGCTGCGGCGTTTGCGATAGGCGCGGTGGAGCTTATTGACTAAGAGTCTCTTTTAGTATGGGTTTGCTTTTTGTTCCGTTTATGCGCCACGAGTGCTTTTGTGACGTGGTATATTGTCGGGACTAGGGTTATGACCGTAGCAGCTGCTATTACGATGAGAATATAGTGATCGAGCCCGGGGATTTGTGAACCGAACCAATAGCCGAGGAAAGTTAATACAAAAGCCCAGGCAATATCCCCGATTGCATCAAAGATAACAAACTTTTTGTAGTTCATTCGAGCAGCACCAGTTACGGCCGGAGCAAAGGTTCGGACAATGGGAACAAAATGAGTCAGCAATACTGCTATGTTGCCCCATTTCTCATAGAATAGTTCAGCTTGTTGGATGTACGCACGGCGGAACAATACTCCATCAGGCTTACGGAAGAGGCGTTGACCATAGCGTCGCCCGATGTGATATCCGGTGTTGTCCCCAGCTATGGCGGCCAAGGCAATGACCGGTATGACACCGAAAAAGCTTAGCTTGCCAGCGGCAATAAAAACACCGGCGCTAATAAGCAGAGTGTCGCCCGGCAGAAAAAAGCCCACAAACATACCAGACTCTGCGAAGATAATCGCAGCGATGAGCAGTAAACCGCCCGCTTGAATAATATGATCAACGTTAAACACTCGTCTAAGCTTAAAGGCTCATTAGCACAGAAGTCCAATCAATCTGGTATAATACTTAGGATATTCTAAGGAGTACAAAACAATTTATGACCCAGGACAATATTACACTTTCTCTCGAACCACGAAAGGTTTTTGGTAAGGCTGTTAAACACTTACGCCAATCTGGTCAGATACCGGCAGTTATCCACGATCACGGCAAACCGTCCCTTGTTGTACAGGCTGAACAAATGTCGCTTCTTAAGGTATGGAAAGAAGCGGGTAAACATCACCCAATTGAGCTTACAACGGGTGAACAGAACTACACTGCACTCATTAAAGAAGCGGTCTTTGATCCAAAGAGGCACCAGTTGACCCATGTAGTTTTTAATGCGGTAGATAAGAACCAAAAAGTCGAAGCAGATATCCCGATCAGGCCGCATTACGATGAGGGCAACGAGTCCAGTCCCGCTGAACGGTCTGGTTTCATTGTGCTCAGCCAACTGGAAACGGTTTCTGTGAGGGCCATTGCATCTAAATTGCCTGACTTTTTGGAGTATAACGCAGAGCAACTAGTGGAAGTGGGTGACCACGTAACGGTTGCAGATTTAATTGTGCCAAACGGCGTAGAAGTTGAAACTGAAACAGAGCACTCCATTGCCACCGTCTACGAACCGAGCGCTCTTGCTGCCGCTAATGATGCTGCAGGTGGTAGTGAAGAAGAAGCGGCTGAAACCGAAGCTGAGGGCGAGGCCGGGGTTGAAGACGCTGATGCTGGTGAGAAGAAACCAGAAGCTGAGAGCGCTGAAAGCCCGACCGACACTGAAAAAGAGTAAGCCAAAGACGACTACACCTATAGGCTTTTTAGGGTGCGCGATATGCCAATTATGGTTATAATCTATAACCATGGAGGGCACCCCTATTAAAATCAACGTGATTAATCCTGAGCAAAGTGGTGGTGACAAAGAGGAGCGTGACCATTCCGCTCGTCATCTTGCACGCGAAGTCTTACAGTACGACGAAACCAGACAACGTGCTCCTGAAGCGCAGCAGCTACACGGCAGCGCGCCGGCTCAGGAACGGATTGGCCACGTGGTGGTGTCGGCTGAATCAAAAAAGCACCAGGAAGAAACTATTGAGTCACCAGGAAAGAAGGTACAGTTACCGCCAAATGGTTATCATAGAGTAGAAAACTGGTCACGGGCCGAGCTGTTCGCAGCGAGTGAAGCAATTGCGGTTGAAGGCACAACCTTGCGCAAGATTTACGAAACACATCTTATCGGTGAACGAGCCTTGCGTCGCCTCGTTGCTGAACATCTGCTAGGTGGTGATTTGGTTAGAGCGCTGCAAAGAGAAATCGTGGAACATGAGATCGACTTTGAACGTGATCCGGCGCTCAGGGATATGGTGCTGCAACAGGGTGAAGACGATGGAGCTGACGCCAAAGTGACCGAACCAAGCAAGGGCGCCCTAGAGGAAATGGTGAAAAAGGCTGAAGCAAACATTGCCGCCGACGATGAGGGATTAAGCTATGAGAGCGCCCCAAGAGAATCCCCTATTCCCGCTCCATCCTCTGCAAGACGTCTCCGTACGCTCGATATTACGATGATGATCACCATTGCAGTTCTGGCAATCCTCGTAATTGCACTCTATTTTTGGTACAAATAACAGGTATAATAGAGGTATATGCAGCGGATTATCTTGTACTACAAATTTGTGCCGTTAACGGACCCCGAAGCAGTGCGGCTCTGGCAGCTCGCTCTCGCTGAAGGGCTCAATCTGCGTGGTCGGATCATTATTGCTGAGCACGGCATTAACGGTACGCTCGGTGGTGATATGAAAGACCTAAAGCGCTACATTAAACTCACCCGCACCCACTCGGCCTTCAAAGGTATGGTCTTTAAATGGAGTGATGGTAAACGGGCGGATTTTCCTAAACTGAACGTGCGGGTTCGTCCAGAAATTGTTACCTTCGGAGTGCCGCATAAGATCCGGGTGAGCAGCCAGGGCGTGATTGGCGGCGGCGCGCGCCTTAAACCAGAGCAGCTTCATCAGCTTATTGATAAAAAAGGTAAGGAAAATGTTATCTTTTTTGACGGCCGCAATGCTTACGAAGCAGCCATTGGTAAATTCAAAGGAGCAGTTGTAGGGTCAGTAGATCATACCCGGGATTTTGTAAAAGAGATTAAGAAACCAAAGTACACTAATCTGAAGGATAAGACGGTGGTAACTTACTGCACGGGAGGGGTACGCTGTGAAGTACTCTCGATGCTTATGAAGGAAGAAGGTTTTAGGGATGTCTATCAGCTTGATGGCGGTATAGTGAAGTATGGAGAGGCATTTGGTAACGAAGGATTATGGGAGGGCTCCCTCTATGTTTTCGACCAGCGCATTAGCGTACCGCTCGGTCCTCAGGTGAAGGCAATTGGACGCTGTAGTCACTGCCAGAAACCGGCTGGCAGCTTTGGTGATTGCCGGAATACGGATTGCAATCGTCTTTTTATCGCATGCGAGGTTTGTGCGGGGAAGCAATATTGTGCGGATTGCAGCCTTCTCAAGGCTACGACGTAAGAATATGAGCGAGGGACTACAAAAAAAACTGAGATCGCTTCCCAAAGCACCGGGTGTCTACTTCCATAAAGATACTCGCGGCAACATTATCTACATCGGGAAAGCAGCTGTGTTGCGAAACAGGGTACGGCAGTATTTTCAGGCATCTCGTGGGCGTGATCCAAAAACCGAAGCGCTTGTGCAAGAGATTGCCGATGTCGACTGGATGGTGGTCGACAGTGAGCTGGAGGCACTCTTCTTAGAGGCTGAAATGATCCGGCGATACTTGCCTCGGTATAATATTCTACTTCGTGATGATAAATCTTTAAGCTATATCCGGATTGACTATGACAGCGATTACCCGACGGTAACGACGACGCGGCGACCGCTCGATGATGGTGCCCGTTACTTTGGTCCGTATTTCAGTGCCCAGGGAGTTCGCCAGGCGCTCAAATTGTTAAGGCGTATTTTTCCGTTCGCAACCAAGCGAGTTGTCGGACAGAAGCGTGCGAACTTGCATTACCATCTCGGTCTCGATCCCGGCTTGGAGGAGCACAGGACGTCACTTGAAGACTATCGTGCAAATTTACGCAAACTGATGGCTATCATTGAGGGGAAACGTACGAAAATTATGAAGGAAACGGAGCGTGAAATGAAGCGCGCCGCCAAAGCTCATGATTATGAAACTGCAGCCAGGCTACGCAATCAGCTATTCTCCTTGCAGAATTTGCATCGTCAGGTAATTTTCAGCGACAAGGAGTTCCTCGATATCAGCAAGGACCACGCTCTGAACGAGCTGGTCGAGCTACTTGGTTTAGCAGCTTTTCCACGACGAATCGAGGGCTATGACATCAGCCACATGCAGGGAAGCGACGTGGTGGCGAGCATGGTTGTCTTCACCAACGGTGTCAGCGATAAGGCCCAATATAGGAAGTTTAAGACTCGCTATGATAGAAACAATGACTTCGCTAACATGCAAGAGACACTCGCTCGTCGCTTCAGTGGGCGTAATGTCAAAAAGTGGGGATTACCCGATTTGGTTCTCATCGATGGGGGCAAAGGGCAGCTTGATGCGGCAATGAAAGCGAGAGATGGTGCTGGTCATGTGACACTGCCATTCATTGGTCTTGCGAAACGTGAAGAACAAATTGTAATCGCCACTGAAAGATCAAATGTACGCCTAGATCAAGACTGCCTCCATAAACTCGGGGGTTTCGTAAGTGCAAATGAGGATTTTGAGCTCGTCAATCTGCCTCATAGTACGAACGTAGTGAAGCTGCTTCAGCGTATTCGCGATGAGTCACATCGTTTTGCGGTAAGCTACCATAGTGTATTGAAGGTCAAGCGACAGACGAGCAGCATGCTTGATGAGGTACCCGGCATCGGGCCTATATCGCGCAAAAAACTATTAAGAGCATTCGGCAGCATGAGGGGAGTTGTGGAGGCTGACGAAACGCAGCTCAAAGAAGTAATTGGAGCTAAAAAAGCAGCGTTAATTCGGCAGAATAGCAAAATCCTTTTGAACGTAAAGAATTGATACGTTACAGTAGGGGCAGACAAACGTAATAGACTTATGCAATCACACTTTCACAGTGCCTTTTTTCTGAACAACCGCCAGCGACTGAAAAAGTTATGTGCGGCGGATGTCCCCATCATATTAACTGCGAACGGGCTCTTGCAGCGTGGCGGGGATAGTGTCTACCCATTTTCTCAAGATGCCAACTTTTGGTACCTGTGCGGCCTGAATGAGCCGGATTTGGTGCTGGTCATTGATGAAGAGGGTGAATATCTCATTGTGCCGGAGCGTTCATCCAGCCGCGAGGCTTTTGACGGCCAGATTGACGCTGTCGAACTCAGCCAGCGATCAGGCATAGAGATAGTCCGAACAGAGCGTGCCGGGTGGCAACGGCTGAGCCAAAGGCTTAAGCAAGTAAAACAAGTGGCGACTATTGCTGTGCCGCCGCGGTATTCAAAGCGCTACGGCTTTTACACTAACCCCGCCAAGACAACGCTCGTCTCCCGTCTGAAAACATATAATGCTGCGCTCAAGTTTCACGATATAAGTTATGACCTTGCAGTTATGCGTATGATCAAACAACCGGAAGAAGTAGCAGCGCTTCAGGCTGCTATAGATATCACCATTGAGTCGCTTCATGATGTTATCCAGACTTCTCAACAAAAAAGCTACGGCTACGAGTATAAACTGGAAGCTGCGCTCAGTGAAAGCTTCCGGCGCCTGGGTGCAACCGGTCATGCTTTTGAACCGATTGTAGCGAGTGGCAAACGGGCTGTGACCTTGCACGAGGTAAGTAATAACTCGCCGCTTGAACCAGATGGGCTGGTGGTGATTGATGTTGGAGCCGAGGTGGAACACTATGCCGCCGATTTGACCCGAACAATCGGGCTAAAAACGGTTTCAGCTCGCCAGCGTGCCGTCTATAACGCTGTCAAAACTGTTCAGCAAGAGGCCTTTCACTTGCTCAAGCCTGGCGTCTTACTGAGAGAGTATGAACAAAAGGTCGAAAAGCTTATGGGTGTGCAGCTACGCCAGCTTGGCCTGATCACAACCAGCCATCACCAAGAAGTTCGTCACTACTATCCGCATGCGACCTCGCACTTTCTCGGTTTAAATGTTCATGACGTCGGCGACTATAACTTACCGCTTCAGGCGGGCATGGTTCTCACCGTGGAACCAGGCATATATATACCCGAGGAGGGCATCGGCGTGCGCATAGAGGACGATGTGCTGATTACCGAGCAGGGCATACAAATTCTCAGTGACCAGTTGCCCCGACGCTTACGCTAATCTACAATGCATATTATGCAGCGTAAGCCAAAATTCCTTTATAGATTTCTTACTCGCTGGGTGGTTTGCAGTCTTGGTCTTTGGATTGCTGCTGCCGTGCTCAGCAGTATAAGCTACGGCGGCAGTTTTGGGGTGATTGTCATTGCTGGCTTAGTGCTCGCAATTATAAATACTATTATTAAACCGCTTCTTGTCTTTCTCTCATTGCCGGCCCTGCTGCTCACCCTCGGTTTATTTATGATAGTTATTAATGGTGTAACCGTCTATATAGCTAGCAGGCTATATACCGCACTGCATGTGACCAACTTCTGGGCGGCAATATTTGCCGGTATCGTCATTGGCCTGGTAAACTATTTAGTAACTGCTATATTGGAGGATGTAAAGCGCACATGAGTATTTTTGATTATTTAATCCTTATATCGATGTCACTAATGACTCTGCTCATTTTAGTGCAGACTCGGGGTGCCAGTCTTGGTGCTGGACTTGGTGGTGCCGGTGAAGTCAATACCACTCGCCGTGGCACCGACAAGACGATCTTCCAGCTAACCATCATTTGTGCTCTGGTCTTTAGCCTGTCCTTAATATTGAGCGTAATCGTCAAGTAGAAAGTTTTAGTTTCAATGCGGCTAAGCCAGCTCGTTCGTCGTGCTCGTCAAAAGATTGTACACGGCCAGAAGCAGGTTGAAAAACTCAGCGATAAAGCCGGTAAACACCTTGAACAACATTTCTTCAATCGTTTTGAGCGGCTTTTGTATGTTCGCCGCTTTGTTATTGGCTGGATGGGGCTGCTCATTCTCCTCATCATTGCCGTCTTTGCGCAGGACCTAGGGCTCAGCGCGTACTATCAGACGCTAAAAATGATACCAGGCGGTATCTACACAGAGGGGGTATATGGACGTTTCACGAACGCGAATCCCATCTATGCTACTTCAGAGGCAGATAGGACGATATCTCGACTGGTCTTTGCGAGCCTGTTTGTGAACGGCGATAATGGCAAACTGCAGCCAGTACTGGCGAGCAGCTACAGCGTCAACAGTATCGGCACTGTCTATACTATTCACCTAAGGCCACACCTTTTATGGCAAGACGGCAAGCCGCTGACGAGTAGCGATGTAGCTTATACGTATCACTTAATCCAGAATCCGAACGCCTTATCGCCGCTTGAAAGCAGCTGGCAGGGTGTGCAGATCACAACACCGAATCCCCTCACGATTGTATTTACACTGCCTGATCCGCTCGCATCATTTCCCTACAGCCTCACGACGGGAATTTTGCCGAGGCACATCTTAAGCGGTATGCCTGTTGCTGATCTAAGGTCGGCTGACTTTAATACGATTCATATGGTTGGATCGGGGCCGTTTTCACTCCAAGGTGTACAAGTTACAAGCAACGGTAACCCGAGCGATGACGAGAGCACCATTGCTTTAAAGCCATTCGTTCACTATGCACTCGGAAAGCCAAAACTACACAAGTTCATTGTGGATGTCTATGCCAACTCCAACCAATTGATTCAAGCATTTCAGGGAGGGCAGTTAACCGCCTTAGACGGTTCAGGCATATCAATCAAAAACCTCAGCCATAGACACGGGGTTATTGCCCACGATCTGGTGCTCAGAGCGGCAAATATGGTGTTCTTTAAGATGTCAAGCGGTGTCCTGGCTGATCAGCAGGTACGGCAGGCGCTTATTAGTGGTGCGAATGTCAAAGCTATTGTTAAGCAACTTGGGTATAAGAAAACTCCGCTTGTGCGTGAACCCTTTTTGAAAGATCAGTTTACCTATAATCCGACCTATGCGCAGGCGGACTATAATCCGAGTCATGCCAGAGCGCTATTAAGTACTGATGGCTGGCAATTAGGAGCTCATGGGATACGGAGTAAACAGGGCCAGTCGCTTGCCTTCACCTTGACTGCAGCCAACACGCAGGCAAACCATCTGGTAGTTAGTCTGCTCCAAAAACAATGGCAGGCAATCGGCGTGCGGGTGTCAGCGCAGTATCTCGGGCCGGTAGACTTCCAAAATGCTCTGACGTATCACCAATACCAGGCACTTTTAAACGGTATTTCAATCGGTATTGACCCGGATGTTTTTGTCTATTGGGCAAGTTCGCAGGCCAGCATTAATGTGCCAAACGATCTGAACTTTTCTCAATTCCAGAACTCGACCGCCGACTCGTCGCTAGAGGCGGGGCGTACCCGCTTGGATCCGGCACTAAGAGTAATTGAATACCAGCCGTTTTTACAGGCTTGGCAACAGTACGCACCCGCGCTCGGTTTATATCAGCCCCGGCTACTCTATTTGACGAACGGACCGGTGCAGGGTCTGGAAAACGGCCCGATCGTAACCTCAGCTGATCGGTTTAATAACGTCCAGAATTGGGAGATACTGCAGGCCAGGGTGACTGATTAAGCCACTTGAGTTATGTGATTAAAACAGATACCATAGGGAAGCCTTAAAGCTTTGCGGATGTGGCGGAATTGGTAGACGCGCTGGCTTCAGGAGCCAGTGAGCTTTATGCTCATGGAGGTTCAAGTCCTCTCATCCGCACCAATCTGGTCCCTCTTATCCTGAATACCCATAAAACATCGGTAGGATGGACTAATACAGTGTTCGTTTATTTTATGATTTTGACAACCTGAGAAGACGGTTCTAACACTCTAACGCACCTTTAGTTAAATCTTAAGGCATGATATAAATATCATAGGATGCCCGAAAAGCGATATATAGTCCCACTAAGTGACATAGATCGAATGATTGTCCGGCAGGATAGGGTAGGTCGCCAAATTCAATCATTTTCTGTCCAGCTTGAGGTTTTAATAAAGGGTCGTTGGAGAAAGGCTATGCGGTTTGATTCTGCTGACGACCAACCACACAGGCATGTATTTTACCCCGGAAAGAAAGAGTATAGGGAAAGCATGGCAGCCAAAGATAACAACGCTGCCTTTACGCAAGCTCAAGTAATTGTAAGAAAATCGTTTCAAGAAATTCACGAACGTTATAAACTAATTCTAGAAAGGATGTAAAAAATGAGTGAAGCATTTATAAAAAAGAATGTGAAATTGTCACTTGAGTTTGACGATTACCTTGTGAAACATCCTAAATTATTTTCTGAAATTCCTAACGGAGCTTATATTGTTATTACCTTAAACGATGACAAACAATTCAACACTCAAAGCCTCTCTCTCATTAAAGACAGGCGTCGCAAGAAAGTTGTTGAAGCTCGCAAGTCCGGTAAGGCGTGGAGTATCCGCCCACTAGAGTTCGCTGCTGCTTAAGGCTGGATCATCAAAATAGACAATAATCTGATCTAGCCATCTCACGAGGTGTTCGAAAGGAAGCCGCTCAAGGGCACCAAAGTCAACTATCTAACTCAGACTGCCCCTTTCTGTTGAATTCGTCTGCAAGTCCCAGCTAAGCCCTAAGCCAATAACGCAGTTACCCCGTGCTCTTGCACAATATTGAGCAGCTTCAGCGCTGCACCATCGGGGTGTGTTTTACCGCTCTCCCACTTCTGGGCAGTTGTAACGCCGACGTTAAGGATTTTGGCCCATACGCTGCGGCTCATATTTGACTGCTCACGCAATTGCCTGATTTGGGCAGCTGTCAGTTTTTGTACTTCAGGGAGTGCCAGTGCTTCAAGTTTGTCCATGGTAACTTTATCCACCTTGGCATCGCTTGCAGCTTCTAGTACTACTTCCATGATTGTTTTGCCGTTCATTGTCTTACTCCTTTCCTTTGGTTATTTCAAAAATCATCTTCTCTTTTAGAAGGGTAGTTAATCTAGCATCGCTAAACGTCAGATATTCTTTGCCTAGTATTTTTAGCGCCTTCTCTTCCTCCCGTGAGATATTAGCCCGGTCTGCTTTCTCGAAACCAAACATGAAGAAAGTTCTCTGGTTAGCCGCATATACAAGCAACGTTCGTACACTGCCGCTTTTTCCTCTACCTTTTGTAGCAATTCGTTTTTTGTAGAGGTTGCCACCCAACTTTGCGTCAACGATACCTTTCTCGACTTCGTCGACTGCTTTACGTAAGAGGCTATCACTTAACTCATTGCCTTGGGCCCATTTATGAAATTGTTTGATCAAGAAGATTCTCAGTGTAATATCCTCTATCCTTAGATACTATATCCTTTAAGGATATAAGTCAAGCATATTATACCCGAATCACGAATTAGCGTCATAGGGTAAAGCACGCTAGAATTTCTCTGTTAATTGCAACAAAAACAGGAG
>DAHUZY010000026.1 GCA_027314885.1 Candidatus Saccharimonadota bacterium | reverse complement strand
AAGTAAGTGCTTCTTGAGACCACCCTCAGAGCAAGCCGGATGGTACCTCCGTTGGTGTTATCCCGATGGATCCGGCCGCTGCCACTGAGCGGTGGTCTTTTATGTGTGCGTATAAGGCATTAGGAAGGAAAAAATCATACCATGAGGTTTCATAAACAAAGCCGTCGTCCAGCAATTGAATACGAGAAGGCACTTGTTCGTTACTGGAAAGACAATCATATTTTCGAACAGTCTGTGAATAGCCGGCCCATAGCGGATAGCTATGTGTTTTATGACGGCCCCCCTTTCATTACTGGCGTTCCGCACCATGGTACTTTGCTGACCAGCACTGTTAAAGATGCTGTACCGCGCTACTGGACAATGAAAGGCAAGCACGTTGAGCGGGTCTGGGGCTGGGATTGTCATGGCTTGCCTGCAGAAGTTTTTACTGAGAAGAAATTGGGTATCAAGGATCGTCGCGATATCGGCACCAAAATTAGTTTAGAGGACTATATCAATGCCTGTAGAACTAACATGGTGCAGACTGGCAGTGAGTGGGAGGATACGATTGATCGTCTGGGGCGTTGGGTGGACTTCAAGGGGGCGTACAAGACGATGGATAAAGACTACATGGAGTCTGTCTGGTGGGCCTTTAAGCGGCTCTATGAGACAGGGAAGATATATGAAGGCGAAAAGGTCTTGCTCTATTGTATTCGTGATGCCACGCCGATTTCGAAGGCTGAGGTGGCTATGGATAGCTCCTACCAAGATGTCACTGATCCTTCGGTATATGTCAAAATACCGCTTGAAAACAGCAATGCATCACTTCTTGCATGGACCACGACCCCGTGGACGTTACCTGCCAACACTGCGGTAGCCGTTGACTCTAAAGCAGACTATTCAGAGGTAGAAGTCGATGCCCAAACCTTGATCCTAGCCACTCAGCTTATAGAGAAAGTTTTGACAGATGAGAAACACCAGCCACTTCCGTATAGAGTAAAGCGTACCTTTAAGGGCAAAGAGCTCGTTGGCCGACGCTACAGGCCACTCTTCACAGATCGTGGTTCTAAGGCGCATACCATTTGGCACGCGGACTATGTAACGCTTGATGAAGGTACTGGCATAGTTCACCTTGCCCCTGCATATGGTGAGGAGGACTACGAGCTTGCGCAGGCTCATGGGATACCAATGCCATCGGTGATTGACGATAGTGGTCTTTACACCGAGGGTGATTGGCGAGGCCAAGTCGTATGGGATGTAAACAAAGAAATTGCTAAGACGCTACTTGAAAGAGGTATTGTGTGGAAAATCGAATACATTCGGCATAGCTACCCACATTGCCACCGCTGCGGTACGCGCCTGATGTATCGTGCCCACCCGAGTTGGTTTATGGACATCGAAGGGCAACGCACACAGATGTTAGCGCAGAATAGCTCGATACATTGGTTTCCGGAGCATATTAAACAGGGGCGATTTGCAAAGACTGTTGAGTCAGCACCTGATTGGAATCTCAGTCGCGACCGGTTTTGGGCGACCGCTATGCCGGTGTGGAAGGGGAAGGATGCAAGCGGCAAAGAGCATATCAGGGTTATTGGCAGCTATGCTGAACTAAAAGAGCTATCTGGTGTTGAGCTTGAGGATTATCATCGGCCTTGGATTGACGATGTAACATTTGTTGAAGATGGCATCACCTACAAACGCATCGACAAAGTAATCGATGGCTGGTTCGAGAGCGGTTCAATGCCGTTTGCCCAATTCCATTATCCGTTTGAGAATGTAGAGAAGTTTGAACAGAATTTTCCGGGCGACTTTATTGTTGAATACGTGGCACAGGTTCGGGCTTGGTTCTACTATCTGCATGCCGTCAGTGTCGGCTTATTTGGTCGACCTGCTTTCAAAACAGCGCTGGTGCATGGAACCATAGCTGGCAGTGATGGCCGAAAGATGAGCAAGAGTTATGGCAACTATACGGACCCAAACGAACTTATGGACCGCTACAGCGCCGACGCGCTGCGTCTTCTTTTCCTTAGCTCACCACTCCTCAGCGGCGAGGATTTCTCCATGCAGGATAAAGAGGTGGCGGATATTGCACGCAAACTTGCTATGGTCTGGAATATGTATGACTTCTTTACGCTTTATGCTGATATAGATAAGTGGGAATGGGACGGTAATTTAGATGATCCTTTGCCTGCACTTACCAATCCGCTTGATAAGTGGATCGTAAGTCGTGTGCATCAATTGAACGTAGCTGTCGATTCCCATATGCAAGCCTACGATTTACCGAATGCATTGAAACCCTTGCTGCCGCTCATTGATGATGCGAGTAACTGGTACGTTAGGCGCAGCCGTAAGCGTTACTGGAAATCGGAAGACGATAACGACAAACAGGATGCGTACCGGACACTCCACTATGTATTAGTACAGCTGAGCATGATTATGGCTCCGTTTACCCCCTTCTTAGCAGAGGAGCTCTACCAGAAGCTTACGGGTGGAAAATCGGTACATCTTTTGGATTGGCCGGCCAGCGGTCACATAGATGAGCTAGTACTTGAACGAATGGAATTTATTCGAGAGGCTATTAGCGAAGGTCTTGCTCAAAGAGCAGACGCCGGCATAAAAGTCAGGCAGCCGCTTCTATCGGTGAGTATTTACGATAAGAACAACCTGCTAAGCGATGAGTTTAGGGAAATTATTCAAGAGGAGCTGAACGTAAAGCAGGTGCATACCCGTCACAGCCTCAAGTCTGATATAGCGGGAGACCAGCACCAAAAATGGCAAAAGCGGATGAATACTACCTCAGACTCGCCCGTGACGGTACTTAATTTGGAGCTTACACCAGAACTGCGTCAAGAAGGTATCGCCCGTGAGATTATCCGCAACGTACAGCAGGCACGTAAACAAGCAGATTTCCAGGTCGATGATAGGATTATACTTTACATCCAGTCGCCGTCAGAAGTGGTAACGGAAGTGCTCCAGAACTCCTCACTGACTGATCTTATTAAGCAAGAGACACTTGCTACTCAGGTAAGAGAATTTACTCCCGAAGAGACAGGGTTTAATAAGACCGTGCAAGTTGATGGGCATGAGGTGGCGTTGAGGCTCGTAAAGACCTGAGAGGCCACCCCGTTATCGTATTTGGCAAATTTGTAATCAACTCGTAAGTTAGCAAACGAGAGTGGCCCATGTAGTTTAGGCCTATTATATTAGTTCAAAAAAGAATCTCGCGTGGGATAATAAGTAACGGCAAGGAGCAGTTCTCTTTACAGGGGCGGTCCTTTTTGCTATGATCAATCGGTAACTTTTTATAGAGTAGACTGAAAGAATTAATATATTTATGAAAAAAGCAGTGATCCAAACAGGTAGCAAACAATACCTCGTACAAGAAGGTGAGACTCTGGAAGTCGAGCTTGTTAAAGAGGTTGATAAAAAGAAATTAAGCTTTGAACCTCTTCTGGTCTTGGACGGTGAAGCGATCAAGGTCGGTACGCCGCATGTAGCGAACGCTAAGGTTGAAGCGGCAATTGTTGAGCTGGATAAACAAAGCGATAAAGTCACTGCAATTCGCTATAAATCTAAAAAACGAGTCCATAAAGTCCGTGGCCATAGACAACACAAAACTGTACTGAAAATCTCAAAAATACAGTAACTGACCATACTGAGTTGTGGATAACAGTTTTGCCAGACTTTGATAAGTTATTTTATTAACAACAAGAGATCGCCATGTGTAGTTTCTTTTACCTGAGACGATTTGAATGAAAATAGAAGCAAGAATGACTTTCATAGATAAAAAAACAACGAAATACGCTAAAAAATTACCAAATATACCCTTAAAACACGCATAGAAATTTTATTCAAAAAGTCCTTGAATCCGAGTAGGGTAGGGGAGGATACTAGATGTATGGGTTAGTGGTATTTGGTTACTGGCCCTAGCCAACAAACAGCCTAAATCAAATAAAAAACTATGAGGTTCCCCTAAGAAAAAAAGGGGAACCTTTTTGTTAGGCTTAATTCTTTGTTAACCTCCGTCGGTGTTTATTGATTATTACTTAAGCAACAGTAATTCTATCATTGGTGCCATATAGGGCTGCTTCCCCCTAGTAAGGCAATAAGGAGGCTTTTCTACTGACTACGCGATCACTCTGCTTTTCGTTGCTCCTATTGCAAGCCAGCCGTCATATTGGGCATAAGCACTCATTATTCATGGTATTTTATAAGCTAACTTTCAAGTATCGTGTCCCCCTGGGTTACGGGGCAGCACCTAAATTTATTTTAATAACCCCGTTCTTGAGCCAATGAGTGACTGTAGCTTACATGATACCTGGATATATAGCTGAGTTTGAGGAATTAGTCGAAGAAACATCGGTAAAATTAGCAGCATTCATTTAAGGGCCGATGCTCTGCATACATCTCACGGCGATTTGGTAATGTAATTTGCTTATGTTTGTTTCTTGCAATGGCCTATAAAGCGCGTTAATATGTACTTGGATCTTACTAAACCGTACGAACACATAAATTATTCTTCTGCCCAAACAACAGATCCATTCACCCATATTGCTTCGAGTAATCAAACTTAATAACTATTTTAGGCTGGCTATGACACAAAAAAAGAGAAAGCAAGACGATCGCTTATTGAAGCGATTATCTCGCAGCGAACGAAGACAACAAGAAATGCTCCGGCAGCTCATTTTAAATGATCCGACATTTAAGTCTGTCTAGTACTTTATCGTAATATTGCGGGTAGTACCCCTATACCAAAGGGAGGGGAACAGCTCATTTAGTATATAGCCGTATAATACTATGACTAAATGGTGGTAATAAATAATGATCTGTTTGCTCCGAGGGGGTGGTATACTAGCCAAAAGGTAGGAGTAATGACACAAAAAATTGTAGCAGTTGTAAACCAGAAGGGGGGAGTGGGCAAAACGACCTCCGCAATCAATGTGGCTGCCCAGCTTGCAGACAGTCATACCCGAGTGCTTCTAGTCGATCTTGATCCGCAAGGGAATGCCACGAGTGGCCTGGGTGTTTATAAAGAAAAAACCAAATATAACACGTATAGTGTCCTGAGCGGCAGTAGTTCTGTGGCCGAAGCCTCTCATAAAACTAATGTCGCACAATTATTTGTGATGCCAGCCAATGCCGACCTTGCTGGTGCTGAAGTAGAGCTTGTTAATCGTCAGCAAAGAGAGTTTTCTCTCAAGAAGGCACTTAAGGATGCCCAGTTTGATTATATCTTTATTGACTGTCCACCCTCGCTCGGATTGCTTACTATTAACGGTCTGACAGCAGCGGATTACGTACTTATACCTGTTCAGGCAGAATATTATGCGCTTGAGGGCTTAAGTCAGTTGCTTACCACGATTCAAGCGGTTCGCAGCAGTACCAATCCCCAGTTAGAGCTCCTCGGTGTGGCGCTAACTATGTATGACAAACGAAACTCCTTAAGCGAACAGGTGCACTCAGATATAGAACACTACTTTGGTGATAAGCTTTTTACGGCAATTATTCCGCGCAATGTACGGCTAGCAGAGGCGCCGAGCTTCGGGCGTACCATCTATGAACATGATCGTTGGAGTAAGGGCGCCAGAGCTTACAAGGCATTGGCTAAGGAAGTGCAAAACAGGTTGCGCTAGGGTTGTTTCAGCTGGCCGAGCAGGTGAATTAATTTTTCAAGTTCTTGATCGTTAAAGAAAGTAATTTCGAGGGCACCTCCTTTTGCCATGCGTCGGATATGCACAGGCGTACCGAGGTGTTTGCTCAGACGCTTGGTGGCAGGTGTTTCAGTTGAAGTGCGGGCATGAGCTTCTTTTACCTCCTTGATACCAGACTTCACGCTTACTACGAAACGTTCAGCTTGGCGGACACTCCAGCCGTGTCGAAGAATAGCTTGCAGTAAATAGGACTGACGCTCCTCGTCACCTTTAAGTGCCAAAATGGCTCGGGCATGTCCTTCACCAATCTTGTGCTCGATAAGAGCTTGTTTGGCTTCTGGGGGCAGGTTTGGTAAACGGACAGTGTTCTGAACAGTTGATAGCGCTTTACCCAGACGATGAGCGATCTCCTCATATGAAAGAGAGAACTGGTTATGTAGAGTAATCATGCTGACTGCTTGCTCGAGTGGGTTAAGGTCGACCCTTTGAACATTTTCAATCAGAGCTATCTCCAGTTGTTCTTGTTTTTCGGTGCTTCTTACCACGGCTGGTACGGTCTTCTGCCCACTGAGTGCTGCTGCTCGCCAGCGTCGTTCGCCGGCTATAATATAGTATCCATCATTCTTGAGTGGACTGACCACTAATGGCTGTACTATGCCATGTCGACGGATAGAGGCCGCCAGCTCTTTGAGGGCCTCTGTTTCAAAATGTTTTCTCGGTTGGTAGGGGTTTGGCTTTAGCTTATCGAGCGGAATTTTCTCTATACGTTCACCCGTTTCAAGCAGTAAAGTTTTATCAAAATCTTCAGAGATTAATGCTTCAAAACCCCTACCTAACCCCCGTTTTGATGTCTGACTCATAGTCCTTTCACTATATCATATCATCCGTGGGTCAATGATAGGACGCAGAGTGACTAAAAGACCCGAGCGTGATCGATGGGGAATATTCTTAAGACAAGCTTGCCGATAATCTGGTGGGCATTAATGGGTCCGAAGTAACGAGAATCGAGCGAATCGGGTCGGTTGTCCCCTGAGACCCAGATTTGATCGGGGCCGAGTTTAATATTCACGCTACCGCTTGTGTAGGGAATGGCATGATTCTTGCCGTAAGGCAGAGTCTTATCGGGGTCAAAACCGTGGGGGTGGTGAGCGTTATATATGGTGTAGTTACCGTTCTTGAGCACTACTCTGTCTCCTGGCAGGCCAATGACGCGCTTGATGAGTTGTTTTGTATTCGTTTGACCAAATCGAGCAAGACCGGTTTCAGTAAATACAATAATATCACCACGTTTGGGAATATAGGGATGGCCAGTAATATCTGCCCAGGTGACCGGAACTTTCCAAATAATGACTTTATCTCCGTTTTGTAAGGTATTCAGCATGCTGGTACCATCTACCTGATAGGAGCGAAAGACGAACGCAATAATGAAAAAAGCCACCAAAACGGCGCCCACTAGTATGCCAAGAGTAGAGAGTATCTCCCGTCGTTTAGACGGGACTGTGTCTTCGGAAGTTACCGCTTTCTCCTCATCACTCGCAGGCTGTTTATTCGTCATACAGATTTCCACTATATCATATATCCCGCTTCTTTACATGTATACATAAGCGCGTTATAATTTTGCTAGACCGAGAAAAAAAAGAGATGGATAGGTCCAGATTCAAAAGGCCTGCGACACAAAAACAGCGCCAAACACCAAAATTAGCCCTTAGACGTTCTATGCCGGTGCAGAGGGCAATAGTGCAGCATGCCTATTCCGTGACGACAGCGAGGCGACTCGGATATTACACAGTTTATAAATCGTTACGTGTACCGAAGGTCACCAGTTCGCTATTGATGTTAATGGCGCGCCAAACACCGATCGATATGTCGCTTCCTGGTCATGATAGTCCACTACATAAGATACGGTTAATGCGCCGCAAGCGTTGGTATCGTTTTCGGCGACTTGCTACTCGTGGTCTTGCATTGGCGCTGGTACTGATGTTGACGGTGGGGGGATTACTGTTTTCACAAAGTTACCTTAAGCTACACAAGATATTCAGGGGTACTACTGGCACCGCTGCTGCGCTCAAGCCAAATCCCAATATGCTGAAAGGAGAAAACCAGGGGCAAATTAATATCTTACTCCTCGGTCGCGATGGCGGTAATCACAAAAACCCTAACCTCACCAATACCATAATGCTCATGAGCATTGACCCAATAAATTATCGCGAAACACTGATTAGTTTGCCGAGCAGTCTTTGGGTCAATGTGCCAAACGCGGGGCTCATGAAGCTCAATGCTGTCTGGCGAACCGGCGAGCTTCAATATATAGGTAAGCAGCAGGGTGCTAATAGCAATGATCCTAGTGCCGTTAATGCCGGGTTTGCATTGGTCGACCAAGCTGCCAGTCAAATACTCGGGGTGAACATTGACTACAATGCGTTGGTCAATTTTCAGGCATTTGAGCAGGCTGTTAATACGGTTGGGGGCATTACTGTCTCTGTACCGACTAACTTAGTAGATCCAACTATGGCTTGGCAAAATGGTAATAATCCAGTTCTGGCGCAGGCAGGAACAGAACATTTTGATGGTGCTCAGGCGCTCGCCTATGCAATGTCTGAAGAGACAACGAGTAGCTTTGCCCGGGATAGTCGTCAGCGGGCCGTATTGACTGCGCTGGAGCAGAAGATTGAAACTATAGGGACGCTAGGTAACCCACTTAAAGTATCTAGTCTCATTAACGAGCTTGGCAATAATGTGCAAACAGATCTCTCTCTGCGTAACGCGAGCCGCCTGTTCGGTATCATTCAACATATTCCAGCTAGTTCAATCACCCAAACCGATATGGCAACCCCGCCGCACCAATACTTCATGACCGGGAACGCCGTCGGTCAGGCGATTGTGCTGCCTTCAGCTGGACTGTTCAATTACAGTGCCATCCATGCGTACGTGCAGAGCTTGTTGAAAAACCCCTTTATTTTAAAAGAGAACGCTAGTGTTGTTGTCCTCAACGGCACCCTTATAAACGGACTTGCGGCGAAAACGCGCAGTACATTGCAGACTCTTGGCTATGACGTTATGGGTATTGGGAATGCGCCAAATAGTAATTGGAGCCACACGACGCTTATTGACATGCGGCCGGGCAAAGATGTGTACACCGAACAAGCACTTGAAAAGCTGTTTGGGGTTAATGTTTCTACGAAATTACCACATAATATAGCCACAAATAACGCCAACTTTGTTATCATATTAGGTAACAATGAGGCTCATTCCCCGCAACCTTAAGCCCACGAGTGGTTTTGCCTATTTCTTGCATCTAGGCCTTGTAAGCCTTTTGCCGATAATTGTATTTATACTAGTACTGCTTAACTTTGTTCAGCTCGCCCTCAGCATAGTTGTTTTAAGTAAATGGCGTATGTTTGCGGTTAAACCTCGCTTCTGGGCTTCTAATATACGTGCCAATGCAGTTGACCTAATGGTTGGCCTGTCTATTGTTATATTCATGATGCATAGCGGCGCATGGCCGATCAAGCTCCTCTGGGCATTGCTCTATGGTGTCTGACTGCTTGTAATTAAACCTCGTGGTAGTATTTTCATGATCTCAATCCAGGCATTCTTAGGGCAACTTGCTGCACTGATGGCACTGTTCTTAATCTGGACCGCTGGCCCCATCTACGGGCTAACCCTTTTAACGGGACTGTTTTGCTTTTTAGCGGCTCGGCATTTTCTTGATACATTTGACGAGCCTTATGCTCGTATGCTGGCCTACGTGTGGGGATATTTTGGGGCAGCGCTGACATGGCTTCTCAGCCATTGGCTACTCTTTTATAAGACGATTGCGCAGCCGACATTACTGCTCAGCATACTTGGCTATGGTTTAGCGGCCCTCTATTATCTTGATCACACCAAACGGTTGAATAAAGGACTGCGTCGCCAAATTGTCTTTGCTATGATAGCTATCGTGATTGTGATTGTGGTTTTCTCTGACTGGGGAAGCAAAATCGTATAAGGAGGCAAAGGAATAATGGCAAAAAAGCAGACAGACAAAGGCTCAGCTAGCGAAGACGACTCTAAAGGTAAGTCGTACACCGTTTCAAGCAGTCGTCCCCGGTCTTCGCGGACAATAAGTGTTACAGTACCAAAAATGCGATTCGATCATAATAACAAAAGACATATAGCCGGCCTGCTGGCGGTCTTATTCGTCGCAGCTATCTTGCTCAGTAGCTTTGCTGGGGCTTGGATTGAAAGACACGCTGCTCAAAATGGTATCGTGACGGCTAGTCTTGGTAATCAGAAACAAATTGTGACAAGCTCCGGTCAACTTACCGAGCAAATCGCCAAAGACGTAGGACAGAGTGTGGTAAGCGTGAACGTAAACATTAATAGTGGAGGTAGCGGCTCAGGAAGTGGTGGGTTTGGGGCGTTTGGTTTTTCGCAACCTGCACAAGAGCAAGCTGCCGGTACTGGCATTATTTTATCCTCAAGCGGTATCGTGATGACCAATCGTCATGTCGTACCTATCGGTACTACCAGCGTGAGCGTAACGCTGAGTGACGGCACGTTGCTTAAAGATGTCTCTGTCATTGGGCGCACCAGTAGCACTGCTAGTCTTGACGTTGCATTCCTGAAGATAAACAAGACTGACGGGCATAAGTTAGTTCCGGCAGTACTGGGCAACTCCTCGCAAGTAAAAGTGGGCGAACCCGTAGTTGCAATTGGTAATGCGCTCGGGCAGTTCCAAAATACTGTTACGAGCGGCATCATTTCAGGCTATGGGAGAGATATTCAAGCTGGGAGTAGTTCAGGCAGCAGCACAGAGAATCTGGAAGATCTGTTCCAAACTGATGCTGCGATCAATGAAGGCAACTCAGGCGGTCCGTTAGTTAATTTAAACGGGCAAGTCATCGGCATGAACACTGCTACTGCCGCAAGCGGACAAAATATTGGTTTTGCAATACCTGTTAATGATCTCATGGGGCTTATTAAGCAGGTTTTGAAAACGGGCAAATTCTCTCAACCGTTTCTCGGAGTTCGTTATATACCGATTACCCCTGATGTAGCTACTGAGTACAATCTTAATGTACGTAACGGTGCCTATATTGCCCCCAGCAGCAATCCGGCAACTAACCCATCCGTAGTACCCGGTAGTCCGGCTGCTACGGCGGGTCTCCAGGAGGGAGATGTCATTACTCAGGTGAATGGCACTAATGTCAATCAGCTCAATTCATTAACGAGTTTGCTGGATAATTATGTACCCGGAAATTCTATTAGCCTTACCGTGGTGCGTGGCACTCAAACACTCAATCTCAAAGTAACACTCGGTTCTGTACCAGGTTCATAAATTTTGTACCCATCATAGATTTTGAAGCGCTCTTTATTCTATGAGAACATTTAAAATGGCATTGAAGATCTTGTAGGGCAGGTAGCTACACGTCTCCTTTTAGATGCATAGGGGCTCTAGCAATCGACAGAGTTAGACGTCTGTAGGTGCGGGTTTATCTTACTGTCTGTGATAAACGGAACGTTTGAACGAGCCCCAGTGTTTTAACTGCCTTGTATCCGGACTCGTGTGCAATTAATGTCATTTCTTGATGCTGGAAGACAAGACTCTCGGATAAAATATACAACGGTTTTTCTGGCCGTTTTTGTATTTGATTGAAAAGTTTTCGGTAGACATCAAGACCGTCCTTGCCTCCAAATAATGCCTTTGGTGGCTCGTACTGCGCAGCCCGGTTAACAAGCGGATACTTATCTGGAACGTAGGGAAGATTGCAGAGTAGTACTGTGTAATTATGATTTGATGCGGAGAGCAGGTCGCTCTCCACAGTGCTTATGTTTAATGTAAATTTATCTACATTGAATTTGGCAATATTGAGAGCATTTTTATCAATATCAAGCAAGGTTACTCGGCAATTGGGGAATTGCAGCGCGGCTGTAATACCAAGGACTCCACTGCCACAGCCGACATCTGCAATTTCAATTATTTTGTCCTGATCTATGGTTAGCTCATGGCTCGCAATCAGCTCGCGCAGTAAATCTATAAAAGCCTCCGACTCAGGCCGTGGTTGCATTACGGAAGACGTGATTTTAAACTCAGCGCCATAAAATTCTTGCCGTTCTAGAATATACGCTAATGGCTCATGAAGTGCCCGTCTATTGAGTAAATTTTTGAGTTTATCTATTTGTGTGGCAGTCAGCTTGAATTCAGGATGAGCAAGTATCCAGGCTCTATCATGATTGAGGCAGTATTCTGTGAGTACTAATGTGTCAAGTCGCGGTGTGGTGACAGCCGATTCGGTCAGTAATTTTGTGCAGTCATGAAGCCACTGAGCGAGCGTACGCGCAGATGGTTGCGAAACGATTGAGTTTTTTTGCATATTTACTCTTCATTTATGAGCTTATGCTCGGCGGCTTGTAGGGCTTCAACCAAATCTTCTATATCTCCGTTTAAGGCACCCGGTATGTTGCTGCGGCTATAGCTAATGCGGTGATCAGTAATTCTATCTTGGGGAAAGTTATACGTACGGATTTTTTCTGAACGGTCACCTGAGCCTATGAGTTTACGGCGAGCGTCGGAGAGTGCTTGTTCTTCTTCTTCGATTTTACGCTGTAATAGACGAGCGCGCAGGACGCTCATTGCTTTTGCCTTATTTTTTATCTGGGACTTTTCATCTTGGTTGGCTACTACTAGGCCCGTCGGTAGGTGGGTAATTCGTACTGCTGAATCGGTCGTATTGACGCTTTGTCCGCCATGCCCGCTACTACGATAAACATCAACGCGTAAATCATTCGGGTTAATTTCAATGTCGGATTCCTCAGCTTCCGGTAATACTGCCACAGTAACCGTTGATGTATGTATGCGCCCCTGGCTTTCGGTGACAGGCACTCGCTGTACACGATGCACTCCTGCCTCGAACTTGAGATTTTTATATGCATTGTCGCCGTTGACTGCAAAGGTTATTTCCTTAAAACCTCCCACTTCATTTGGCGATTCGCTCATAAGCTCTATGCGGTAACCATGGTTTTCTGCCCAGCGGGTATACATTCGGTATAGCTCACCGGCAAAGAGACTCGACTCATCTCCTCCGGCTGCTGCTCTAATTTCAATAATGACGCTGCGCAGATTGTTCGGATCTTCGGGGGTAAGGATTTCGCGCAGGGCATTGTCATTAGTGACAATTTGCTCTTCCAGATCTTCCAGCTCAGCAGCTGCCATCTCGGCCATTTCCGAATCGCTACGAAGTTCCTCGGCTGATTTCTTGTCGGCAGCCAGCTTAGCCTTCTTATTAAAGAGTGCGACTATGTCATCGAGCTCTGCTTTGCGCTTAGCCAATTTAGGATAATTTTTATCACTGTAAATTAACGGGTCCCGGAGTTTATTCTCCAACTCTGCCAGCTCTGTTCGTAGTTGTCGTTCCGTTTCTTCCATTGGAGATAGTATACCAACTCTGTTAAATGACTCAGTAAGTTTGTTCCGTTGCACGGGAGTGTATGACGTTAAATGAGGAGTAAGTCAGCAGATTCTTGCAAGAGGACATTACCTGATCCCTAGGCGGGTGTAGTTGGGGTGGTCTTCTCAGATTTAACTTCAGCTTTTTTGATCTTTGCGGTATGTCGGCGTGCTTCTTTCTGGGCTGCTGCTGCTCGTTTCTCTTTGGCGGCAGCACCAGCTGCAGCGCGGGCTTTGAATTTATCGACACGTCCTTCAATATCTAAAATACGCTCTTCACCAGTAAAGAAGGGGTGAGAAGCGCTCGTAATGTGTACTTTGACCAGCGGATAGTCATGGCCATCCTCCCATTTAGTAGTCTCCTCGCTGGCGGCAGTAGAGCGGGTCAGAAAACGAAATCCGTTATTCAGGTCCTCAAAAACCACTAAACTGTAATTATCTGGGTGCAATCCTTTTTTCATAGTCAGCTCATCATAGCACACCCCTGTAGATATGGTCAATACCTCACCACCACAAGGTAACTACTGACTAAGCGTGGCTAGCTTGTGTAGTGTCGGCAGGAAGTTATCCTTGTCTCGGTTGTATAGGGATT
>DAHUZY010000025.1 GCA_027314885.1 Candidatus Saccharimonadota bacterium | reverse complement strand
CACTCTGCTAGCTGTAAATATGCCTGTTCTGAGTTAGTTTCACCTTTCTTCTTAAATTCATATGCCTGTCTTCTATACTCCAACCCCATGCTCTTTTGATTTCTCTTAAGCCAATTTATATTCTTTTCATTTATATCCACCCAAAACGAAATATAACGAATATGAGAGGCATTTTTGGGTTGCATTACCTGTCTTACAAAACTACACAGTTCATTTTCGGTTAATAACCAACCTTTGACTTCTCCATTGACCTTTGATTTATCTGATATATCTTTTAACCAATTCTCATAAGCCCTGAATATTTTTAGTGCATGACGTGGACGAATCAATGCTGCAACATAGATACTTGCTTCGTCAGTTTCAAAATTTCCAGACTCATCTACGCCTATAAACATATGTTTTCATCATATCAACAAATAAATACCAACTAATAAAAAGTTGAGATAGTATGGATGTCCATATTATAATTTTATGTAATATTATCATCAAATTAGCAAATCCATGACAGACAAACCTAAAGCTCCTACAAAAGCAGCTTTAGGATACCTACGCATTTCGGATAAAGGACAAATCAAAGGCGAATCAAAGCATAATCAGCGTTCAGCTATAGAATCTTATGCCAAAACCAATGGCATTAGGGTAATAAGATGGTTTTATGATGAAGCTAAGTCTGGAAAGAATACTGAACGAGAAGAACTACAAAACCTCCTAAAATTAGCCCTGAAGATGAAAGGCACAATAGATTACGTCTTGGTATACAAGATGAATAGAGCTTCTAGAGATTTGGATAGCTACGTTATTGGTATGAGGTCAGTTTTAGCTTCAAGAGGTATAGAAGTCCGCTCAGTAACAGAACCTTTTGATTCCTCGCCAATGGGTAGGTTTATGGAAAATCTCTACGTTATGGTTGGACAACTAGATAACGAAAATAAACGAGATACAGTCGTAGATAATATGAGGCGTTTAGCACAGCAAGGATATTGGCAGCATAAAGCCATTCGTGGTTACAGAATGGTCAAAGTATCCAATAGCGAAGGCCAACCTAGACCATCAATGCAGCCTAATGAGGAAGCTGAAAAGATTACAGACCTACTCATGCGTTTTAACCAAGGAGATATTACTGAAGCAGCTCTAATAAGGTATGCAGCCTCAAAAGGTATTAAGAACCGCAAAGGCAAGCATTTAAGCCAGGAAACCCTACATAAGATGCTAATACGCCCAGAATACGCTGGATATGTACATGATTGGTTTACTGACTATGAACTAGTTGAAGGCAAACATGAAGGTTTAATAACCAAAGATGCCTATTGGCGTAATCAGCATATTATTAAGTCTAAAAACAAAGAATACCTGATTGGGATTAAACACTCAGTTAATAGCGAAATATATCCATTAAGACGATTTATATTGTGCGCTAACTGTAACTTGCCAATGACTGGTTCTGCCCCCTGCGATAGCCCTAGATACTTTTGTGGGCGAAAAACTTGTCGTGGGGTTGGTTCAGTAATGACTAAGACTGTTCATGCCGAGTTTGAGCAGTATCTAAAAACCATAGAACCTACACCAGAAACAGTTAAGAAGATGAAGGATAATCTAAGTAAACAGGCGGTAGAACAACTTGGCGTAATCAATAAAGAAATAGCCGAGTTTAGAGATAAATTGAATGAAAATGCCGATATTAGAGCAAGTGCTATAAAACAATTTATAAGTGGCAAAATAAGTGAGGAAGAAAAGAAAGAAGTTGTTGATTCACTTGACAGCGAGAAGCTAGACCTAAAACAATCCCTAGACCTCCTAGAACAGGAACAAACCCTTAGTGAATCGTCTATTGAATATGCTCTTAGCTTTATGCGAAATGTGGCTAAACAATGGGCAGATGCGCCACTTCAGCTTAAACAAAAATACCAGAATCTAATCTTCCCTAGAGGATTTGTTTATGACATTAAACAGCACAACTTTATAAGTTCAGATATTAGTCCACTTTACAGGTGTATTTCGTTAGAAAGTAAGCCATTCAAGGCTAATAATTCAGTTCTGGTGACCTCACGGAGAATCGAACTCCGATTGCCAGGATGAAAACCTGGTGTCCTAGCCGTTAGACGATGAGGCCAGAGTCGCTACAAGCAGCGCTTATTACCGTACCATAACAGAGGCAAAATAAAAATCCCCTACTGTTTTGGCAGGGGACTTTCATTAGAGCGGTCAGTCAGTTTCGCACTATTATCTATGGTTAGGCTAGCACAAAATGTAACTTTATGCTAGCGCTTATCCACAGAGGGGCTACTGGCGGGCTAGGCGTCGGTTAAGTACAAAGCGATATGCAAGTGTACTAATTGCCGTCACTGCGGCAAATAAACCGATGACGCTGCCGGGACCCGTGTTAACGAGCTGGGTTGGCGTAGTTGTCGGGGTAATAGGAGCAGCAGGAGTGGTTGGAGGGGTAGTTGGAGGAGGGGTTGGAGTAGTCGGACAACTCACCTTCGCCCTAAAGTTAACAAACTCCGTAGTAGAGCCCTCAAGCGTACCAATATTTACACCGCTAGACGTAATAGTATCAGGCAAAGTTTTAATTACATTACCTTTACTGTCATACAGCGTAGTAGTGCCGTTCTCGAGAGTTTGAGTCTGATTAGAGCCTAGGTTGACAGTAACCGAGTCAGAAGTACCAGAAGTACCACCTAAATCGGTAGTAGCTGTAGCTGTACTCACGCCACCATTGCCAGGTAAAGTAGCCTTTAGGGTAACGTTGTTCAGGGCACCAAACTGAGTGTTGCTCAGTTGCATACTGTACTCTACTTCATCGTTACAAGTAGCACTAATGGTATTAGTGTAAGAACCTTTTTGAGTGATATTCTTCACCTGATAGTTATCGCCGCCAGCTAATTGACCAGGGCTACCTGCAAAAGCAGAACCAGAAAGTGCTACTATTGGCACAATAGCAGCTATAGCAGCAATCTTAGTGACTTTAGACATATCTTAATGTCTCCTTTCTTCACAATTGAACAACTTATATTAATGATAGCAACAAACTAGATAGTTATTGGAACTTTAAAATGGGGGAAATGACTGCTCAGGGAATAAATTATCTATAAAAATAGATAGATACTCAACCTGAGCAGTCGGTGGTGCGTAAGCACGAAGGGGAGCACGTAAATGCTCAAATCTCCTTGTGCTCACGCACCCCGACTACTGCAGTTTTACTCACCTCCTTTCTAGCTCCGAGACCTGTTATGGCCTAGGTTGATATTGTATTTCTAGCGTGTCTTCCTTGACACATGGTGCTGCTCCAGCGAGCGTGGCCGTGTAGGTCACAGTCATCGAAGATGGCTTATCGCCGTCTTCTGGAGCAAACAACACGAAACACAACGTGCTTGCTCCCGAACCGAGACTCGAGAACGTCACGCTGCCTTGCGGTGAACCGCCACACTTCGATACTGATCCGATGCCCGGATCAATGGTGACAGTTCCTCCCTTTGTAGATGCTTCCACGGTCAAGTGGAGTTCTCCACTATTGACCCCTGCCGGGATCATGTTCTCGCTCGGACGCGAGGTGATCACGATCGACGGCGTTTCCACGGGAGGTTTGCATCCACACCCTTTTTCGGGAGGAGTCACTACGGTTACCGGGCAAACTTCTGCCGCCCCGGTGCTGACCGTGTTCCCCGACCCGTCTGTCACGGTGATGTAGGAGCAGTTCCCCACCACCACAATGACACTGCAAAGGTTTTCGGAGGAGTTCCAGTTCCCCCCCTTGTGTTCGCATTCCTGCTGTGCACTGACGTTGACCGTCTGGCACGCCCCGTTGATCAGGGTATGTCCCGGCGAGCAACTCAGCGGAGGCGATGAGGGTTTTTCAACCTTCACCACCTTCTTGTGTTGAACGTGGTGCCTTCTGGGCTTGTGCCTCTTATGCGTTCTCACATAAAGAAACACTATCGCATTTCCTGGGGTTGGATTAGAACAGGTCGATTGTCCAGCAACCTTGTTCTTAACCATCTGCCGCCTGTAACCCTTCTTGGGTCGTGGGCTGACTGCTGCACGTGCCAGGTTTCTTGGAAGGACAAAAACAACCTTCCTTCCAGCGGGGAGGTACTCGTACTTCCACAGCCTCGCCTGCTTATCCCTGCAGTAGTAATCTGCTACGTAGGCGGGCTGCGCGAGTGGCGCCACTATGGTACGTGACTTCACCCAGTCCTTGAAGGTGGTATCGCGTGAAACGAAACCTACCCTTTTCTCGATAGCCCCTGTCTGGCCTGCAACTCCTTCACCCTCCAGGTTGTGCAGCCACACCGTAGGCGTGGAAGCAAACCGTGAGGAAGGCCCGTCACACTGACCATTCTGATTGGCCAGTGAAACAGATGGATTGACCGCAAAGCTCCCGACGACCACCAGGATGGCGGTCAACAGGAACGACAACTTCTTGATTATGCACATTTAGACTCACCTCCTGGTGGTCGTTGTGGAGTATTCCAGCTTGTGCACTTAGCCGGGTTTCATCTAGTGCTAGCACGAAACATTAAAAAGACAATTTATTTAATTATCCTCTCGATGTTTCGCACTAATAACAAAGAGAAATCACAGCTAGAAGTTATCTCGCATATATAGAAAGAAATAGTACAAACATATGTAGTCGGTTATCTAATATGGATCTACTAGCTCACCGGGAGCGCTTGAGGCACTCAACCGGGCTTTAAAGACCCAATAACTATCTAGTTCGCCATAAACAAAACACTTTATTGTTTTTGTGTGACAAACTAGCGTAACTTTTAGACTAACTGACCGAGTTATTAAGTTGCTCCTTGCTCTCCCAGTCCCAAATAACCTTTGACCGTTATCCGGGGGTGCTCCACCGTAGTCCCTAGGAAGCGCGGATGTTTATTATTCTACCACCACTCACTTATTTTGTCAATAAGCATAAGCCCATTTTTAATAAAAATGCAAAAGCATTTATACTCACTTATCCTGGTTTGAAAATATTACATGCTCAGTGTTTTCTTGCAGGCCAGAAGACGCTCTCTTGTGGCGGCGGCGGCGGCGAAGCTTCAGCTTACCGACAGAATGCCTTACCGCGGTATGCCCAACTGTCGCCGGTGTCGTCTGCCGAGTTGACGTAGGCGAAGACGATTGGGTCACCTCTGTTGGTACAGATACAGGTTCAGGCATTGATCTCTCTACGCTTTGAGGTTTAGCCGGAGGGGTCTTCTGTGTTTCATGCAACCCGTATTTCTCCTTAATCTGTTGTTCTACCTCTGTTCTCGGGAAGGCGTGATAAGTCCTGGTTTCATGGATAATGGTTGCAGTCTCATCAAAGTGTTGATCAGGGAGGTCAAGGGTGAGTGCCGAGAAAGCTGGTGACTTCTCTCCGTCTATCGTCATATTGATGACAAGATGACGGTTATGCATATGCACCAGATCATACTCTGTAAACCGCGGCTCAAAGTACTTCTGCATGGTACGGGCGTCGTCTGCCCCCATACGAAAGGCGATCATGGAGCCGACATTACCGAAGACGGCATCTTTTACCTCTTGAGACATCTGGGCAATGTACTGATTGGCTACGGTAAGGTTTAAGGCATATTTCCTCGCCTCACTTAAGATGGTAGCAAAGCTATCTGTTGCAAAGTGCTGGAATTCGTCAACGTACAGATAAAACGGTACCCGTTCACTAGCCGGTATATCTGCCCGGCTCATCGAGGCAAGCTGTATCTTGGTGACAAGAAGGGCCCCTAAAAGCGCGGCATTATCTTCTCCGACAAGACCACGGGTCAGATTGACGATCAATATCTTCCTCTGGTCCATGATTTCCCGTATATTAAAGCTGCTTTTGGGTTGCCCGATAATATTACGGATCACGGGGTTAGCCGTAAAGGCACCTACCTTGTTTAATACCGGAGAAATTGCTTCAGCAGCAAATTTGTCGTTCCAGGTAGCAAACTCTACCGTCCAGAAGTTACGCACTACCGGATCATGCACGTGCTTCATCACCTCACTGCGAAACGCCTTATCTGTTAATATCCGAGTGATGTCTAGCATGGTAGCTTCTGGGTAATCTAAGAGGGCAAGGAGGCTGTATCGAAGAATATACTCTAATCTGGGCCCCCAAGAGTCAAACATCCGTTTGAGCACCCCTATGAGCTCAGAGGCGGTATGAGTACGTAACTTCGGATCAGTTACCTCCATAGGGTTAAAGGCTATGGGGTAGTCCACGTCTGCAGGGTTGAAGTAGATCACATCCCTGGCCCTCTCAGCAGGGATACGCTTTAGAATACTGAGGGCATAATCTCCATGGGGGTCAATCAGCGCAAAGCCGTAGGGACTATAGATATCCGAGAGAGTTAGAAGCTCAAGGAGACCGGATTTGCCCACCCCTGTTTGACCAAGAATGTACAAGTGTCGACCCCTATCTGAGCGCGGCAAGCCGAAGGGTATATTATGACCCCTGAAATTGGCTCTTGCGATCGGACTGATAGCCTGTTTGTTGCTTTCGCTGACTACCGGTAAATTTGCGGGCGGTTCGGCAGTTTGGGTGGTTGCCCATAGGATAGAGGGTGTCTCTACGGTAGTATGGGGCAGGTGATAAAGAGTTGCTATCTCCTCAATATTGAGCATCAGCGGACGGCTGATTAAGCTACGCCCTTCGTAACGAGACAGCAGATGTGTATCAGAAGTAATACGCCCCTGTTCAAAACCGTTTAGATAAGTAGTATTAAACTGCTTATAGCTCGCAATAATGGATTGTAAGCGGAGCTTGGCTTGCTCGACACTCCCACTACCCCTGTAAATGATGCGTAAAGTAGATTCAAAAGCTAGTTTGTGGCTTTTGTCTTCCGCCCCTGTTGCTCGAGCTTGATCATACTCCGTGAGCTTTACGGGGGCATGCTGACCGTCAGGAGGCGACCAAAAGGCCTTAAGAAGGCTGGCAGTACCGTTACTGCCGCTTCTGAGGCCAGTAATATATCGCTCACTCCTTTTATGCCAATTGCTGGCTGCAGGGCGCACAAGGAGCTGTATCCAAGCCGCCTCACCCTCTTCGAACTTGGCTAGAGTGCCGGTAATAGCTGCAAGGGGGTCAACCTCAAAGCTCTGGAAGGTTTTAATAGGCAGCGCATCATTGGCTGTCAGGCGCATCTCTGTACCCACTGATACGGAAAGACCATCTCCTATGGCGTAATCTGCTACTTCAGATATCTGCACCATAGGATACTGCGCATATATCTGTTCTTGGACAAAGTCCTTCAGATACCGAGGAGTACACACATAAAAACCGATGCGCTTATCCAGGACGGCGATCTCGAAGCTCAACCGCTCCCTGGTAGCCTGGTGAAATAACTTCTCTGAGGGGAATAATAGGAGTCCGTGCAGTGCAGCAAACATCTGTTCCGCCGCTAACTCCTTTTTATCGTTGGTACGAGGCACCTGTAAGAGTAGAACTACTCTATCTTCATGTGTCGTTACTGTTTTCTTAGCAATGTTCATCGACTATCTAAGGTGTTACATGTTTGTTTTACTTCTTTGTGCCGCAAGTGAGTTATCTAGAGTATCAAAGAATACTTCTTAAGTATACTCTGTAATGCCAAAACCCTGAAGTACCTTGCTCACGATAACCGGCGCCGTGCCACCCAACTGTATGCAAGGGCTCCGATCGTCGAAGAAGCCACAAAAAGACCGATTACATCACCAGGGCCCGTATTAACGAGAGCGGTCGGCGCCGAGGTAGAAGTAGACGGAGTGGTTGTAGGAGTAACAGGAGCCGAAGGAGTAGTCACCACTGGTGTGCTTGAGACCGATGAGATCGTGGGCGTAGTCGGGGGCGCAGTACTGACTGTCACCGCTGCTTGACAGGTAGATGCACCCAGCGACTGCCCGTTCGCTAAGAAGTTAAGGGTAGCCGTAATGGTATATGTGCCCTCTTGGGCATAGGTGTGCGTAGCGGTCGGCTGAGCGCTCGAGGAAGCTACTGAGCCATCACCAAAATCGAAGATTGCAGATTGCAATGTAGCCCCGTTTTGGGCCAAGTAGTTCGCCGTGGCACTCACACTGAGACTACCGGCTGGACTCACTTGGGCCGCCAAACTAGTACACTGAGCAAGGGGCGAGGGCACCTCCTGTTTGTTCTGCACAACAGTAGTATTTGTACTACAGTTACCACCCTGAGAAGCAATACCGCTGTTAGTGTTCGCCGTATTGCCATTACAGGTGTTTACCTCTGTTGTTGACGTGGTCACCGAAGGGCTAGGGGCTGGTTTTGGAGACGGTGCTGGCTTGGGAACCGGCTTTGGGGGTGGAGTTGGCTGGGGAACCGGCTTTGGGGGTGGAGTTGGCTTGGGTGGAACTACGGGAGTAGCAATAATCGGGTTGCCGCAGCTTGCCAGAATGGCAAAGGCAAAGCGCCCATTTTGTAATACTACAAAGGCCGGCAGCGGACTGCTTGTAAACGATACGCTTGGCGGTCGGGTATAGAATATAGTTCCACCACTGTTCACTGCTCTACTCCCAGCTATGTTTTCTCTACCTCCGGTCAGCGCATGAGTAGCCAGTAGCTGGCCGCTGCTTCCGTAGACATTGCCGCTTTTTGTTACGCTACCCGCCTCTACAGCCAATGATGAGCTGTTCATGCTCAGGATATCTGCAGACGAGATACCAAAGTAGCTATAGATGTGATGGATGCTCTCAGCGCTGTTACGGCCATCTCCCGCTTTATACTTACCAATCAGCGTCTCAACACTGCCGGCGCCGCAGTAGACCACTGCATTGCCGTCACAATTACGGGGGCTGTTGATGCTGACGTTCTGGGCGTGTACAGCAGCAAACTTCAAGCCGACGCCGACTACTGCTAGCCCGAACATCATACTAAATATGATGGTTTTCAGTAAGAAACGATGCCCACTGAGATTATTCTTTCCCATATTAGCCCCTCGCCTTCTTGCACATTACCTTAATAGAAGTATAGAGATGAGTTTTTTATGTATTCTATCTAAATTTTACCCGAGAGTATGTTGTGGTCTGTAGCTTTTATTACTTAGCCTCTGTTTGATTTATGTGTCCCTTTATAGATAGTGCTTAATCAAAAAGTTTGTGCAATAAATTCCGGTGCGTTAGAGTAAGACTATATATGCCTAAAGTTGCAATCATAGAGGACGATGCAGCAGTCAGTCAGCTGTATCGTTTTAAGTTTGAAGCGGAAGGCTTTGAAGTCGAGACTGCTGAAAATGGTAAGCTCGGCCTTGAGCTTATCGAGAAGTCTCATCCCGATATTGTGCTTTTGGACATTATTATGCCGGTTATGAACGGCGATGAAATGCTTTCTCATTTACGCCAAACTCCTTGGGGTAAAGATATGAAAGTCATTGTTCTCACGAATATGGCAGCCAATACCATTCCGCCCTCACTCAAGGATCTTGGCGTCAGCAACATCGTCACTAAGGCCAACATGCCCCCGCGGGAAGTAGCGCAGCTCGTCAAAGAGATGCTTGATATTCCTTCATCAGATTAGGCCTTGTGTCATAATGAAGCCATGAAAATCGCAATAGTTGGATTCGATACCGAAGGCCGAGCTTCCTATGAATACTTCAAGGCTGCTGGCCACGAGATCACCATTCATGACCAGGACGACCAGGTGGCAGTTCCCTCAGGCACAGCGAGCGTGCTCGGCGATAGCTATCTAGACAACCTCAATCGTTATGACTTGATTGTACGGACCGCCGGCTTATCACCTCGTAAAATTGAGGCCAAGAACCCTGGGATAAGCCAAAAAACCACTACTCTTATTAATGAATTCTTGAAAGTAAGTCCCACTAGACAGATCATTGGTGTCACCGGTACTAAGGGGAAAGGAACTACCTCAACACTTATCACCAAGATGCTCGCTGGTGCCGGCAAAGATGTATACCTCGGAGGAAACATCGGGGTCCCGCCACTTACTTTCCTACCAAAACTACAGCCTGATTCCTGGGTAGTCTTGGAGCTGTCAAGCTTTCAACTTATTGACTTGAAAACTTCACCCACGATTGCAGTGTGCTTGATGGTGGTACCCGAGCATTTGGATTGGCATGCTAACCTTGATGAATACATTGGTGCCAAGTCGCAGCTTTTTAGCCACCAAACACCAGGAGACACCGCCATTTACTTTGCCCGTAACGAACTCTCTACACAGATTGCGAACAATAGTCCGGGACGTAAACTACCCTACTTTACCCCACCCGGTGCCTATGTCCATGAGAACACAGTGACGATCAATGGACAAACCATCTGTACCACCGAAGAGCTGAAGCTGCTCGGTGCTCATAATTGGCAGAATATCTGCGCGGCAGTCACGGCAGTCTGGCAGGTTTGTGAAGACATTTCGGCATTACGTTCCGTCTTAACCACCTTTACCGGACTACCCCACAGATTAGAATTGGTGCGTGAACTGAACGGCGTGCGATATTACGATGATAGCTTTGGCACTACTCCCGAGACCGCTATGGTCGCGGTGGAGGCATTTGGCGCCCAGGAAATTCTTATTCTCGGGGGCAGGAGTAAAGGTGCTCCTTTTGACGAGCTGGCAAAAACGGTAGTTAATCATCGCGTTAAGCATGTGGTCGCAATCGGTGAAACAGCGCAAGAAATAACTGGCAAGCTACAGGACTTGGGCTACACCAACATCACGCAAGGTGGACCCACTATTACCGATATAGTACGCTGTGCCCAGAGTCTCGCCGCCCCCGGAGATGTGGTATTGCTCTCTACTGGTTGTGCCAGTTTTGATATGTTTAAGAACTACAAACAGCGCGGCGAACTATTCAAACAAGCTGTGCAAGCACTCGTTTAAGCTGCCCTATAAGCGCTCCCTCGGGCTGCAGCACCGCGGCCTTGTTACCGGTCACATTCTTAATATCCGACTCAATCCAGTGGTAGTGCGTACACGCAAGGACTATGACATCGGTATGTTGTTTAAGCGCTTTCTGCACCATCATCTCTATGGCGTTGCGACTGATCCTGTTCTCCTCAATCATGGCCGCCCAGTCACTGCAGTCCGGCTCGAGCACTGTAATACCTCTGGCGAATGTATCCTTTAGCTCAGCATAGCGAGCACTTGTGAGTGTAGTTGGCGTGGCACAGACCGTAATCACCCCTGTTTTTGTCATGGCTGCCGCCGGCTTAACCATTGGCTCAACCGCCACAAGAGGTACGGAAAAGTGCCGTCTCAACTCATGAATTAGTGTGGTCGTCACCGTGTTACAGGCCACTACAATAACCGCACAACCGCTATCTACAAGGTCTTGAAAAATAGGTATAACAAGCTGGAGGATTTCAGCCGGCTGCTTCAAGCCATAAGGCACGTGTGCCTTATCTTCTCTCAGCAATACTTCATGATCAGGTAGCGCCCGCTTGATGGCATTGGCAACTGATTGCCCGCCCACTCCGGAATCAAAGACACCTATCTTCATGTCTGTTTTTGTGTAGTCGCAGCTACTCGTTCAGCCGCCCGAATTACGTTATCGAAGAGAGCGCAGACCGTCAAAGGCCCGACCCCTCCCCTCTTTGGGGTAATCGTTAAATCGTCACGCTCCGTATACACCTCTGGAGCAAGATCTCCTACTGTCTTGCCCCCCTCACTGGCAACGCCAGCGTCCACTACTACTGCGGCTTGCTTGAGCATATCAGGTTTAATTACACCATGTACGCCAGTCGCAGTGATAATAACGTCGGCCTTCAGAGTCTCCGCCCTTAAGTCAGCTGTGTACTTATCTGCCACTGCTGGGGTAATACCAGAAGCGATTAAGAGTTTCTCTAAGGGTGCACCGACAAGCTTGCCACGCCCGACAAGTAGCACCTGCTTTGTTTTCAAGTCAATATTATATCCGCTGAGGAGCCAGACTATGGCAAGCGGCGTAGCAGGGTCGAAGCAAGGAGCGCGACCCAATCCATCTACATCTTTATCTGGTGGCACGAGGTTCACAATATCATCTGTTTCTGAGGGATCCTCTAGCGGTAACTGGACAATTATGGCATGCACCTGTTTATCCTGGGCAAGTTTGTGTAGTAACATCTTGACATTTGACTGGGTACTGCGATGAATGTCTACGTCTATCCCTATATCTTCTCCATAGCGAGACTTCAGTCGCATATACACATTGATCACTGCATTGTCTATGGTAACTACAATAGCTAACTTCGGCTTCACTCCCTGAGCACGAAGTCGACGTACTTGCTTGACTTGCCGTTCTTTAATGTAGCCGGCAAGTTCTTTACCATTTAATAACCGCATTATTAATATTCTAACAAATTTAGTTTTCGATCTGGTGTACTCTAGTTGCAATTTCCCGATTCAACATATAAGCTACATGAGTAAGGATAAGCATTTTCACTATGGATCAAACTCTTCCAGGAACACCCCCCCAGCCACAACCAGCATCCACAGCACCGACGCCCATACCAACACCGGGGGCTTATCAAGTACCCCCCTCGGCAGTTTCGGCCCCTCCCGCCGCACCAACCTCCTGGCCTGGTGCCTTTGGTGTCTATAAACATTCCAAGCAAGCAGTGACCGTTAATATAGGCCTACTGATCGTGTTTTGGCTTATCTTTATAGCTATATCAATCGTTCTGGATATGGCTCTCAAGCCATACGGCTCAATACTGGCTATTATCTTAGAAGGCCTGATGTTAGCAGCTACTGTCCTTCTTCTTATTGAGGGAGTCCGTGGCCATCACGTATCATTCGGTAACATACTAGGAAAAGCAGTCGGGCTATGGCTTAAAATGATTGGCCTATACATACTGGTAGGGTTGACTACTGTACTAAGCATCTTGTTATTGATCATTCCATTTTTCTTTGTGTATCCCAGACTCGTACTTGCATTTTACTTTCTTGCCGATAAAAACATGGGCGTCATAGAGGCATATAAGGCAAGCTGGAATAATACAAAAGGACACATTGGAAAGGTTTGGGGCATTATTGGAGCTTCTATTGCCATGGCACTTTTGTCTATTACTATTATAGGTATTCCCTTTTCTATTTACTTCCTCATTATGTATAGTGCAGCCTTTGCCGTTTTATATGAGTTTATTAATACAGCATCTGGTACGCCTGCCCAAGCTGCAACACCTACGAGCACCGCCGCACCGGCTCCACCCTCGTCTTTCGTTCCCCCTCAAACACCAAACACTCCCGTTCCGCCACTAGTAAATTCATAATCTGTGCACATTTCTACCCCTATGTATTGTCAAAACAGAGGTAGTTTGTTAAAGTTTTTGGTTGTGGGCCATTAGCTCAGCTGGTTAGAGCACCTGCCTCTTAAGCAGGGTGTCCTGGGTTCGAGTCCCAGATGGCCCTCCAAGCATAAGCGTTATTGTTTTATTTTGTTCACATTATTTGATTGAAATAGATGCTTTCTGGTCATCTGTTTAGTGATAAATGGCTGCTGGTGTGACAGCTTTACTGTAGCCATGCATGTATGCATCAGTCTCGCGATATTCTCTTAGCTCTGTTAAAATTGGCATGATGGCTGATGTATCTCTTGTTAAATTTAGTTTTACGCCAAACGGTAAGAGCACTTGGCTAGAATGGTGTGATGAACTCAAAAAGAGGTCGGATGAGGTCTACGCTACTCTCAAGAGAGAAGGCGTACACATGGAGGCTTGTTTTATATCGGAAAACGAAAATGCCTGTTTCTACCTAATGCAAGCAGATGACATCAAGAAAGCCTTGGAGGTGGGAGAAAAATCAAGA
>DAHUZY010000024.1 GCA_027314885.1 Candidatus Saccharimonadota bacterium | reverse complement strand
TGAGATGCGAACATAAAAGGTACAGTTATCTAGGGTCCCTGTACAATCCGTGCCGTTGGGGTTAGTAACACCAAGTAGTTGCGTTGTAATTGCTTCACCTGACGTGATAGTCACGCCAGAGCTGCTTGTCACATACGGTGCCCCGTTGGTAGCTGTATTCAAGGTGCTAAAAGTTGCCCCTGTCTGAGTCCCAAGAGTAGCGCCAGTTGTGCTGAGGCCGGACGGGGTTGTACAAGTGCCATCAGCAGTTGTGCAATATTCAAACTGTATAGAAGAAATAGTACCGGCTGTTGGGAGTGTAAATGAAAATAGGTGATTAACTACTCCACCCGGTTGGGAGCCACCGGCACTAGTACCTGCCTGCAAGGTCAAGCTTCGTGAGGTAATCTGCGCCGCAGACACATGTGCGGAAGGAATAAAAAGCTGGAGACTTATCCCCAGTAATAGGGTTGCTACACCAAACAGTGCTAGAAACGCTCTTTGCTTTATCATTTTGTTTTTCTTTTGATTTTAGAGCCTACCGTGGGTCACTATAGCACAAGCATTATTGATAAGTCAAGAATAATTTAACAGCTAGTTGAACGGTTTTTTAGTAAGTGGCCGTACAGATAAGCGACTGATTGGAGGTGTATTGCCCACCGGTAGTAAGGCTCGCGACATTAACAATATAGCTTATGGTATATATGGTCTGACCAGAGCTCTTAGGAGCACTCGCAATCACGTCCCCGCTCACGTACCGATACTCATTCGCGGTATTATAATTAGCCGCTGCCGCACCAAAACCGAACTTACCGTTATTTGGATTTGCGCCGAATGCGGTTGGTGCCGTGTTTGCTACTAAATTTATCCCGAACTGATCTTTCCCGGGTTGTGAAGCTGCATCTGTTGTCATCGGAGCAATAGTGTACTTGCCGTTCGTCGGCGAACTGCCTTCGATCTGCACGACATAGCCATAGCTGGTATAGTCAGAGACCGAAAACTGGGAAGTTGCGGTTGCTGCGGTCGTCGGGCTAAAGCTCCCGAAGCTGGGGCTCGGTGTCAGTATAGATATAGACAATGATGGTTGACCAGTAGTATTCGACCCCGCTTCGAATTGGTAATTGGTTGAGCTGGTGGTGCCAACAGCCGAATCGCCTGTTGATAAGTTAGACCGGTAATCAGGTGAATTCGATACTCCAATACCCCCTGCGCCAAGATCCATGTTCTCAAATTGATAGTTTTGAGATGACATAACGGTTGCAGCAGATGCCGTGCCACCACCCAAGATACCGCAGAGGATTACCGCGACGAACAATTGCCCTAACCTCACCAACTGCCGCATCATAATAGAATCTATTCTTGTTGAAACTTCAGTAATTTGCAAACTTCAACTACTTCCACTGCTTATGTTTTGTCAGACAATCAACACAGAGGTATAATTACACATACATATTAAGGACAAAAATAAGTGGCGGATAACCCAACCTCTGGCAACAAATCAAGTGCAGATGTGCCAGCAGCAGAAGAACTTAAGCCGAAGTCTGAGACGCTTACTAAGCCAAGTGAAACTAATACTCAAGCAAAACCAGCAGAGACCAAGACACCCAAGAAACTAAGACATCATGGCTCATACCGGCCCAGCCATAAGGCAACATTTATAGGTCTCGTTGTAGTTGGTGTCATATTAGTAATTAATGCCGTCATAATAACTTTCGTATTGAAAGGACAGTCTAGTCTAAAAAACAAGCTCAATAATCAAACAGTCACTATTAGTAGCGGTACGCTCAATAAACTTGGTGTCAACGATACCCCTATTGGCGACTCCGGCATACAACTTACCATAGGGCCAAATGCGAATTTTAAGAATAATCTTACAGTGGCCGGCAATGAGACCATCGCCGGACAGTTAAACTTAAACAGTAAACTCTCAGCAAGTAACGCAGCCCTTACGCAGCTTGAGGCAGGCAACACCACCTTATCCCAACTGAACGTCAACGGAAGTGGTACTTTATCAAACCTTAATGTCCGGAGTAACCTAGTTGTTGCGGGAACTACTCACTTTCAAGGAGCAGTCACAACCAATCAGCTCTTTTCGGTCAATAACAATTTAAATGTCGCCGGCAACTTGGCAGTAGGCGGAACGCTATCCGCTGGTTCCTTCGAGGTCTCTAACCTTGTTGTCAGCGGCCATCTGGTAACTACCGGAAATACACCTTACGTCAGTCGCGGTTCAGCTATTGGCTCAAATGGCACCGTTTCAATTAGCGGTAACGATGAATCAGGCACGATTGCCGTAAATGCCGGCGCTGGGGCAAGTAGCGGGATCGTTGCTTCTGTGAGTTTCGGTAACGCATATAGCAGCACCCCCCACGTCGTCGTCACTCCCGTTGGCTACGGACTCGTGGTCTATGTGAACAGAAGCGGTTCAGGCTTTAGTATTGGCGTCAGTTCTCTCACACCCTTATCCGGGGGTAACGGTTATGCATTTGACTATATTGTTGAACAATAAAATTGTCCTACATATTGGCAAACAGCATCACCTGATCATCTCTGACAGTAATGATGCCATTGGTGACAGAAAAAGTAACGGGATTAGAACCGGTCTCTATAATGACATCCCCTTCCGATAAAATTGAGAAGAAATCCGCGTGGCCAGGCAGTATATCAAAAGGCCCGACGGCATTGATAGCCGATACAGACTTGGCGTCACCCTCATAATAAACTTCAAAGGGTGCTCTCGCGATAACATTTAGCGTAATGCTCTGGTCTTGGTGTTTCATTGCTTCTTTTTGGTTGCCCCTGTGTCCGTTCCTGGTTTTGGCTGTGAGTCTTTAGCCTTCTCGCTCGTATTCTCCGCCTTCTCTTCTTTACCTTCCAAGATAGCTTCTATGCCGTCAAGGGTTTGTGCGAGCGTAAAGTACTGGCCTGGCTTGCCAGTTAAATGCTCGGCGACGGCAAAGTCCTGGGAAAAGAACTGGACAAGTTTCTTTGCGCTCTGAAAGTCAGCTCGATCCGCTGGAGAAAGTTCATTTTCGCCCACGATAGCAATTATGTTTTTTAGTGAGTCATACTTTTGCATAATTGCCTGCACCCTACCTGCCAGCTGGTAATGCCGCTCGCCGACTATCTGCGGAGTCAGCAGAGATGATGTGGTTTTTAACAAATCAACCGCAGGCCTAATGCCGCTTTCAGCAACAGAACGGGAAAGTACCAGAACCGAATCAAGCTGCTGCTGAATAGCCTGAACAGCCGGATCACTTAAGTCGTCCGCCGGTATATAGACTGCCTGGACAGAGGTTATCGTCCCTTTCTCAGTCGAACTTAAACGATCCTCGAGGCGCCGGAGCTCGGAGAATACGGCTGCCGAATAACCACCCTCTGACGGCACAAGCCCTAGGTTAGTGGAAAGTTCGGTGAGTGCCTGGATATGACGGTAAATATTGTCAACGAAAAAGAGTATATCCTTGCCCTCTTCGTCCCTAAAGTACTCAGCTGCTGTTGCAGCAGCTGGACCGACCATCGAACGTATAACCGGCGTGGAGTCCATCTGACCAAAAAACATAACAGTATTTTTAAGAACGTCAGTTTCTTTCAGCGTCTGGTAAAGCTCATTGCCTTCCCGAATACGTTCGCCGACTCCGCAGTAAATAGAAAGGCCTTTGGCGTTCCGGGTAACATTGTGAATCATTTCCATAGTCAATACCGTCTTGCCGACGCCTGCACCGCCAACAATGCCGATCTTGCGCCCCTTCACAAATGGCGTGAGAAAATCGATGACCTTTAGGCCAGTCTCCAGCAACTCAAGCTTCTGACTATTGCGATAGCTCATGGTACCACTTGGTTCACTGACAATTCTTAGGTTTTCATTGAGCTCAGGACCATGATCAAGGGGCTGACCCACGGCATCAAAAACTCGTCCCATGGTTTTTGCTCCAACAGGCACCATAACTTTTTTCTTGCTCCGTGACACCGTTTGGCCACAGCGTAATTCTTGACTATTGGTTAAATTAAGACAAACGGCTGCGCCATTACGGAAAAAGTTCACCTCCAAACGAGCGTCAGGACAGCCCTCGACCAGTAAAACCTCTTTTTCTTCTGGACGTTCTTCAACTACTTGGACCTCGACTGTAAAGCCTCTCAGTGACTGAATGACGCCCACTGTTGCCTGACCGGTTTCTGTCTTACTGTGTGCAGTTGTCTTTTTTGACCTCCGAGAAATTTTCATCTACGTACTCCTTGGCGTTTGCGTTTTCCCTTCAGACTCACCATAACCTCTCTCAGGCGCCGGTCACTTTCAGATCTTTTTGCCCTATGAAACTCTAGTCTATAATCACTAATCATTTCCGAGGCTCTCTTCTTGGCTAGGGCCATTGCGTTGAATCGGCTGGCAGCTTGAGCCAAGCCCGATTCCAAAATGGTCTGACTTAAAGCCATCATCATCATTGTTTCTTCCATTTGCTCAGCGATCTCATCGAGAGATGGTTCAAAGATTGTGTCTTCAGCTGTCATAACATCTTCGTCAGCGTCTTCGCTCATTTCGCGTATGGTAGATATGAGATCAATAGTCTTAATGTCTTGCACTCCGAGCGAAACATATTCTTCATAGTACACAACCACCTTTGCATAAGACTTTATGCCTTCAATAACGGGGCTGACATCAATATAACTATCGGTCTCGGGCACCTTGAAAAAATGCGTATACGGAACACTGCGCTGCTGTAACTGTTGCGCGCCATGACTCCCCAGCACAATTACATCGGTAGTTTTAGGGTCATACGACTGCAGCATGTTCTCAATGAGTCTTAGATCAATATCACCAGAGAGACCGGCCTCAGCGGAAATAACAATAAAGGCCGTCTTTGTCCGCTCTGAGTCTGCATTTCGACTGGTTATCCTTGCGCCAGGGTCAACCCTGAGTGATGTATAGCGTTGCCAAAGTAGCTGGAAAAATTCTTTTGATAGTTCCACTTTATTCTTAACCCGAGCAACTTGAGTACTTGCGATACTTTCAAAGACATTGGTAAGACCTTCTACGGTAACTATTTGCTCGGTCTCTTTTTCAATTGCACTAGCTCTTCGCATCGTCTTTGCTTTCTGTTTTCTCGGCTTTGTCCTGATCCTCGGTTTCATCTGACTCATTTTTTGCCTGAGCCTGCTCCTTGTTTTGCTCATTGGTTAGCGTGCTTTCCGCTGAACGCTTAGAATACTTTGCAAGAAGCTCTCTTTCTATACGATCAAAGTCTTTATCCTCGTGTATTCTTCCCGTTTTCTTAGTTGCCTCTTTGAGTGCTTTAACGTCTATGTCTACCTCGCCGCCGCCGAGTAAAACGGTCTCGAGCATTATTTGTTGCTCGTCGAGACTATAAAGCTCTTCAGGCAATTGCTGGAGGACTTCGTAGACTTGCCTACCAAGCTTTAAGTCAATACTGGCTTCTTTAGAGAGACTTGAACCAAAGTGGGAAAACTCTTCAGCTTGGTGGTATTTGGTGAGCTTTTGGAAAAGATTGCCAGTCAGTTTTTTCTGGCGGGCATTCTGGGCCTGGCCGCCAACTCGCGACACAGACAGCCCGGCATTAACAGCTGGCCGAATACCCTGACGAAACACGTTCAAGTCAAAGATAATTTGACCGTCAGTAATGGACATAATGCTGGTCGATAAATACGCCGTAATGTCGTCGTTTGGAGTAAGAACCACTGGCAGGGCGGTCAGCGTGTTGTTGTTCTTCAGCAACTTCCCTGCTCGTTCGAGCAGACTTGAATGAGCATAGAACATATCGCCAGGGTAAGAATCGCGTCCGGGGTCCACCTCCTGAAGTAATGAAAGCTGTCGGTACGCTTCCGCATGACTACTAAGATCGTCATAAATGATTATTACGTCTTGACCGCCGTACCATAAAGCTTCAGCCATTGTGCACGCAGCATACGGAGCAAGGTACGATTGGGTCAGGGATTCAAAAATATCAGCCAGCACAACAATGGTGTGATCCATGGCCCCCGATTCTCTGAGTCCTGCTAAAAGCAGCTCGATGTCGACTTTTCTCTTTCCAATCAGCACATAAACAACTATGCGGTCGTTGCCCTTCTGATTAGCGCTTAATTGACTTAAAAATGTACTCTTGCCGGACTTACTATCACCAAGAATAGCAATACGCTGCCCAAGTACCACCGGGAAAAACATATCAACAGCCCCTACCCCGCTCGCTAACTGCTCATTCAGCGGGCTCCGATCCATAATACCCGGAGCTGCAGTAAAAATTCCTGAGGTTTGGCTGGTTCTCAATGTGCCTTTGCCATCAAGCGGTTTCCCCATCGGGGAGACCACACGACCAATCAGCGCCCTGCCAACCGGAACACTTAAAACATCATCCTCAACCACCGCCAATGTTCCCGGTTCAATTTTTTCTGAGTCAATATTAAATAGAATAACTCGGTCACCATATGCCTCTCGAACGATGCCTCGTTGACCGTCTTCAAAGAGAACTTGGGCGCCAAGACGAACTCCCTGTAATCCTTTGACTTCTATAATGAAGCTATTGGTGGCAACGACCTCACCTGTTAGATTGTCAGCCTCAACAAGCTTTTGGAAATTTTGATCATCAAACACGTCTGAGAACCTCCGGAAAGGTTTGGCTGGCAGCAAGTATCTGGCGGCGGAATGACCAGTCATAAATTTTACTCTCATACCGCACTACCATACCGCCGAGGATTTCCGAGTTAAATTGAAAATTAACCAGCGCATTCGAGGCAATATTTTTTCTACACCAGCCGACAAGCGTTTTCTTTATACTTCCAGATGCAGGGGCGGCCAAGGTAATAGTAAGCTGTGGTGCGGTATCTTTAAACGACTCAAGTGCCATTAAGAGCTGGTCGAGACTGTTGGTACTGAGTGGCGCCTGAAGTGACCAATCATGTATCAACTCCTTGGCTTCCGGTGAGATTTCGGGTTGTGCTTTATTTGCTCTCTTTACTTTTAATCTTCTTTTAATTGCATTTTTCGAGTACCAACTCGCATACGTTTTGACCTCTAAAGTCAGAGTCTGAAGGTCTTGTTGTGTCGATATATCATTTGGTAACTGGAGATTCATCGAGAATACCTTGTTTGAATTCATTTTTATGTTCTTCGAGAATCGAAGTTAAGTATGCAGTCTGTGCGCCTAAGTCTACATTGTGCTGCAGGGTTTCAAGCAAGAAAGACACAACTGCATCAGCAAGTTTTGTATCAATTTGACTTATGAGCTGCTGTTTTTCGGCTTTCAGCTCTTCTTCCAGCTTGGCCTTAAGATCTCCATGCCCCGTGGAGAGATCTGCCTTTGCTTCACTGGTTATCTCCTCGGCTTGCTCTTTCAGTTTGTTAATTGACTTTTGGTATTGTTCCATCTCCTTCTCTATGACTTCAGCGCTGAGCTTCTCAAACTGTTTTGTTAATGCCGACTCGGCATGATCTAGATCTTCCTGAAACCGAGCTGTTGCCTGATTAATAGTTCTGCGCATTTTGGCCTCAGCTTCTTCAAGAAGTTTATGCTTAGCTTCCGGCGACAAGTGAAGAAACTCATCGTGGTGTTGCTTCTCTAAATCATGTCTGTCTGGCCGAAAATGAGCAAGCCCATAACGATATGCCAAAACTATAATGACGCCGAGTGCCAGGAAGTCGAAATATAGAAATATTTGCATTACTATTAGCCCACCCTAGAGTTTTGTTAGGATCATATAGATTAATATTACCGCAACTACTAAAATTCCGACAACTAAGCCTGACAGCTGGATAATGCCCCTAAAAACGGCAGACTGGGAAAGCGGATTGCGTCCAACGGAAATAATGCTACTTCTAATCATTGAGTACACAATGCTCGCAACAACTATGATAGTAATAATAAATATGGCCATGCTAATAAGTATTGGTGCGGTATTAACCTGTTTGCCGGCTAAGGAATCAGCGATATTCTGAATTGCCGATGGAATAAGGGTCTTGTCCGGCAACTTATAGTAATAAGAAACATTGACGAGGACTGGAATTTCCCCAACGAGGATAGTGTGTTTTTGGCCGCTCTTATTTGAATACGTTTCAGTAGTTCCGTTGGTGTTATTTAAAGTGCCTTGTGCAATACCAACGACTTTAATATCACTGGTAGCCAACATGCCAACGCCGCTGATTGGCGAAGCTGTTACTTCGTTACCCTGATAAATGTTGCCGTTTATGTTAGACACAAGTACTTCTTCAATTCCGCTCGTAGCAACCTGCACCTGGCCCGTCTGCCCAGTCGATAGAGATAATAGTGAATTATTGCTGTTCACTACTACGCCAACAATACTATTCACATTTGTGCTGAGTGCGGCATCGACTTGATCAGATGTGTTTTTAACAAGACTTACAATTGAGCCTACCGCTAGCTGCTGGGAAGAGCTATAGCTTTGGGATATATCGGTAAGCGCAAATGCCGTAGGGCTGGACAGAATAGCCACGAGCAGCACAGGCGTAAGCAGCAAGCGCTTTCTTTTTATTGATTGGTAGAAAAAGAATTTTTGCTTTTTGACGGTTTTACCCACGGTTTTTTGTATTGTCATATGTATTGACTTACTGATTGATATCAGTATAACAAACCTGCATGTTATTATTTAATGTGATAGGTGGAAACAAATGCGTCAGAATCAAGCCGGCTTTACGCTTTTTGAGCTTATAGTGGTAATTATTTGCCTGGGTATCTTAATAGGGCTCGTATTCTGGTTGCGATAAAGGGTCTTACGTTCAAGGTCAGAAGTGCTTTCTGGTTTGATTGACCTGATGACATATGAAGAAGCCTCCCTACTGGCTTTGTAAAAAAGCTTCTACAGACAGCGGCGTAATCTCATTGACCCCTTGGGCATCGCTAAGACTATAGCTCCCTATTTGAGTACGGCGTAGAGCAGTCGTATAGGCTCCGCTGCCGAGGCGTTGCCCAAGCACCTCAACCAGACTCCGTATATATGTTCCCGAAGAAACACGTGCTGTCAGCTGCAATTCGGGATACGTATACTGATTGATTATTAAGCTATGTACGGTAACTTGTCTCGAAGGTAAAACTGGAGATTTGCCAGCCCGGGCGAGTTTATACGCCCGCTGCCCGCCGACTTTTATTGCAGAATAAGCGGGTGGCGTCTGAGCAATAACACCAGTAAGCCCACCCAAGACTGCTCGTACGGCCGCTTCATCTATCTCTGGACCTTCCACTGCTCTGAGTTGTCCTTCTGGGTCACCGGTCGTGCTAACTATACCGAGACGCGCCTTGACTTCATACACTTTATCGAGCCCGGAGAAATGTGCTGCTTGGCGGGTATAATTTTTGCCTATGAGAACGATAAGCAATCCAGTAGCAAAAGGGTCGAGCGTACCGCTGTGCCCAACCTTGATTGACCTGGATGGTTTATGCTCAGCTCGAGCCACCTGGCGACGAACGTAATTCACCACATCAAAGCTCGTCCACCCGCTCGGTTTATCTAAAAGAAGTATGCCCTGCACAAAAAATAAGACTACCTAACCATTGTTTGGCGGTGTACTACCAAATTGAGACGGAATAATCGGGGGTGGCACCGGGGGTGGAGGGCCTGGCACATCTTCTTGCTTCGGATGAAGCTCTTCGCCCAGCGGTTGTGCATTTAAGGCGGCAATCGGCGCATCATTACCCCCTTCAGGCGCCTCGCTATATGCCTCCTTTATCTCTTCCCGGGCAACGTCAAGCCTAGAGCTCTCCGCATGTGGACTCGAAACCGCTTCTTCTATCGTAGACAATGTATCATTTTTATTACCTATGCCCTCAGCCGGAGGTTGAGGAGGCGGTGGAGGTGGTGGTGAGAAATTGGCTGGAGGCGCAGGCGGTGGCACAGACGCAACAGGAGGAGTGGATGGCGGTGCCGGTGGTGGCATCCAATTTGGAGGTGGTGGTGAGAAATTGGCTGGAGGCGCAGGCGGTGGCACAGATGCAGCAGGAGGAGTGGGTTGTATAGACTTCCCTATTGGTTCATGGCTGGGGGGAACAACAAGAGAGCCCTTCGTACTGATAGCCTCCGCTCCCTCGTTCGGCTTAGCGGCTTCCTTTCTGGGCAAACTCAGCGGGTCAGTTACCGGTTCAATATCTGTCTGCAGTGCATTAGCGGTCAATTCACCGCCTAACTTGGGTGGTTCTGTAACAAGCTTTGGTCCTGAAGATAATGTAGTAGTCGTTTTGAGCGGATTTTCAGCAGGACTCTCGTGGACATCCGATTCGCCTATAGGCTCTAGCGGTGCACCTTCTTCTGTGGTCGTGTCGGCAGGTACAGCGGTTGCTCGGTCATGATCGATGCTAATCATACCGTCGTCTTCCTTCTGGGTGGCTTCTTTAGCTGGTTTGCCTGCCTGCTCAGACTGAGACTTATCGGCAGAAGAAGCAAGTCCGTCAGTATGAACATCTAATTTACTCGCTACGAGCTGAGGATTTGCTCCGGCCTTCATAAGCGCAGCACTCATGCTCATTGTACTCGGACTCGTTTTATCATTACTAAAGCGATCCGTTTCAGCCACAATGCCCGTCAGCAGTGCGGTAGAAATCTGTTGATCTAAAATATCCGGGTCAATCTGCAACGCAAGCTCTGTCACCAGTTCACTGAGACTGCTCGCCTGTGGTTCATGCCAGTTTATACTGCCAAGACCGCTGTCGGTTGTCAGGTTAATACTGGTAACAACTGCGTCATGCAGAATGCGACCGTGGGCAGTGATAGCTTCATCAAGCTCCTCCTGTTTATGTACGCCCAGCGCTATAACAACATCTATATTGAAGTCGCCCTCGCTAAACTCAAGGTCTTTTTCAGAGATGGAAGTTCTATATGGGGTGATGAAAATGCGTACTACGTTATCCTCCACCTTATAGCGCAACTTATCCGCCTTATTTTTATCTAATGCAATGATAAAATCACGCAAGCTATCGGTGTTCTTTTCAATCGTTTCTTCCGGTTGCAAAAACTCAATGGTTGAAGGAATTTGTCCGCTGAAAACCGCGGCAGCGTGCTTGCCTTGTTTATTAAGCACTAATGTCAGTCCAAGTAACGCAGACAGCGCATCTACCGAAGGATTGCGACTGACAGTTACCAGCACGTTGTTCGCAGACTTAATCCGCTCAATAAGCTGTTGTTTCGAGTCGTCCATATATGTTTGTTTTACTTTGAATCGCCTGATACTTACAGTCAGTATTTTCACTTTAAGACTAACATAAACGTTTTTACTTTACAACCCCTGGAAGATTTGTTATAGTCTCAATCTAAAGTCAATTAAGTCAATGCATACGTAAGAAGAAGGACAGTTATTAATGCCAATCATCGCTTCAGCTAAAAAACGTGTTCGTACCACCCATAAAGCTGCTACTCGTAACCGCAAAACCAAGCGCGGTCTGCGTGCAGCGCTCAAGGTCTTCACTAAAAGTCCCTCCACGAAATCTGCCACTGCACTACAAGGGCACCTCGACCGTGCTGCCAAGAAGGGTGTGATTCACAAAAATAAGGCTGCTCGCCTGAAGTCCCAAGCTGCAGCCAAAGCAAAAGCATCTGGAGTAAAACCGGCTAAAACCGCAAAAAAGACGGTTACCAAACCAAAAACCACTCAGACCCGGACAACTAAAAAGCGCTAGCCTACAGACTCAGTAGGTACTGCTGTAGGGCTTCATCAGCATCAATAGAACTCCGCTTTAGCTTATTGTCTATCTCTGCCAAGCGGTTAATGTGTTGCTTCACTTCGCTCATTTGCAACTGCCGTGCGAGACCCTGGCTACGAGTTAATGCATACGGATTAAGCCCGGCAGCACGGGCAACTTCAGCCATTTGCCGGTTATCCGCCGCTTTAATAACAGCGAGGACATGGAGTTGCCAGCTTACCATCGCAATAATCTGCTGTGGTTCTACTTTGAGGGACCGCTGTTGCTTATACAGCCGTAGGGTCTGCTGGTGTTCACCGCTAAACGCTGCCGCGAGCAACTGGAAAATAGTACTTTGCACCGCCGGTTCAGTTAAATCATTTATTGCCTGACGCGTAATGTCGGTGGCGTAGAGTAGTAGCTTCTCCAGCTCACGGGCAAGTAATTGCTGATTTGCTCCTATCCTGTCTATGAGATAACGAGCATCAGTCTGACTAAGTGATCCGTGATATATACGGGCCCTCTCACTAAGCCAGCGAGCAAGTGCCGGTTGATCCAGGTTCGGAAAGTTTTGAAAATCTGTTTCCTGGAGCAGGAACTTGTAATACTTAAGGCGCTTGTCGATCTGTGGTTCAATGATTAAAACTTCAATGCCTTCCGGCACAGTTTCAAGCAGTTGCTCATACGCTTCAATGAATTGCTTATTCTGGCTGGGTGATTTGAGCACGAGTAGTTGTTTGGGGGTTAGAAACGACACACTGGTCAGTGCCTGGCGCAAAGAATCAATATCAGCCTCCGCACCGTCTATCTGCCTTAATGCGAACTGTCCGTTATCTTCCACGAACGCCGCCGCCCGCTTTCGGAAGGCCTCCTCAAGCGCAAACTCGTTTTCTCCACTGAGCGTTGTAATCACCACTCATTAATTGTAGCAATTGATACACTCAAATGGATCATTTTCTGGTATGATTTAAGGAGTAGGGAGAGTATGGCCCAGGTAATAATTGTTTCTAATAGGCTCCCCGTTAGCATTTCGAAAGAGAACGATAAACTTGTCTTCTCACCAAGTCTCGGTGGTGTCGCAACCGGTTTAGCGAGTTATGTGGATGATCCATCAAATATGTGGATCGGCTGGCCGGGCATAGCCAGCGATACATTGAGCGAAAAGGAAAAAAAATCAATCGTAGAGGAGCTTAAACAGCATAATTGTTACCCGGTCTTTCTCAGCCAAAAACAGATCGATGCTTACTACAACGGCTTCAGTAACTCAATACTCTGGCCTCTCTTCCATGAGCTACCGCTGAAACCAGTTCCTCAGGCCACCCATCAAACCTGGTGGCAAGCCTATAGAAGCGTCAATGAGCAGTTTAAAGAAGCTATTTTGAGTCTCGCAGAGGAAAAGAGTCAAATATGGGTACATGACTACCAGCTTATGCTCTTGCCGGAGCTATTACGCACACAGGGATCGGTGAAGAATATTGGCTTTTTTTTGCATATCCCTTTCCCCGCTCATAGAGCCCTTAAGGAGCTCCCGGAAACCAAAAAGCTGTTAAGTGGCCTGCTGGGAGCAGACCTGATCGGTTTTCACACCAAGAGTTATGTACAAAACTTCTTGGAAAATGTCAGAGAGACCGATATCGGTCAGGTCGGCAGCGACAACCTCGTGATCCTTGGGGACCGGTCTGTGCGAATTGCTGAATTTCCGATGGGCATAGACTATGAGAAGTATGCTGCTGCCAGCCGGTCAAAACTTGTTAGAAAAGCAACCTCCCGATATAAAAAACGCTATGGCCGGCGCAGAAAAATAATTGTCAGCGTCGACCGGCTCGATCCCACGAAGGGCCTAGAGCAACGACTGCTCGCCTACCAAGCTTTCCTTAGGCGTTACCCTGCTTATTTAAAGCGCGTCGTTTTTGTGATGGTAGCGGCGCCCTCACGTACCGACATACCTGCCTATGCCCAACTTGCTAAGCGACTGGGGGTGCTCGCTCAACAGATTAATCAAACATACGGTTCGCCTACTTGGCAGCCTGTTGACTTTATCCACGAGGCCCAACCATTTGAGGAAGTAGCCGCCCTTTTCAGCATTGCCGACGTTGCGTTTATAGCACCGCTCAGAGACGGCATGAACCTATCCGCCAAGGAGTTTGTCGCCAGCAACCGTAAAAATGGCGTGCTCATCCTCAGTGCAACTGCCGGAGCGGCTCAAGAGCTACACGATGCCCTACTCGTCAATCCATTGGAACAAGAAAGCTTGATTAGTGCACTCAACCAGGCGCTGTCGATGCGCAGAAAAGAATTAAGAAACCGTTTAAAACGCATGCAGAAGGATCTTTCAATCAACACCGTCCAGCACTGGGCAAAGTCGTTTGTAGAAACCTTACAGCAACCCCTGCCAGGTACGTACAACATCACCCGCACATTAGGAAGACGGCAGCGTCAACAGTTACTGCGAGCCTGGCAAAATGCCCGCAAGAGACTATTGTTGCTTGACTATGATGGTAGCCTAGTTTCGTTTACGAGCGACTACAAAAAGGCCAGTCCCCCCGCCTCACTGCTCGAACTGCTTAATCGGCTCTCGAGTAGCCCTAAAAATGACATCGTTATTGTCAGTGGCCGGAACGGCAAGGAGCTAGAGAGCTGGTTTAAGAGTGTGCCGATCAATCTAGTGGCCGAACACGGGGCATCAACAAAAATGACAGGCCATAAGAAATGGCAGACAGTAAAAGACGTGGACACAGACTGGAAAGCACTACTATTGCCGTCACTTGAAAAGTATGCCAAGCTCGCACCGGGAGCGAAAGTAGAGATAAAACCGCACTCTCTGGTCTGGCACTACCGGGCTGCCGATCCCTACTATGCCCACAAGTATGCAGTTATCGTTAAGAGAACGCTCAAGCCACTGCTTAAAACATACGGGCTGGAGCTGCTTCAGGGTAACAAGGTTTTGGAAATCAAGAATCCTCGCATCAGTAAAGCGCAGGCCGTCAAGCCGTGGCTCAGCCAGGATTATGACTTTATACTGGTGGTTGGCGACGACACCACTGACGAGTCGCTCTTCTCGTCACTGCCGCTATTTGGTTTTAGCATCAAAATCGGACGCGGACGCAGTGCTGCCCGTTTTCGCCTATCTTCAAGCAAGAAAGTTATTGGTTTGCTTCAGTCTTTGCTGCGCGCGGACTCTTGAGCTTCTGGCAAACAGGGCAGACATGGGTGCCTCTGCCAGACACACGCAGCTTAATGATGGCATTGCCGCAACGCGGACAACTTTGCCCTTCTCTCCTAAATACTCGCGCAAAGTGTAAGTAGCTGCCCTTTTTACCCTTGGCGTCAACATAGTTTTTATCCGTTGAGCCACCTTTACTAATCGCAAGCTGCAGTATCGAGATTAATTCCCCGTGCAGGCGTTTTATTTGAACTAAAGATAATGACCTTATCGGCATAGTGGGGTGTATCTTTGCGCCCCAGAGCGCTTCATCGGCATAGATGTTGCCGATGCCGCTAATAACGGTTTGGTCGAGTAGTGCCGCCTTAATGCTCGCATTCGGGCGACGCTGTAGCATGGCGCGCAGCTGCTGCCACGAGAAGCTTGGGTCGAGCGGTTCAGGCCCAAGTTTCTGAAAGAGTGGTAGATGTTCAAGCTCGGGTGTTGGCAATAATCGTATCCATCCGAATTTACGCTGATCGTTAAAAAATAATCGGCTGCCATCTGTAAAAGCAATCTCTACCCGAGTTGAGCTGTCAGGCAGTTTGTGAGCAAGCGAGTCAGTTGGGTGCCCTGCTCCAAATCGCTCCTTATCGCTTTGAAATACTAGCTGACCTGTCATCTTGAGATGCACCACGAGCGTGTAGTCGCTTGAGAGCTCAATCAGCAGCATTTTCGCTCGACGGTGCACAGCCTCAATGCGGGCACCGAGCAAGAATTGCTGCACGTCCGCCTTTGATCCCTGAAGTGATTTTGGCCAATCAGTTTTTACTGACTGCACTTCACGTCCGGGTAACAGCTTTTTCAGACCGCGCCGGACTGTTTCAACCTCTGGCAACTCTGGCATGCTGTTTATTGTAACAGTATACTAAGAGCACTTATGGACTCACTCAAGACCATTCTCGGCAACTACGACTATACTCCGCCGCCCGAAATTGACAGCATTAAACGTTACATCGAGCAAGAGTTTAATACTTCAGTAACTGTCACGCTTAAAGATCAATCCATTATTGTCTTGGTGCCGAGCGCCGCACTGGCTAATACTTTGAGGCTACGGAGCCCAGATATAAAGCGCCGCTGCCAAATTAAAACTCGTCTGGTATTTAGAATTGCCTGAAAAAAATATCTAATGCATAGCTAAACGGGCATCAATATCCCGTTTAATCTGGGCGGTGTCTTCGTAGCGCAAACCGACCATGCCGATTGACTGGGCAGCATCAACAAAACTCTGCTTATCATCAATATATATGCACTCCTGCGGCTTGACGCCGAGCCGTTCAAGCGCGAGCTTATACATCTGTATATCCGGCTTTGCAACACCAACCTCGGCCGAGACGACTACCGCGTCAAAAACATCCTCTAGTCTTTTTCGGCCAATCTTTTTATCCAGTACGCCGCGATTTGCATTGCTTAAAATACCTGTCTTATATGAACGGTGAAGCCCGGTTATGTAGTCAAGTAATTCACTATTAGGTTGCTCAACGCCTTGAACAA
>DAHUZY010000023.1 GCA_027314885.1 Candidatus Saccharimonadota bacterium | reverse complement strand
GCGCCAGGCGTGTTAAGTTAAAATCGTTTCTTAACTGAAAAGAAAGTGCCACCGCCTGAACTTGGTGAGTTCAAACTAGATCTAGTTATAGTAGGGGTTGCTTGACTACCATCGTTAAATTCAATTCGCTCTCCGTTATTATCATCCATGCTCGTTTCATTGATTTTCGCATCGGGTGATTTTTCGTCAATTTTCTGTAAGGTATCAACTAGCTCTACAAGCGAATCATCTTTTTTATTTGTCGGCTCATTAACCGGCTGATTTCCGGTATTGTCAGTATTCATAAACCATATTATAGGGTAGAGTAGCAGCCTTTTCTAACTCTTTTTGCCAGCTATTGTTAGAATTAGTTATGAGCCAGTCAACTATCTTGTCCCAAGGTTCAAAGATATCTGCACTAGCTCGACCAAATAAAGTAAAAAATATAGATTTACTTTATTTATCAAATACTATATACTTCTTTGTATGGGTGACGTTTCATATACACTAAAGGTTTCTTCTCAAAGTCAGGTTACATTACCTAAAGAGCTACGTGAACGTCTAAAACTTCATCCGGGTTCTAGATTAACTGTGGTAGTCAGTAAGGAAAATGAATTAAAACTGACAGGTCAATTACCTATCGAAAAGCACTTTGGCAGTCTGTCGGGACTATGGACTACAAGGAATCAAGACGCTGCAGAATATACAAGAAAACTAAGAGATTCAATGCAGCCAGAATTAGATTCGAAATAAATGATTGCTTACGATACTAATGTGTTGATCTATGCTTTGGAAGGTAACTCCTCATGGTCATCTTCAGCTCAGGCTATTGTGGAACGAGGAGAGCAAGAAGGAGCAGTTCTGTCTGTTTTAGCGTGGCAGGAGCTAATGACAGGCGCCGTTCTTAACAGTACGGCTCTGGCCGAGAAGTTAGCTGTGATACTAAGTGATCTTAGCGCTACTAAGTTTACTCCAGTATCATTGGCTATATCAAAGACAGCAGTTAGTCTAACGAAACAATATGGAAAACAAGTTTACGGTTATGATGCTATTCATATTGCCACTGCGATAGAGTATAAGGCCACCTATTTCTTTACAAATGACAAGAAGCTACTAAGCCTTAACCTAAAAGAGCTAGAGCTTCGCGCCCTATAAACTTCATCCAATCAAGTTACATAACTATCGGCATTTCCGGTTTATCATGTCCAGGCATTTCCAGCAGGTCACGAAGCTGGTTATTGAATTGCTTGTATTTGCGAGTTGCTATTATAAAGTGATCAAGTTCAAGTGTAAGGTCTGAAGGTCGACCATAGTTCTTAAGTGTATTATGCCAGTTAAATTCAAAAATAATTGACTATTTTTGTTAAAGTAGAAGAGTTATATAAAGTTTTTACTGCCGAGAGTGAGAGGGGGGGCGAATGAATAATAATGAAAATATTGCCAGCCAAGCCGGACAGCTTCGTATAGGAGAAAAGACTGTTAATCGTCTGGGTTTGGGGACAAACCGTATAACAAATACCAAGGAGTCGCAGGACCTGCTGATAAAAGCAGTCAGCCTCGGTGTCAATTTTATAGATACAGCCAACGTCTACCGAAATGGTGAAAGCGAAGACACTATTGGTCAGACATTATCTCCATACCCTGCTGATCTACTCATTGCCACCAAGGGCGGCATGAACGGGGGTTCACCGGCTCAGCTCCGGGCTGATCTTGAGGGGAGTCTCAGACGTCTTAAAACTGATTGCATTGACCTTTATCAGTTACATCGCATTGACCCTTCTGTGCCGCTTAAGCATAGTCTGTGTGCACTCAAAGAACTACAAGAAGAGGGCAAAATTAAGCATGTTGGACTCTCCGAAGTAACGGTTTCACAGATTGAGGAAGCACAGTCTATTGTTCCTGTAGTTAGTGTTCAAAATGAATATAACCTCGTGAAACGCCAGTACGAAGATGTTCTAGACTACTGCAGCGCTCAAGGGATAGTATTTATACCGTGGTTTCCGCTTGGCGGTCTGCGAGGAGATGCCGAAACGGTGAGCAAAAAGGCCGCTCAAGTATCTGAGAAATATAAGGCGAGTGCCCAACAAATTGCACTGGCTTGGCTCTTAGCGCGGTCGCCCTTCATTCTACCGATACCAGGGACACTTTCTATCGAACACCTTATCTCTGATCTTGAGAGTGGATCAGTTCGATTAAATAAAGAAGACTACGAGCAGTTGGCCAACATATAAAATATACCGTTCCGCTGCCATGACCGTGGTACGATAGTAGACATGTGGCAGGAAACAAAGCACGGTCTTTATAAGCAATTTAACTTTGGTAATTTCAAAGAGGCGTGGTCGTTTATGGGTCAGGTGGCCTCACTTGCTGAAAAATTCCAGCATCACCCCCGCTGGGAGAATGAGTGGAGTGTCGTACAAATCTGGCTCATAACTCATGAAGGCGGCAAGAAGATAACCGACAAAGACCACGAAATGGCTGCGGCCATTGATGATCTAGTCAAACCAGATGCTGACATTACTCTGACACAGTTACCGTTCCCAAGTAAGGTAAAGGTCTTTACTGATGGTGGCTCGAGGGGTAATCCTGGTCCAAGCGCGAGTGGCTACGTTATCATGGACATGGAAGACAATATATTAGTCGACGAAGGCGTATATCTGGGTATTACTACCAATAATCAGGCAGAATATAAGGCGCTGAAGCTGGCTTTGGAGGCGTGTCATAAAATGGAGGTGCGAGAGGTTGAGGTTTACCTCGACAGCCTATTAGTAGTGAACCAAATGAAGGGAATATTTAAGGTCAAGAATCGTGACCTTTGGCCGCTCCATGATGCGATCAAAAAAGAGAGCTCACAGTTTAAAAAAATTACTTTTAGCCATGTACCGAGGGAATTTAATAAACTTGCCGATGCTGCAGTCAACCGCGCGCTCGATAAACAGCTTGGTATTGTGCCGCAGTCAACCGAAATAGTACAATAAAAATGTGCCAGATTATTGGCTGATCGCGTGAGGATTAGCCTCACGAGGAAAGTCCGGGCAGCGTAGGGAAAGGCAGTCGTTAATGGCGACCGGGGGTGACCCTAGGGAAAGTGCCACAGAAACGAAACCGCCAGGCGTTTACGTTTGGTAAGGGTGAAACGCGCGGAGCAAGAGCCCGTAGCTTATAGTGGTGACACTATAAGGAGGTAAACCCTGCCTGCTGCAAGGAGATGGACCCTTTAGGCCTAAAGCCCAAAGTATCCCGCTTAGGATCCACCATAAAAACCGCTCGAGTCTGCAAGCAATTGTAGATCTAGATAGATGATTAGCCTCGACAGAACCCGGCTTATAGATAATCTGGCACTTATTTTTGCGCTGCTTTTATAATAGCGGCAAAGGCTTTCGGTTCGTTGACTGCCAGATCAGCGAGTATTTTACGGTCTAGGACAATACTTTTCTTTTTGAGACTCGAGATTAGCTGGCTGTAAGTGGTTCCATGGAGTCGCGCACCGGCATTAATGCGCGCATTCCAAAGCTGACGGAAAGTTCGCTTACGGTTTTTTCGGTCGCGTGTTGCATACTGTAATGATTTGGTCACTGCTTGTTTGCCACGTCGAACACTGACTCTGTTCGCGTGACTGAACCCCTTGGTTTCTTTTCGTATCTTCTTGTGTCGTTTGTGACTGGTAACACCCCGTTTGACTCGCATGATGACTCCTTAAACGTTCAGGTTTCTCTTAATATTTCGGGCAACTTTGCCTGTACGGGTCTTTAACCCTCGCAAAGATCGCTTCCGGCTCCCAGTTTTTTTACTGAGAAAGTGGTTGCGGTTGGCGCTACCAACCCGGACCTTGCCGTTTTTGCTGATCCGAACTCTATCTTTAGTGCCACTATGTGTCTTTAGCTTTGGCATAATTATGCTTCTCCTTCTAGTTGCGGTGTATTACCATCAACGCTAGCGAGGGGTTGGGTCACTTGCTTTTTGCCGCTACCTCGCAGCACAAAGCTAAGCTGTTTTCCGCTGAGCTGTGGTTGTTGATCAACAATAATTGTATCACCAAATCGTGCAATCACCGCTTCTGCAATTTTAAATCCTATCTCCTTATGTGCCTGTTCACGTCCTCGGTAAAAAAGAGTCACTTTTACTTTATGGCCAGCTTCAAGAAACTTACTCGCTTGATTGAGTTTAATGTCTAAGTCATGCGTACCGATCTTCAGCCCAAAACGTATTTGCTTCATATCTAACGTTTTAGCTGATTTACGGCTTTTCTGCAGCTGCTTGGTCCGCTGATAATTATATTTGCCCCAATCGACAATTTTACATACCGGCGGATCGGCATTGGGTGATATCTCAACCAAATCGAGCTCACGTTCTTGGGCAATAGCCAATGCCTCTTCCTTGCTGACTATACCGAGCTGCTTGCCATCATTATCGATAACACGCACCCGAGGTGCCCGAATGTGCTCATTCAGGCGTGTGTATTTGGCTATATTCTCTTCTCCCGATTAAAAATCTTAAAAAATATTAGAGTACCAGCATTCTAACAGATAGGATTTCAGAGGTCAACCATATTTACTACAGACAGAGTTTTGGTTATCTGCGGCACTATATTCGCGCTAACAAAAACCCATATGTGCGTCTTCTCGGTGCCATGGCTAAAGGCCGGTAATAAAAAGAAACACCCACTTGATGGAGGGTGTTTCGATAATTATGATTTTTTGTTTGGCTTTTAAATGTAGGTCTTGATTTTGTTTGGTGGGACAACGGCTTGCGAGAAATCGTTGTCCCTTAATTCATTTTTGTTTTTGAGCACTTAATTTACTCAAGTGCTATACGTATCTTATAAAATAGCTTTCGTGGCGTCAATAACAATTATGTTTATCGTGCACGGTTGCTGTGCATAACTTTTCATGAAGAACGCGCACATGATCGTTTCTTGCATTGTGGTGAATACCTAAAACCAGGAGTTCTAAGCATAAGAAGCTTGACAAAATGGGGGTATACGTGCTAGATTAAAGCCAGTAAGTCACTAAAACAAAAAAACCAAAAAGTAGTTTCAATTAGTTTTAGGGTCCTCGCGGGGGCTGACTTACGACTACTGCGGAGGTTTCCGTATGACGCTCTGTGTAGCCCTCAAGGCTATCAGAGCGGTCAGTCTCGCCGATTGGCGGCAAGCGCTTCAATAGTCTATATAATAGAGAGTGGATTTGTCGCCACGGCACCATATTTTTATCACTATTATTCGTATGAAACATCGCAATATCATTCGGCATAAACGTCTTTGGCAAGTATGTGCTTTACTTGTGGTGGACGGAGTATTTTTTACCAGCACAAACACCGCTCAAGTGGCGCCCATAGTGCTTATGTTTGGCTTTATTCTTTTTATGACGACTACGTATGAAGTAATCTATGGTCTACTCAGCGTGGCTCGCCTCTATGGTCTGCCCATTCAACGCAAGAAGAGGCTGACTCTTTATGCGAGTGCCGTGCTCACTATCGTTGTTGCCTTACAGTCCCTCGGTGAATTGAGTCTGATCGAACTACTTGTTCTGGTGGTCCTGGCTGTGCTTGCCTACTTCTATGGCATTTTTGCAGCCACAAATAAGCAGAGCCAAGAAAACTAAGCTGTATAATATATGATATGGATCCGTCCCAGAATCAACCAGCCCAGTCGCCCATAGATTCGCCGCTCATGACTGCCCTGAACACAGCGCAGTCGCCTTCAACTCCACCTCAGGGAGAGACTCATATAGATACGGCTCATACGCTTACAGCAGATCTACCAGCATCCAGCGACAAAGATACTATCGAACCACAATGGGTACATCGTGTGCGAGCGGTTGTGCGCGCTAATGCAGATGATCCATATAAACAAAGTGAAGACTTAACACTTCTCAAGGCAGAATACATGCGCAAACGATATAACAAGGCAATGAAGCTCAAGTAAAGACCCATGACACCTCTTCTTATTTTTTTGGTAGTACTCTTGGTGATTGCAGCCATAGCGCCCATTATATTTGTGCAGTTACGGAGAAATCACCGTGAGCTGAAGGACTACGAGCGTGGCCTTAAAATGGTGCCTCTATTTATTCATTTACCGCCACCCAGTGACGACACAGAGGTCGGTAGCCGTGACACCAGAGATGTTACCGATGAAACTATTAGTAGGGCTACTATTATCTACGACATTCTTGCCAGTACCTTTGAGAAGAGCTTTAAGAGGTCCTTTTATGGTCAAAAGCACATAGCCTTTGAAATTATTGGTGCGCAGGGTTTCGTGTATTACTATGCAGCGGTCCCTGTCAGTTTGGTGGAGGTGGTAAAACAGGCAGTAAATAGTGCATATCCTACGGCTCGTTTGGAAGAAGTAGCCGAGCACAACATTTTTAGTCCAGTGGGTAAAATTAGCGGCACTGTCGGGGGGACTTTGACCTTAAAAGAGCATTTTGCATACCCGATCGCTACTTACCAGGACCTTAAGCGGGATACGATGCAATCATTACTGAACGCGCTCTCGTCTTTGGGTAAAGAAGATGGAGTGGGCGTACAGATCATGCTTAGGCCGGCCGATGCCTCATGGCGTAAGGCAGCTACTAACTTGGCTGAGCAGAAGCGCAAAGGCCATAAGGGACTTGAGCTGGGCAGTCTGCTTAAAGACATCGCAGTGGCATTCGCCAAAGCTCCTGAATCAAAAGAAGGCTCTAAAGAGGCGGAGCTGTCACATATGGAGCAATCAACCCTCGATGCAATTGACGAAAAGACGCGACACGCTGGCTTCGAGGTTAATATTCGTATCGTCGTTTCTTCGAATATTAATCAAAGAGCGGCTGCTATTTTAAACAACATTGTTGCCAGCTTTAATCTTTATGACGCTCCTGGTCGCAATGGCTTTAAGTATAGCCCTACGAAAGATATAAGATCGCTCGTTACCGCATATATTATGCGATTCTTTCCAACTAGCCATAGTAAGGATATCTTAAACTCAGTTGAACTTGCCTCTCTCTTTCATTTCCCTGATGAGCGCGATATCCCGACATCACAACTTACCCGGCAGGCTTCTAAGCAGGTGGATGGACCGCGCAATATACCCGAAGAGGGTCTGCTGCTTGGTTACAATCTGTTTCGCGGCACAAAGAAACCTATTAGATTGGCGTTGACTGATCGACAACGACATATGTATGTTGTCGGACAAACAGGTACCGGAAAGTCGACCTTTTTAGAGAACTTGGCACTGCAGGATATGCTTAATGGCAATGGTTTTGCTTTTGTTGACCCTCATGGCGATGTTGTTGAGAAGTTAATGGCCATGGTGCCAAAAGAGCGCACCGAAGACGTCATCTACTTCTGTCCTTCCGAAATGGACTACCCGATGGGGCTGAACTTATTTGAGTTTCAACATGAAGATCAGAAGGACTTCTTAATCCAGGAAGTACTAAACATGCTGCAAAAGTTGTATGATCCACAGCATCAGGGCATTATGGGTCCCCGCTATGAGCATATATTTCGCAATGCAGCTCAGGCTGTCATGGCCGATCCAGAAGGTGGTACTTTTATCGACATTCCGAAACTATTCCGGGATCCAAAGTTCTTGCAACAGAAATTACAACACGTTAAAGACGTTAATGTGTTGGACTTCTGGCAAAAAGAATATCCTGCCAGCCAACGATCCAATGATGCCGGTGAAATTAATAGCTGGTTTGTTAGTAAGTTCGGGGCATTTTTGAGCAACATCATGATGCGTAACATTATTGGGCAAACTAAGAGTGCGTTTGATCTTCGTGACATTATGGACAACAAAAAGATACTGTTTGTGAACCTGAGTAAAGGTCGTACGGGTGACCTTAACTCTAAGCTGCTCGGAATGGTATTCGTGATGAAATTCCAGGCGGCTGCTATGAGCCGCTCAGATGTTCCGGAAGAGGATCGGGTGGACTTTAGCTTATATGTTGATGAGTTCCAGAATTTCTCGACTGACAGCTTTGCAACTATTATGTCCGAAGCAAGGAAATATCACTTAAACTTAATTGTTGCCAACCAGTTTACGACACAACTTACACAAGAGATTCGAGATGCGGTATTTGGCAATATGGGTAGTATTATTTCCTTCAGGATAGGTCAGAACGATGTTGAGTCGTTAGGCAAATATTTTCATCCGACTTTTGATAGCGATGATCTTTTGCGCCTTCCCAATTACAACACCATAGTCCGAACTCTTGTAGGGGGTATACCTACCCAGCCATTCAGCATGGTGACGCTGCCGCCACTCGGTACGCCGCGACCACGATTAGCGCTCGCCTTGAAGCAGCTTTCAGCGGCCAAATACGGGAGACCGAGAGCGGCAGTTGAAGCAGAAATTACCACGCGCATGGTTAAAACGAGTGCCCCTTCGCCTGCAAATGCCCAATCGCTTCAGCAAACAGCTGCAGCCCGGCCGGCGTCTGCACAAAAGAAACCCAACTCTTCAGCAAGTTTTCTTGACGAGTGGCTTGCTAAACGGCAAGGCTTTCAAGTTCCAGGCGCATCGGCAACTACCGGGCTGCCTTCAGCATCTGCCACCCCTCAGCCAAGTAGCGTGCCTCCCCCCGCCTTTTCTACCGGTGCGCCAACTAATACGACAAATGCTCCGACAGCAGCCCCCACACGCGCTCAGCAGCCCCCTGAGCCATTAATGCCCAAGCAGCAATTGCAGCCGACCACGACATCCATGCCTGCACAGTCAAATTCGAAGAATGGAGCAGGTGCACCGCAGCTCTTTACCCATCAGCCTCAACCTCAGCAGCCTCAATCTGTCATCACAGAAAAGCCACAACCAACAATTACCAAGAATATCGCCAGCGATGAGCTCGTAAAGCACGAGGTTAATCAAATAGCTGCAGAACTTAAACAGGAGCTCAAAACACCCGCGCCTAATGCCGCAGGCAAGTTAGGTAACGGTTCTGAGGTCCATCCGGATGAAGGCGACACTATCTTTATTGACCATGAAGGTGCGTTTCATCTTGTGAGCGAAATAGAGGATGCAGCTAGCGCCGACTCCTAAATCTGCGAACGCTCTTGGCCCGGGGGAAATAATAGGCTATAATATAACTAGTGGGAAAAACGTACAAAGTATAGATAACTGAGGTGTATTACTAGTGGCTGAGGGTAAGACAAAAAAGTCTGATTATTCTTCTGAACAAATCACCGTACTCGAGGGTCTTGAGCCAGTGCGCAAACGACCGGGTATGTATATTGGCGGAACCGGCATAGAGGGGCTGCACCATTTGGTGTGGGAAATTATTGATAACGGCATTGATGAAGCACTGGCAGGTTACGCTACCCATATATCCGTTAAGATGCTCGCTGATGGTGGAATTACCGTGGTAGATAATGGCCGTGGTATACCAACAGATATTCATCCCAAGACCGGAAAAAGTACCGTTGAAACAGTGCTAACGGTGCTTCATGCGGGAGGTAAGTTCGGCGGCGGCGGCTACAAGGTGTCTGGTGGGCTGCATGGTGTTGGCGTGAGCGTAGTCAACGGCTTATCTGAAAAACTTACGGTAAGCGTCTACCGTGACGGCCAAATTTTTAGGCAAGAGTACGCTCGTGGCGGTCCACTTACCAAACTGACAGTAGCTGGCAAAACAGATCGTACGGGTACTGAAATTACGTTTTATCCTGACCAGTCAATTTTTGAAAGCACTGAGTTTAGTTATGAAACGATCCTCGATCGTTTGCGTCATGCAGCCTACCTTACCAAAGGCATACACACTTCGCTAGAAGAAGAGCGAACTGGCCGAAGTTACAGCTTTTATTTCGAAGGTGGTATCCAGAGTTATGTCAAACACCTTAACATTGGCAGAGAGGTGGTTGACGACGATATATTTTATGTCGACAAAACAGTTAATGACACCCAGGTAGAGATTTCGCTCCAGTACACAGATACCTACAGCGAAACCATTAAGTCGTTTGCCAACAACGTGTTGAACCCAGAAGGCGGTACGCACTTGACTGGTTTTCGCGCCGCTCTGACCAGGGTAATTAACGACTATGCCCGTAAGCAGGGATTGCTAAAAGAAAAAGAAGAGAACCTTTCTGGAGAGGACACTAGGGAAGGGCTTACCGCTATTATCTTGGTCAAGCTACCTGACCCTCAGTTTGAGGGTCAGACTAAGAATAAGCTTGGTAATCCGGAGGTTCGGGGGATCGTCGAGCAGGTACTTGGCGAATACCTAAGTTACTATTTGGAAGAGCACCCTGCAGTGGCTCGTAAAATTGTTGGCAAGGCGCTACTTGCGGCTCGAGCTCGCAAAGCAGCTCGCGCAGCTCGAGATAACATCTTGCGCAAGGGCATACTAGACGGTGCCAGTATGCCAGGGAAGCTGGCAGATTGCTCCAACAAAGACCCAAAAGATTCTGAACTTTATCTTGTAGAGGGAGACTCAGCTGGCGGTTCTGCTAAGTCTGGCCGGGATAGCAAGAGTCAAGCAATATTGCCTCTAAGGGGTAAGGTGTTGAACGTCGAAAGAGCTCGTTTAGACAAGATGCTCGCTAATAATGAAATAGTCAGCCTTATTAAGGCGCTCGGTGTTGGTATCGAGGAGTCTTTTGATAAAAACGGCCTGCGCTATGACCGCATCATTATTATGACTGACGCAGATGTTGATGGTAGCCACATCAGCACTTTATTAATGACGTTCTTTTTCCGCTACATGAAGCCTGTGATTGATGGGGGCCATATATACTTAGCAAAACCACCACTTTTTGAGTTAGTACGCTCCGGCAAAAAGCCAAGTGTATTCATCTATGATGAAGATGAACTGGGTACAGTCCTCGATGCTGAAATTGCGAAGCGGAAGAAAGAGGGCGTCAAAATAACGGAAGAAAGCGAACGCTTTCGGCAAGCAGGTTTTATAGAACAAAAGCGCTACAAAGGTTTGGGTGAGATGGATGCTGACCAACTATATGAAACCACCATGAACCCGGACAAGAGAGTGCTCGTGCAAGTAAAGATTGAGGATGCCGAGAAGGCTGATGCCATCTTCAATAAATTGATGGGTAGTGAGGTTGAGCTGAGGAAGAGCTTTATTCAAACTAATGCCAAGTTCGTGAAAGATTTGGATATCTAAATGGACCAAGACGCCGATAAAGAAAAACTTCAGCCTGAGCCAGTCTTAGGTAGCGAAACGGCTGAATTAATTTCTAAGCATTCAAGAAGCGTTGAGCTCCGCACGGTTGAAAACGTCATGGAAGATAGTTATTTGCGCTATTCCATGAGCGTTATTATTGATAGAGCGCTTCCTGACGTCAGAGATGGTCTTAAGCCTGTCCATAGACGCATACTATATGCAATGAATCGCGACGGGCTTCGCTCTGGTGCCCGGCATCGGAAGAGTGCTAATGTAGTTGGTGCTGTCATGGGAGATTACCATCCTCACGGTGACGCAGCTATTTATGATTCAATGGTGCGGATGGCGCAGCCGTGGGCAATGCGCTATACCCTCGTGAATGGTCAAGGGAATTTTGGCTCTATGGACGGAGATCCCCCGGCGGCTATGCGTTACACAGAGGCTAAGATGGAGCGCTTAGCCGATGAACTACTTGAGGATATCGATAAGGAGACCGTTGATTTTCGGGATAATTACGATGGTCGCCTGCAAGAACCGGTTGTTCTTCCCGCCAAGCTACCCAACCTGCTCTTAAATGGACAACTCGGTATCGCGGTAGGTATGGCAACTAACATCCCTCCGCACAACCTTAATGAGCTGGTAGATGCTGAGATTGCCCTGCTGGATAACCCTCAAGCGACTCTTGATGATTTACTTGTGTACATCAAAGGCCCGGACTTTCCAACCGGGGGTATTATATATGGCAAGGAATCCATTCGTACGGCATATGCAACGGGCCGAGGAGGTGTGGTAACTCGAGGTGTCGCAGAAATAGTCGAAGGAGCCAAAGGAAGACACCAGATTGTGATCAGCGAGATACCGTATGCGCTCAATAAAGAAACGCTGGTGCTCAAAATAGCTGACTTAGTAAGGGATAAGAAGCTGAGCGGTATATCTGATCTGAGGGACGAAACTGCCCGGGGCAAGGTCCGGATTGTTATTGATCTCAAAAAGGACGCCTATCCGAAGAAGCTGCTCAATCAGCTATATAAGCTTACACCACTGCAAACGAGCTTTCATTTTAATATGATGGCTCTGGTCGACGGCATTCAGCCGCGCGTACTGGGGCTTGAAGATATCTTGCAGGAGCATATTAAGCATCGCCAATCAGTAGTGCGTCGACGAACAGAGTTTGAGCTGAGAAAGGCCAAGGAGCGTGCTCATATTTTGGAAGGACTGAAGATCGCGCTTGACCACATTGACGAAGTTATTGCAGTGATACGGGGGAGTGAGACTACCGACGAAGCCCAGAGCAACCTCATTAAGCGGTTTAAGCTGACAGAGATCCAGGCTAAGGCTATTTTAGCTATGCAGCTGCGTACATTGGCGGGTCTTGAGCGGCAGAAGATTGAAGACGAGCTTGCCGAGCTCCTAAAACTTATTGCTCATTTAGAGGCTATCCTCGCCGATGAGAAGAAAATACGGAAGATTGTCAAAGACGAACTCCTTGCACTTAAGAAGCAGTATGGTGATGAGCGACGCACAAAAGTAGTGCCCGGTGAACTGGGCAAAATGAGCGACGAAGACTTGATTGCTGACGAGCAAGTCGCTGTAACACTTACAGCAGCTAACTATATTAAGCGTAGCTCACTCAATGAATATAAGAGGCAGGGGCGTGGCGGCAAGGGTCGGCGCGGTATGGCGACTCGAGAAGAAGACGTGATTGAACATGTTGTTAATGCTTCAACACATGATTTTCTGTTGTTCTTTACTAATAAGGGGCGCGTCTTCAGAATGAAGACGTACGAGGTGCCGGCGGTGGGACTCAACGCCAAAGGTATTGCCCTAGTGAATTTATTACAACTGCAGCCGGAAGAGACGGTCAGCAGCGTGATCAATGTCAGCAAAACAGATCAAGCAGCTAATCTCATTATGTGTACTACCAGGGGTGTGGTGAAAAAGACACCTTTCGAACAGTATCAAAATGTACGTACGAGTGGCCTCATTACCATTAATCTCGATAAGGGCGATGAGCTTAAGTGGATACGCATGACCACCGCAGATAATGAAGTTGTCATTAGTACTGCACAAGGACAGGCTATTCGCTTCCATGAGCGAGACGTGCGGCCAATGGGTCGTGTAGCCCGCGGAGTGCGTGGTATTCGCTTGCGTCCGGGTGATCATGTCATTGGTATGGATATCGTTGAAAAAGGCGCCGACATCTTTGTGATCAGTAAATATGGCTACGGAAAGCGAACATCTATTGATCAGTTTACCCCTCATGCTCGAGGCGGTGTCGGTATCCGTTCTGCAGTCGTCAATACAAAAACAGGTGAACTTGTTGGCGTAAAGCGCCTTGATGAAGATGATGAGCAGGAAGCTATCATCATTAGTAAGCTTGGTCAGACTATCCGGCTCGGATTGGCGGATATACCCGAACTGGGTCGTGCTACCCAGGGCGTGCGCATCATGCGTCTCAATGAGAGTGATGAAGTAGTCTCGCTTACACTTGTTGATAAGTCTGAAGACTTGCCCCAAGAGGATGCTCAGGAGCCTTCCGCCGAAGAAAAGAAGTGAGCGGGTGAATGGCTGGTTTTTCGAGGGAGCAGGCTCGTTCCCGCCGCTCCTTTAATAACCGTATAATTTGTTTAATGTAACAGCACAAAGCCAGCTTGTAGTACCGGTAGGGTGTGCAAGTACAAACTTACGATAAAATAAAAACCCATTTACCCCTTGACCAAAGTAGTTATCCTGCTGTATTCTGTATGGAACGACTTGACGGTGGGTCTCTATGAGTATCTCTCGAAAAGTCGGATTGGTTCCTTAAAAATTGAGTAGTGCAAATCAACGTCAGTTCATTTTGAATTGTTTTAGAACAGATTCTTTTTGGAGAGTTTGATCCTGGCTCAGGATGAACGCTGGCGGCGTGCCTAATACATGCAAGTCGAGCGGTAAGGCTCCTTTTAGGAGTACACGAGCGGCGGACGGCTGAGTAACACGTAGGAACGTACCCCAAACTGAGGGATAAGCACCAGAAATGGTGTCTAATACCGCATGTGATCTTCGGATGAAAGCTACGGCGGTTTGGGAGCGGCCTGCGCATGATTAGCTTGTTGGTGAGGTAATGGCTCACCAAGGCGACGATCATTAGCTGGTCTGAGAGGATGATCAGCCAGACTGGGACTGAGAACGGCCCAGACTCCTACGGGAGGCAGCAGTAGGGAATTTTCCACAATGGGCGAAAGCCTGATGGAGCAACGCCGCGTGCAGGACGAAGGCCTTCGGGTCGTAAACTGCTTTTATATGTGACGACTTCGACGGTAGCATATGAATAAGGATCGGCTAACTCCGTGCCAGCAGCCGCGGTCATACGGAGGATCCAAGCGTTATCCGGAATTACTGGGCGTAAAGAGTTGCGTAGGTGGCATTGTAAGCAAGTAGTGAAAGCCTGGGGCTCAACCCCTTACACATTATTTGAACTGCAAAGCTAGAGGACGAGAGAGGTACCTGGAATTCCTAGTGTAGGAGTGAAATCCGTAGATATTAGGAGGAACACCGATGGCGTAGGCAGGGTACTGGCTCGTTCCTGACACTAAGGCACGAAAGCGTGGGTAGCGACCCGGATTAGATACCCGGTTAGTCCACGCCGTAAACGATGGATGCTAGCTTTTATAGGTATCGACCCCCGTAGAAGCGAAGCTAACGCGTTAAGCATCCCGCCTGTGGAGTACGGTCGCAAGACTAAAACATAAAGGAATTGACGGGGACCCGCACAAGCGGTGGAGCGTGTTGTTTAATTCGATGGTAAACGAAGAACCTTACCCAGGTTTGACATCCTTGGAATTTCTACGAAAGTAGAGAGTGCTTTATTGAGCCAAGTGACAGGTGATGCATGGCCGTCGTCAGCTCGTGTCGTGAGATGTTTGGTTAAGTCCATCAACGAGCGCAACCCTTGTAGTTAGTTGAATTTTTCTAGCTAGACTGCCCTGGTAACAGGGAGGAAGGAGGGGATGATGTCAGGTCCGTATCTCCCTTACATCTGGGGCTACAAACACGCTACAATGGCCGGTACAAAGGGCAGCCAAGTCGCGAGACGGAGCAAATCCCATCAAAGCCGGTCTCAGTTCGGATAGCAGGCTGAAACTCGCCTGCTTGAAGTCGGAATCGCTAGTAACGGTAGGTCAGCTATACTACCGTGAATACGTTCCCGGGTCTTGTACAAAATAAATGCGCCTGGCAGCGCATTGGACTAGATGGTGTAAATCCATCCTTAGTAGCTGCGAGCAAGACATCTTCGGTAACGAAATGTCTGAAGGGCTCTATATGCGAACGGTAGTCCTTACGGATTGTTTACGACAATCAACGGCGCTTTCGACCCTGCAATCGTGTACACAGGGGAAGAAGGTCTAGAAAAGCCGGTAAGGAATGCAAGAAATAGCCCAATGCGTAACCCAGGGAGATCCTCATGTTGAGTGTAATCAACGTGGACATGAGGAAGTCAGCAGAGTTCATAGTACCTCAGTTATACCTGATATAACTGAGGGAAGGAGCGAACCCTATGCTGAATCCATACTATATTGTTGGTTTTGTTGACGGTGAAGGATGTTTTTCCATTAGCCTAAATAAAAACAACGATCGGTTAACAGAAGTTCGACTTGAACAGTTTTGTGAAGTTGCAGAGCTGATCAAAACCAAGCAGCATCTAATATCGAAAGGTATAGGACGGATTCAAGCCTTAAAGCGTAGGGACTCGCTGGATGCGTTAGACGCGCATGTCCAGTGGGGTGCAACAGAGATTACCTGATTGCAATCACCGCCCGTCAAACCATGAAAGTCGCCAATACCTGACGTGCCAGCTTGCCTGGCCCTAAGGTAGGGGAGATGATTGGGGTTAAGTCGTAACAAGGTATCCGTACGGGAACGTGCGGATGGATTACCTCCTTTCTAGGGAGAAAACTAGCAGTGAGTTAGAGCAATCTCTCACGAGCTAGGTCGATCTTGGTACATCGTAAATCAGTACTGACGATGTACAGTTCCTCTTCATTGAGAGGACAAGCCATCAGTTTCTGTAAATCACGATCTGACGTTTGATTAGCACTACTCAGTTTTTAAGTCTTAAAAAGAGCGCTCACTGTCGAGCGCTCTTTACATTTCATGAAAGATTTCTTGGCCCATTTGCTCAGCAAGTAACTTTCTGGCGGCTTTTCTGGCGCGCGCGACCCTTACCTTGGCGGCTCCCGGTGAGATATTGAACTCTTTTGCAATCTCAGCAGAACTGGCGTTGGCTGTAGCAAGCGCTAAAAGACGCGTTTGCGATTCCGGTAGTTGTGAAAGCAAGCCAAGCACTTCTTTAAACCAAAGTTGTTCAATCGGGTCAGAATTGGGCGTAGGCGTGAGGCTTATGCTGGGATGGTCTGGACCATCATTGTATACCGATAACGTCGTCTCAGAGGGCCGGAGCGGCTCCTGGAGGGGTAAGTAGTGGTGCCTCCTTCTGGTATCTCTCAGATGGTTCAGCGCGGTAGTGGTGGTAATTCTGCTTAACCAGTGCAATAGCGAACCCTCTTCTTCAGCTTCAAAGTTTGGAAGTGTTCTCCATGCCCGCAAAAGGGCATCTTGGACAGCGTCTTGAGCGTCTTCTCTGGAGCAGTGGGGCGATTGTATAAACTTACTCTGGACAATGCGGTGAAACCAGGGCGAGAACTCACGTACCGTGTCTGTAAAAGCAGTCTCTTTGGAATCAGCTGTATGTTCAGGTGAGCGAAAATCAGGCACTTGATGATCTGGAACTGGTGTTCCCGGAGATTCGTTAAGTTGGTTACTCATAGTCTATGTTATATAGGATATCATCCTAGGGAATAGCTGAAGCAGAGTTATAGGCAAAAACGTGTTGGTTTTTGAGCCGTATTCTCTCTGTTAATTGCTCTTAATTAATGTCGTGAGAC
>DAHUZY010000022.1 GCA_027314885.1 Candidatus Saccharimonadota bacterium | reverse complement strand
CCAATCCCTATACAACCGAGACAAGGATAACTTCCTGCCGACACTACACAAGCTAGCCACGCTTAGTCAGTAGTTACATCAGAACACCACTAATATCAAGTTAAGATAGTCCACATACTGAGCAAGCTGATATCTTTATGGTGCCGAAGTGATGTCTTGGTAAAACGCCTGTATCTGACTATAGTCACCAACACCAGCTTTCGGTATGAGCGCATCTTCACCATTCGGTGCAACATAAGTTGTGAGCAATGCATTAGAACCTGAATAGTTCAAACCATATGACTTAATATTTGAGAAGTTTAATTTGTGGGCAAGCTGGGCAAGCTTAATTGACTGCTGTAAGTTAAGGTCGGTTTTAACGTTACTGCCAATCGCACTGAATAGGCTATTGATGTCCAGCGGATTAGTAAGCACGCCGGCACTTGCTGCTTTTTGTTCCAGAGCAATAAGCATTTGTCTCTGATGTTGCTCGCGGTTAATGTCACTTAGGGGGAACCCATATGCATATGGCGAGTCTCCCCGTGCTAACGCTAATGCGAGCGCTTGTAAGCCATCCAATTTAACCGGACCATTAGGCAGACGCACCGGTCCTCCATGGACTTTATTGACGTTGGGGTCGTATAGGCCGCGAGGATCAGGGCTTTTTATGTCAACAGTGATCCCTCCAACAGCATTCACTGCATCTTCAAATGCTTTGTAGTCTATTAATGCGTAGTAGTCGATGGGTATATGGAAGTCCTTCTCTACAATTTTTTGCAGCTGGCCCATGCCGCCATAGAAATAGCCTGGCTTATTGAAGTGAGCAACTGTATTAGCAGCATTAATTTTTTCGTACTCACTACGTCCGGATATATGCACCCAAAGGTCTCTCGGTATGCTCATAGTAAAAGCAGTGTTGTTCTTAGTGTCGATGCTGACTATCATAATTGAGTCAGTCAATGCGCCTTCATCGCTCTGTTTTCCTTGATAGCCTGCTAAAAGGATATTAACTCTGCCTTGAGCTTCGCCCTTAAGGGTAGTTGTACCGAACAACGCTTGAGTGTCGCACAAAAAGCCACAGTGAAATACCTTATTAATGTTCCAGTCGATCCAAGCCCCAAAACCTATAAGAATAGCAAGCAAGATTAAAAACGTACTTAATATTCTTCGTTTCCAGCTCCACCTTTTACTCTTATCCTTTCGCTTCCACAACCTAATGCCACGGCTTTTCTTGGGAACTGTTTTAGGGGGAGCATACTGACGGCGATACTGAGAGTTTGGCAGCGTCATTCCGATCATAGACTGGCCATTGCCCATAGAGGCCGCCTGTTGAGTAGGCTGAAAGTCACTAAATGTTCCACGAGGTGTAGTTGCGTTCGATCGCTGCTTCTGTTGGGGGGGTGAGGCTGACTGATGTGGCCGGTGAGCTGTCCTCGCTTTTCGTAGGGCAGTGTGCTGGTCAAGGTATGAACGGTTGATGAAGCCGTCTATATTTTTTGGTTGTCTTGATCTATGCTCGTAATCCATAAGCTCTTTATTATATACCTTTACGCGCCGCTGACTGTAACTGGTGTCGATGTCGCGCTATAGAGTACGCTATCTACTACCTCCGCAGTAATAGCTTGTCCGTTTTGTACCGGTATATTGGTAAAGGTGTAGGAGTACGGACTACCTGAATTAGAGGGTATTGATACAGTTTGTAGGACCTTACTGCCGTCATGCAATGTGATAGTACCTGCCGGCGGTGTGGTATACGACCCTCCTGAAAGTGGGTGTGTGCCCTGTGTTATAGCTACGGTGTAGTCACACTGGCTTGTTGCTGCATTACAGTTATTTTGTTGCAAATTAATTTGGGGAGGGCTGTCATTACAATTATGCACATTGTCTGATTGTGTGGGCGCATAAGAGTATGATGAGCTGGTTGAGCCGTAAAAAGTGTCAACTGAGAAGATATTCGAACTTCTATTGCCGCTCAATGTTTCTCTCGCCAGAGGAGGGGTGCAGGCAGTGGCCAGTAATCCTGAAACTCTATCAATCGTTTCGCTTGCGACGCGGCTCTTTGGGGGGACGTACCAGGATGGATAAAGGTCAGTGCTCGGACTCGGATACTGCCAACCATAGTAGTGTCCCAATACACGCGCCGGAGGGTTATCAACTACGTAGGCGGGTAGTTTCTTAATGCCTGCTGGTTGCTGCCAGTTTTGTGGTTTTTGACCGTTCGTCAGATACGTTATCATACCTCTCGTAAGAGGTTCCGTGAGACCTTCTAGGCCACCATAATGAGGTATGAGCGGCTTGGTGGCAGTATGGTAACCTACCCAGCTGCCGACAACATATTGAGTGGTCATACCCATCATGAGTCCAGTATCATCATTATGCGTCGTCCCGGTTTTTACGGCTACGTCCCAGCCGTTGGTGTGTTGAAACTTCCAGCCAAATTGCGAAATGTTCGTACAGTTTACCGGTCCGCAGTAGCCAGGCAGGTAACTAGCGCCCGGGTCACTCAAAATATTATCGATAATATACGCAGCGTCAGGTTTGACCACTTGAACAGGCTTTGGCTGCTTCCATTGATAGACTGTCTTTCCGGCAGCGTTAGTAATCTTCAATATGAATGTCTGTGGCACATAATTGCCGAGTCGCGCATCAGTTGCAAATCCGTTCACACTCTCGTTGAGCCTTAAATAGCCACCTTCTCCAATTGCCGCTGAGCCATAGCACTTAGTGCGTATCGTTCTCGCAGAATTAGCGTAACAGTAGTAGCCGCTTTTTAGGCCCATTGCTTCAGACAGTTTAATGGTCTTGGCCTCGCCATTGATGAGCATTGCCTTAACCGCTGGTACATTGCGCGATCCGGCAAAAGCATAGCGAATGGTAAGCGGGCCCGGGTATTGGAAGTCGTAATCGTAAAGACAGTTTCCACCCTTAAGAGGAAGTGCTTTATTTGTACACGGGTAGCCTGGCAGGGGTTGCTGGACATCATAGAGTACTGATCCTGCTCCAACATTATTATTATTAATGAGCGCCGTGTAGTCGTAGAGCTTATACGTTGACCCAGGGTTAATCCGAATGGTAGCGTAATTAATTTGCCCATCGATTTTACTGTAGAAATTGGCGCCACCGACAAGTGCGGTCACCTGCCCGGTAGGGGCATTTTCTACTACCATGGCCTCTTCGTCGCCACCATCATTTTTAACATTACTAAGGTTTTGGGCAACGAGTGACTGTGCTTTATTTTGCTGCGGTACGCTCAACGTGGTAATTACTTTCCAGCCGCCTTCTTTTGCTGTTGAAGCGCCGAATTTTTCTTGGAGTTGCTGCTGAGCAGTGAGTACGAAATATGGTGCAATGACGTGCGAGTACAAGCCTTGCGCTGGCTGCACTTCCTTGACTACATCAACTGCCTTGGCGGCCGCCTCTTGTTTGCTGTTGATATATCCCTGTTGCTGCATTAACGTTAAAATATAGTTTTTACGGGCATCCAGTGATTGTTGGTTAAATTCCGGGCTGCGCGGCGAGTAATAAGCAGGAGCTTGAGGAATCGCAGCTAACATGGCAGACTGAGCCAAGCTCAGCTGGGAAGGTTTAATGTGGAAATAGTCTTCCGAAGCTGCATATATGCCATAGTCTGCGCCACCATACGGGGCAATGTTCAAATAACCTGATAGAATAGCCGACTTAGAGTATTCACGACTCAAATCATAGGCCAAAAAGACTTCTTTGATCTTGCGCCATATGGTGACTTGACCAATCCAGCCCTCATTCATTTTGACGAGCTGTTGAGTAATGGTGGAGCCACCTTCGAGCTGGCCATTGGGGCTAATAATATCGTGGGCGGCAGAGCGCAGAATGCCCCCAATATCAATTGGCCCCTCTTGATAAAAACTCTTGTCCTCGATTGCCACTGTAGCATTACGGACATATGGCGACATTTGATTCCCTGGTATCGGAGAGCGATTTACGCCGTTATAATCTGTCCAGAGGAGCACTTTACCAGTTCTGTCATAGTAGCGTATGCTTCCGTTAAGATTCTGACCGTATAGGCTACGTAAAGCTGGTAGGTTCTTTTGAAGGTTTATAATTACAAAAGCACTAAAAATGATCCCTGAAATAATAAAGATACCGATCAGTTTGAGAGCCATAATAGCACCCTTGCGGCTGAACCAGTATTCACGCATGCGTTTCGGATGAAACTTGCTGAGAATGTTCCTGTAATCGGTCAGCCCTGAGATGCTTTTTTTCTTCTTAGAACCACTACCGTAGTAAGCCAATCTGGAGAGGCGGGTTTTGCTTACAGATTTAGTGCTAATTGATTGGCGTTTTGGCATAAGTATCCACACAATTATACAGCATGTTGGTCTCTAATAATCGTTGCATTATCATCTACTTACTATTTGTACGTAATATAGCACTTAACTGCTGAGTAATTTATGAAGTTTTAGCAGTTTTATGGGTAATAACGCTTGTGGAAAAGATGTAGTACTGTGAGTTTTTTTAATTCATTTTTTATATTAAAGCGTTTTTATAAGAGCAGGCCATAGTGAGCTGGCATATAACCGACACTTTTCGGACACGTTCTCAGGCTAGTTAAGTAGTTAATGCTCAGGAGGGATGGTGAATGAAGTTATTGTCGATACCCCAATTTAAGGTGAAGAAGTTCTTTGCGAGTGCCAGACAGTACATTATATCCGGACCGCTACTGTGGATTGCGATAACACAATTTTTCATTATCCAAGCCATTACGGCTCGTGCCGCTAGTAGTTACAGCTACACGCAGGACTCAATTAGCAGATTAGGTGTCACGCAGTGTACATATCTGCGCCATGACTATTTTTGTTCGCCATTACATGGGCTCATTAACTCGTCATTCATTGTGCTCGGTAGTGCCACTATTGTGTGCGCGCTGCTCTTTTACGTGCGTTTTAGGAATAATCTCATGAACAGAATGGCCTTTGTGTTCATGGGGTTTGCAGGTGCGGGCGCAATTATAGTCGGGCTCTACCCTGAGAACATAAGCGCCGCCACTCATTTACTGGGAAGCTTCTTGGCCTTTTCTGGGAGTGCCGTAGCAATCCTTTTACTTGCAGTTACCTTGGACCATACACCCAGGACTTTAAGAAGTTTTGGGATATTGTGTGGTTTGGTGGCACTCATTGCAATCGCTGCTTTATATACCTCTATTGTGCCGTTGAAATACTACGGAATTGTCGAGAGAGGAATAGATGAGCCTGAAATAATATGGATAATAATTTTTGGGACATACTACACCCTCCATGATTACAAACGTTTTTTCGAAACATTGCGTATCCGGCAAAAATATTTAGCCTATAGATTAAAGCGGGTATCACACTAGCAATAAGTCGTTAAACAAAAAATCCCCCTTCGCTTAGTACCAGGCTAAAAAGAAGGGGGTTCTTGTTAGTGAACGTTCAGCTTCTAAAGAAGACCGAGCTTCGTGGCGCAGGCCGGCCATGCTCCCCAGCCTTGCCGAGCCTGTAGCGTTTGCCCGAGGGCGATTTGCTCAGATTCACTTGCCTGGTTGGGGTAACCGCTGCCGCCAACCGATTGCCAGCTCGACAGCGTAAATTGCAGACCACCGTAGTAGCCGTTTCCAGTATTTATAGACCAGTTACCACTCGACTCACATTGTGCCAGCTGAGTCCACACGCTTGGGCCAGGTGTGCTACTTACATCGCTTGCAGTAGCAGTGGTCGTTGGCGTGGGTTGCGGCGGAGTCGGTGGTGGAGTTTCGCTCGTCTGGCTAACTGGCGCCGTCACCTCCGGTGTCTGGCTAGGTGCGGGTGCAGTATTGTCAGTATCGGCCGGTGTTGCCTGGTTTGGCATCAGCCTGTTCGGTAACTGCTCGTTTGGAGCAGGGATTTGTAATGTCTCACCGACATATATCAAATTCGGATTTTGAACTTGCGGGTTAGCATCGAACAACCGCATGTAGGTTGTTTGATAGATGCTTGCGATTCCCGACAGTGTATCCCCAGAAGCAACTTGTACCGTGTTACTGACGTTATTAGTTGGTGTATTTGGACTTAGTGCTTTAGCTTGTCCGACTGATCCAATGACAGCCGAAATAGCAGCGATCGAAATGACCGCTGTTAACGCTTTAAAGTGCATTAACTCTCCTTCAACCTTTGAATGTACCCTCCCTATGTAATATATTTTAGTGTCTGTTTTTAGAGTACAATCTGCTTAAAACGTGCCTGCCCTGGTAGCAAACACGAATATCTAGCATAGCAAAACGATGATGGGAGTCAAATTTTCATCTGAAAGATTCTGCTTATGCCAATTGCATCAAAGCGAGTAATGCAGGCAAGTCTTTTATGATCAAGATGTGATTTCGCTGCTCGAGGATGCCTCTCCTTATTAGTACCCCCATGTACCTGCTGACCGACTCGCGAGTCGCTGATATGGAGGCAGCGATTTCTGCATGCGTAAGGGGGATGTTGAGGATTATTTCCTTATTTTGTTTAATGCCGAAGCGGACATTGAGTTGTAATAAGAATGAAGCCAAGCGTTCAATTTGAGATTGTAGAGACAATGTATATACCCTATTACTATAATTTGTAAGCAGATCGTATATCTGCCACATAATTGCCGAGGAAATGACAGTATTATTCTCGACAACGTGCAGCAGTAACTCTGAGGATAAGCGTTTTGTCTTCACGGCACTCATGGCTATGAAATATGAGTCTACTCTGTTTCTGCCGAACCCCCCGGGAAAAGGCATGAGATCACCGGGGCCTAAAATATAGAGAAGGCTTTGCCGCCCGTCTCGGTTTGGTGCAACTATTTTTATAAAACCCGATTCTATAAAGTGTACAGACTTGGCATATGTATATGGGGGGAAAATTGATTCCCCACGAGAATAAGTATCATCAGCTCCTCGTGAGAAGAAGGCTCTTACTGCACTCTTTGTATATTCTCTGTCGGGCATCTTCCAACACCTTCGGTAATACATATCACTTTGAGTGACCGATCCCACTGCTTAACTATATATACTACACCTAAAGTAGTAATCAGGACATAAATAAGGCGAAATGAATTATCTATTGGTCATCCTTACGGAGGAAAGGAGGGTGCCATGTATAAGTTACAGACTAGCACGCTCAGTCAAATAAAAGTCAACAAAGACCACAAGCATAATCATCCACCATCTCGTTCGAGCCGTATAAGCTTAGCGAGAGAATTCATTAATCAGCACAGAGCAGCATCACTTGCGACCGTAGATAGCCAGGGCAGGCCAAACGTCAACATAGTGTACTGCATATCCGACACGGATCTTTCAATATACTTCAGCACAAGAGTTGAAGGAAGAAAGTTTACAAATATTCTTGAAAGTCCATACGTTGCGATGGCGTTTCAGAACGAAGAAAATGTACAGATGCTTCAACTCACCGGTAAAGCTCAAAGAGTTAATGATCTGTATATTGAGCAAAAAATTCTGCTTGAACTCATGCAGAGACGCTATTTAGACCCAGATTGGCCACCACCACCGTTTAAGCTTTTTACGAGAGGTTCTACAAACGAGATTGCTATTGTGAAGGTTATACCGGCAGAAATGACCTATGCAAATTTCAAGACATCAAAAATAGGGAAATATAAACCTTTCTTTCAGAAGATCATTTAGTGTCAATGTGGCAATACAAGAGAGATATTGAGTTTGTTATATCAGTAGATAATAAAGTGAGACATATGTTATCTTTAGCAAAAATGCGCATAGATCGAGAGATTTTGGTCTAGCATGGAGGATTACAAACCAAATGATAATAAAACGTTTGCACACATATCGGAGCTCTTGCAGGCTATAGATGAAAGCCTGATCAGTCTGCATGATGAAGCGGCGACAAGACTTATAAACAAAGATCTATCGGGATATATCCGCATTCTACAGTCTCAAGCTGAGACAATAGCAAGCATGTCTGAAAGACTCGAAATGTTTAAAAAAGCAGGCGGGCATGTACCAGATGATATTCAAGTAGTGGTCGATACCCATAGTGTGGCTGCCCGAAATGCCATAGAAGACGGGACTGAGTACTCAATTGCAGCGCTCTTTGATCATAGGCGCACGAAGTCGAGTACTGTCCTCGGTGAACTTGCGCTGCGTTTTATGCCTCAATAAACACCTATAATCGTCATTTATTGATAATTCTCTATCGGTACACAAGTGACGGGCGTCACTGCTTTTTACATTTAAAACGCTCATACTGCCAATGTAAAATTCTTAGAAATGAATAGCTGGAGGTGATATGAACGGAAAGGGCTTTGTTGTCGGTACGTTCTTTGGCATACAGCTTCGCATAGATTACTCATGGTTCATTATCTTTGTGCTCGTCGTATGGGTTGTGATTACGAGCTATATACCTGCATATACCAAGAGTCTGTCGTCGCTGGCACTCATTGGTGCAGGCGTGCTTATTACAATTATCTTCTTCATATCACTTGTTGCGCACGAATATGCCCACTCGATTGTCGCCAATCGTCGTGGTGTGCGAATTAAGCGCATAACATTGTTTCTTCTAGGAGGTGCGTCAGAGCTACAACAAGACCCAGATAATCCCAAGACCGAATTCCTCATGACAATAGCAGGACCGCTGACAAGCTTAGTAATCGCAGGGATTTTTGCCGGCATATGGCTACTCGCAAAACAGGCAAAGTTTACAGCCGTTGAAGTTATTTGTGAGCCTGTAGCGGTACTTAATCTTGTTGTCAGTGTCTTTAATATATTACCTGCGTTTCCGTTGGACGGTGGCCGAATTCTACGCTCCATACTTTGGATGATCAGGAAGGATTACACTTCAGCAACCCGGAGCGCCACAAATGTGGGAGTGGCTTTCGCCTATGCAATGATAGGTATTGGAGTGCTGGCTATACTCACTGGTGGCTTCTTGGGTGGCCTTTGGCTCGGTATAATTGGCTTTTTCTTGCTGCAATCAGCACGTTTAAGCTACGCTCAGTCTCTGGCACAAAACATACTTGCAAAGGTAAAAATAGCGGATATTTATAACGACGCGTTTGTGGTAGTGCCGCTCGGCATATCGGTCGACACTTTTTTATCAGACTATGTCCTTCGCTTCAAGCAGTATAACTTTCTGGTTACAGATCAAGCGAAAAATCCAGTAGGTGTTATTGAGATGGGTAAGATTACCAATCATCTAAAGCAAGAGGGCGCAGAGCCGATAGACAAATTTGTTCAACCCATCACAAAACGTTTGATCCTTAAGCCGACCGACCTCGCAAGCAAGGCTCTACAGCTTATGCAGTCTCAAAAGCTCAGGATTGTTCCGGTTATGACCGGCAAGAGACTAGTAGGGGTGGTTACACAACGTTATCTAGAGGACTATGTTGCCATACATCAGATGCAATATTCACAGAGCAGCACTGAGTAGGTTTTGTTACACACCGCCTGTGATCACTCTCATTGTAGCTGTTGATCATTCGGCTCAGAATCATTAGTAATAATACTAAGCGGAGGTAAGTATGGCAGAGATGGGGATAAATAAAGAGCACTAACCTCATACGTACATATCTGGTATTAAGAAAGGAGGCAAATTATGCCAATAGTAAGATATAGTCCCTTTAATGATATGAGAAGAATACAACGGGACCTTGATAAATTCTGGGGATCTAGCCAGGGGTATGGCCGCGTCATTACTGAAACAGCACCGATGGACCTTTACGAAGAGGGCAACAACTTAGTGGCAGAAGTAACTTTACCGATTTTTACAAAAGAAGAAATAAAAGTTACTACAGACGAAGGAGTTCTTGAAGTTTCTGCTGAACACAAAGAAGAGGAAGAAGAGCAAGACGATAGAAGATATTATGTACGTGAGAGCAGTAACCAATACCTGCGCCGGGTGACACTCCCTGAGGGTGTCAAGGCGGATAAAACTGAGGCCTCATTTAAAGATGGCGTTTTACGAGTCACGATGCCTATTGAGCAAAAAAAGGAATTAAAAAGGGTTGAGGTGAAATAGGGAGTTGTCTTATGCGCTATTTCAATCGCCAAGATGCAGGCATCCAGCTCGCTCATAAGCTCGGTCGCTACAAGGGAAAGGCAGCAGTGGTCTTAGCGCTACCCCGGGGCGGCGTGATACTGGGCAAAGAAGTTGCTAACGCTTTAGGAGTAGATCTTGGGCTTGTACTTGTGAGAAAGATCGGCCATCCGTATTACAGTGAATATGCAATCGGTGCATTGGCAGAAGACGAAACACCTATATATAACGAGTATGAGCTTGTCGTTACCGATGCCGCCTGGCGTAAGCGGGCAGAGGTGAGCGCTCGGAAACTGCTGGAAAAACGTCGGCGCCTATATTATGGCGAAGGCTTCGTGGCGCCAGATCTAAAAAACCAGACGGTCATATTAGTTGATGACGGCATTGCGACAGGATTGACGATGCAAGCAGCCGTACAATCAGTTAAGCATAAAGGGGCTAAGGGAGTTGTAGTTGCAGCGCCTGTGGCGTCAGCTGAGAGTATCACGATGCTCAAAGGTGTGGCCGATGAAGTAATTGTTCTTGACGATCCAAACAACTTCATGGGCTCAGTCGGGGCACATTATATAGAATTTGCTCAAGTTAATGATGAAGAAGTAAAGTCACTTCTTAGGGAGGTTAGAGATGGTGTACATGAAGCAACTTCCACCAGTTCGCCAACTACTTAGTCTTGCGCAGGGCATCATCTTTCCCATTGAGCGCAACGAATTGGTACATTTAGCCAAGGAACAAGGCGCACCAGCCTCTGTTATAGACTTCTTAAAGCTGTTTCCGGTTGAGGAGATTTTTAATTCACGAACAGCCTTTATGACCAGGTGCGAAGAGATGGAGTTACTCATTAGTCATAAGCAAGTTGCAGTCATAGAAGTAAAGCGAAGTCTACAAACATTAAGAGGTGAAGAGGAGATAGAGTATGGTCCAATTACCAGCTGAAGGCAATACACCGTTCTCACTGCCTATAGATACGCCTGAAGTTATGCCCGTAGACTATCCAGACCTAGATAGTAATATAGATGCTCAAGAAGCGTATGATGAGGGGCTTGACGATGTAGTCGACACCGAACCCTACCGCCAGGATGATGACCCCATTAAATCTGCAAGGCGTCTGCTTCAGTCAGGCGGTGCAAGTAACGAATACCATACAACCAACCATGATGTCATCAAACGCTGGATAGAGTATAGGTATGGGCACCCTGCTCACATTATCGGCGCTCATGATAGCCTTGATAGAGGGGGATTATACATAACATTTGAAGACGACGAACCTGATATAGAAGTCGAACATATCAGCTGGAAAGCTTTTTTTAGGATATTTGAACGCAACAATCTTGCCATGCTCTACCGCACTAAGACTCAGAGCGGTGTGCAAAGTAAATTCTATACGTTTATGGACAGAGTGGACGTTCGTCGCACCACAAAAGCGAGACTTATTATATGATTGATTTCCCAGACCCATATGAACTAGAGGCATTGAAATTATATGATGAGCCGTACTGTGTAACGATATATGTACCACTGCATAACCCAAGTGGTTGGACTAACCCAAACCGGATTGAACTTAAGAACCTCTTAAAAGCAGCGAGAGTTGCCTTAGAAGACACCGATATTCCCAAGCGTGACTTAAAAAAGACACTTCGGCCAATTCAGAACATGCTTAAAGACAGTGAGTTTTGGCCAAGGCACCGTGAGAGCCTGGTTATATTTGCGCAGGCAAAGTTCTTTCGCTATTACCACCTTGCCGAGGACCAAGTACGTTACATGATTACAGTTAAACGTGGGTTTAATCTTAAACCGCTGCTACAAACTATGCACAAAAACAGACCATATTTTGTTCTGGCGCTTGATCACAAGCATGTTCAATTATACGAAGGTGATCACTACCATTTAAAGCCAGTGCACCTGAAAGACTTTCCAAGCGATATGGAGAGTGCACTTAATTACGACGAGAATCCAAAGTGGTATCAGACCCATACAATTGCACCGACTCGGCCTGGCAAAGACAGCGAAGCCTACCACGGTCAATACAACATATCGCAAGTTGATAAAGAAATGCTCGAAGAGTTCTTTAGGATTATTGATCACCGACTACACTATTACCTGTCGTCTCAAAATAAGCCACTTATTCTAGCTGGAGTGAATTATCTATTACCAATTTATCGCAAGGTAAACACCTATTCATACCTCTGGGGAAAAAGCATCAAGGGCAACATAAAGGACACCCGTCCTCAAGTTATTCAGAACAAAGCTTGGGCGCTTATGAGTCATTAACGGGATAATATCCGGGTAAATGCTGCTATGCCAACGAATCGTCAAATAAATGCGCACGAACTGGGAATTGACCTCTCATCAAAAAAAGAGACTTCTCTCTTCCGCTGGCTGCTGGCCTGTTTGCTTTTCGGCAAACCGATACAGCAAGAGGTCGCTCGAAATGCATATCAGACCATTACAGCAACAGGGGTGACAAGTGTTAATAAACTTATCAAAACAGACTGGGATAAACTGGTGAAATTACTTGATGATGCACATTATGCCCGATATGACTTCTCAACTGCCACTAAGCTATTGCAGGTATTCAAGTCACTTAAGAAAAAGTACGGCACAGTATCACGTTTAATAAAACAATCTGAAGACATTGCTGATCTAGAGTCCCGGCTGCTTGCATTTAAAGGCGTCGGACCAGTGACGGCACGGATATTTATGAGAGACATTACGCCGATTTGGTTTCAGGAAGCAACTCATCATGAGTACGACTCGGCTGATCGGGCTGCCAGAATACTGAACAAACACGGGTTTGAAGCATATATTATCGGTGGTGCAGTGAGAGATCTATGGCTAGGTCGTAAACCGAAAGATTTTGACATAGCAACTGATGCGAGACCCGAGCAAATCATGAACATAAGCGAATTTACGCGATCAAAGCATACAGATGGAGCTCAAGCATTTGGAGTAACAAGAGTAAAAATTGGTCCATTAGATAATAGTCATGAAGTCGAAATCGCCACTTTCAGAAGAGACATCGAGGCTCATAAAGGACGGAAGCAAACAAGAGTTGAGTTTACCAGTCTCGAAGAAGATGTGCTGAGACGTGACTTTACGATTAATGCACTGGCTCTTGATCCGCACTCAGGCCAGATTATTGACCTAGTTGATGGGGTGAACGATTTGCATCTTCGCTCCATTAGGTTTATTGGTAATCCTAAAATCAGAATAAAAGAAGATCCACTGCGCATCATGAGAGCGGTAAGGTTCAAAAATCAGCTTCGATTTCGTTATCATCCTGAAACTGTGAAAGCCATAAAATACGCGGCAGCTCACGGTATGGTAGAGGCTATTGCAGTCGATAGGCTGCGTGATGAACTTGACAAGCTACTTATTCACTCCAGCCGGGCTCATTCATTACAGGATCTTAATACGCTCGGTATTTTGATACGTATACTGCCTGAGGTAGTAGCAGGCAAGCGGGTACATCAGCCACCTCAGTTCCATGCCGAAGGTACTGTCTGGCAGCATGAATTACTTATCCTTGACTATCTCCCCTTGCATCCAAGCAGACGGCTCGCCTGGGCGGCACTTTTGCATGATATAGGTAAGGGCCCAACTTTCATTAAGCCGCAGAATCCCCATGACCGCATTCACTTTAACAGACACCATGCAGTAGGGGCTGAGATGGCTAAGGCTGTCTTAAAACGACTTCAATTTTCTCATCACGATATCAAAGACATCAGCTGGCTCGTTTACAACCACATGGCTATTGATGACCTACCGAATATGAGGCCAAGTCATCAGCAGCGCATGCTCGGCAATCCTGCATTTGAGGACTTACTTGAGCTGCACCGAGCAGATGCAGCAGCGAGCTGGCAACCTGGTCATACACGTGGTAGTAAGCCAAAATTCACTCGTATTGATAAGATCTGGCAAGCGTATCAGTCAAAGTCACCAGCGCAGCGTCAACCCTCTCTTAAGCGTGATCTGGGTATTGACGGAAGCTGGCTAATAGATACCTTTAAAGATGAGTACGGGCTTTCAGAAGGACCGCTCATAGGTAAAGTTTTAGAGGAATTAAATAATTGGTATAGAGACGAAGGCGGTAATGATGCCAGTATCTATGAAGCAAAAGCGCGTACACTTATTGCAACAGAATTGGAGCAGCTTACATAGATAGAAAAATCATTGTAGCGGAAGCAAAAACCGCTTACTTAACGGAAATATAGCTAAGGCAGTGTAATATAGGCTATTGCGCTTACGCAATATCCGCGAGATTATATGGTTAATGAGGCACTATATGGAACGCCCCACACGTCGTGTGCTTGTCTATACGATACTTACACTACTACTCCTTATATCAGCAGGTGCAAGTGGATTTGTAGGCCAAAGGTATTATATGAGCACGCTAACAAACAGTCGCTTACAACACCGTGTAGCCACCCTAACCCACCAACTCGATACTCTCAATAAAGCCCAGGTACATAAGAGGCAAGATGTTAAACAATCCAGCTCTCAGCCAGCGATCATTCAAAGTCTCGCAACGAGTGGTAATAAAGTGCTCACCATTATCTACAATCGCTACGGCTTTGACCCTAATATTGATACCGTGCCCCTAAACAGCACAGTCAGTATTAGAAATGAGTCGAGTAATACCGTACGCATAGAAGCAGTTAACTGGAATGGTGGTGCTGTTGCAAATTCACCCCTTAATTTAGGCGCTATTGGATCGCAACAGCAAGTCTCATTTACATTCAACACGACACAGGCAGTACAGTATCAGGCTAACGGCAATCCTGCAATTAGAGCTGAAATTAAAGGACAGTCATGAATGTCATGTCTAAAATTATGTCACTTCTCATCGTTCTCGGTGTCGCCGTTACTGCCTATTACGGTATAGGGTGGCGCCATAATCTTGCAGTTCGACAAACTTTGGAAGCACATGTCACGAGATTACAGTCAGCTATACAAACAAAGTCGACGTCGGCAGCCGCATCTAATACCGTCACTACAAGTATTCAGCCTAAGCCAGCGCATACCCTGACTGCGCCTCACCTTGTATTGACAATTAACTACAATAATTTTGGCTTTATGCCGAGTATAGCGACAGTGCCGGTGGGTACGAAAGTTACTATTGAAAATACGACAACAGAGGGAGGCATGGATTTTAAGCAACTCCCGACTCAAGCAGTGCAAAATTCAAACCTCAATTTAGGTATAATAGAAATGGGTCAGTCAAAGTCATTTATACTAAACCAAAAAGGTAAATGGATCTATGAAAATAGTTGGGAAACAACAGATCTAGGGCAGATCACAGTCGTATGAGGCTCAATGAAATGAAGAGAAGGCATATCTTAATAAGCTTTACAGCTGCACTAGTGTTAGTAGCAGTCATATTGATATTTGTTCTTCCCGGCTCTCCGGTCAAAAAACATAAACCGCCCGTAAAGGCTTCAGTCACTACTACTCATAGTCAATCGGCTACGACTCAAACACCAAAAGGCGGACAGGCAAAAACACTTAATCACGTTTTTATAATCGTCGACGAAAATCAGCCATCTGCTAATATTATCGGCAATCCAAGCGCTCCCTATTTAAACAGTCTTATCAAGCAGTACGCACTCGCCACTAACTATTCTGCCGTTGCGCACCCCAGCCTGCCGAATTATTTGGCTTTAACGAGCGGCTCTACTGACGGCATAACCACCGACTGCAACCCGCCAAGTGCCGGATGCGAGGTAAACGTCAAGAATATAGCCGATGAAATCCAAAGCTCAGGCCGGACGTGGAAAGAATATGCCGAGAGCATGCCCTCGAACTGTTACGCATATAACTCTGGATTGTACGCAACTAAGCATAATCCCTTTCTGTACTACAGCGACATAATTAATAACCCTTCACGCTGTCAGAGTCACGTGGTGCCATTTAGCCAAATGGCGATAGATTTGCGCTCGGTTCAGACCACGCCAAACTATGCATTTATTACACCTAATCTCTGTAACGATATGCATAACTGCTCGATTGCTACTGGTGATGCCTGGCTGGCACAAAATGTACCAACTATTTTGCAGTCTAAAGCTTTCACAACTCAAAACTCATTGCTCGTAATTACCTGGGATGAAGGTTATGTCGGAGATAATCACGTAGCAGCAGTGCTCGCCGGTTCAGCCATTAAGAATGGTTACAGCTCTGCAAGTCCGTACACACATTACTCAATACTGCGGACCATTGAAGCATCCTGGGGTTTGTCTCCATTGACAAACAATGACAGCAGCGCTCCTTCAATGAGCACATTCCTTAAATAGAGAACAGCTTCTGGTGATATTTATAAATTAAGATAGGCATAAAACACCTATGACGATGACTTTGCACGAAGACCCGGGAGTCTAAGCGCTCGGTAATGTTCCTGTGAATACAGAGCAAAGCAAATTAAACTGAGGACTATTAGCAGGATGCCCGACAGATTGAGTGCAATACTAAGGCCGTTACCGAAGGCGCCATAAGCAGCTTGGGTAAGCTGGCCGACTAGTTGTGCATGGGAAACGAGTGCGTTCGGAGATACTGATACACCCGCAGGAGTGTTACCCCCGTGGGTGATAGCGTATATGACAAATGTCTGAAAGTTTGTCGGTAGGTGAAAAGCCCGTAACTGGCCAGCAAGATGTGATGTCAACTGAGCGTTGACAATTGACCCGAGCACGGCCACGCCAAAAACCCCGCCGAGTTCGCGGAATGTATTAACCGTTGAGGCTGCCATGCCGGATCTGGCCGGCGATACTGCTTTAAGTGCACTGGAAGTCATAACGACTAAGCAAATACCAAAACCTATACCGCAGACTGCAAGAGTCCACGCAAGTGAAATGCTCGACACTGTCGGTGATAATACTTCATTAACCAGCAATATACCGATGCCTGCCAATCCACAACCAACTGCTGCCATTACGCGTGAGTTAATGCTGCTATTAAGGCGCCCGCTGAGAAGTGCTGATAGTACAATTGCGAAAGTCATTGCTAGATAAGCAAGAACAATCTGGTAACCAGAAAAGTTTGCAATAAGCTGCAAGTAGAGTGAAACAAAGAAAAAGACTGCAAAGATGCCGAAGTTCGTTACGAATGCTACAACTTGGGCCAAACTAAAGTCCAGGTGGGTGAAATACTTTAACGGTAATACCGGGTCTGAAGATCGTCTTTCTATAATAATAAACCCAAGAAGACTAAGTCCTGCAGCAATAAATAGGGCGATGATCCAGCTTTGACCGTAACCTACCGTCTCGCCACTAATAAGGGCAGTAACAGATGCTGCTATCGCAATTGCGCCCGCTATAATTCCCGGTATATCCAGTCTCCGACCTTTAGGATTGGCACTCTCAGGTAAAACCCGCCAACCCGCAATTAGTGCAATCAGGCCGAAAACAGCTCCGAAAATAAAGACACCGCGCCAATCATAGAAACCTATAATCACACCTCCAATGACCGGACCGAAAGCAAGGGCAATGCCTGATACCGCCGCCCAGACGCCGAGAGCACGTGAGCGCATAGTGTTAGTAGAATAAATATGCC